>JAFOYZ010000035.1 GCA_017424485.1 Bacteroidaceae bacterium
ACGAATTTTTGAAACCACAAAATCATTTTCGCTTTTTTTTATAATATTTCATTTTTTCTTCACCAAAAGTTATTTTTAGCCCCTTCAATAGCCGTTTTAGACGAGGCAAGGAAAATAATTTGTCATTCATAATTCATAATTCATAAATTATTTGTACTTTTGCAACGCAATCGGAAAGTAGCGCAGTTGGTAGCGCACTACGTTCGGGACGTAGGGGTCGGGCGTTCGAGTCGCCTCTTTCCGACACTCGATGAGCGATAACGATGATGATGAATCGGAGTTTTCGCTCATTTGTTCTATACAGAAATCCTACGTCAGTCACCAAGCGCACACATGATATGAAAAGAAGATTGCTCGCTATTTTTTTCGTCTTAACAGGACTCCTTGCCATATCTGCACAAACCAACCATTCAGCCTCACTCCACCTATACCGCACGCATAGCGGGCACTATGCATTCAACACCCTACTCAACGGCAAAGTACTCACCTCGGTAATGATTGAGTCGGGTATTCACGCCGCACTGGTCGACAGCGCATTCCTCTTCAGCCATCTCGACGAGCTGGACATCGAGGTTCGCCCCAACGATATGAACAAAGAGATAAACCTCGGCGGCACCATATACCGCATCAGCCACCTCGCCAAGGGGATGCTGCAATTTGGCAATGCCACGTACGACGGACGCATACTAGTTCTCGCCAACTATCGCGATGAAACCACGATAACCATCCCCATCCATCGGTTACACCATACCTACGATTGGAACAGTCGCATCGTAATGCTCGACCTCGAGGGCGAGCACATGCAGATGCTTACCCGAAAAGAGCTACGCGAGTGGCAAGGCACACGCCATAAGATAAACCGCCGTTCTTACGAGAGGATGCCTGCGGTGAAGACCCACATCGCCTTCAGCATCGACGGTCACACCACAGTCATAGAGGGCAACTTCAATATCGATCTAGGCAATCCGATGCTCCTCTATCTACGCGAGCAAAGCGCGACCGTAGAGCATGTCCTTGACGAGAACAAGCAACTCAAGCTAGCCGTGGGACGCAACAGACACGGACACATCGTGGCCAAGACCTTCACTCCCGAGCGCTGCGCCATACTAGGCCAGCGATTTGAGCAGCCCATCATCTGCATCACCGACAAGCTACGTCGCTTCACCACCGACGGCCTCATCGGACTCCCCTTTTTCATGGGACACACGGTGGCATTTGATTTTGAGAACAACGTTCTGTACATTCGCGAATAATCAGAAGATAAGGCACGCATCCCCATCCGACCCCCGCCATAGCCATCCTTAAACGCGCTATGGCTCAAAAAAAGTACCATTAAGTTTGCTTTTTCCTTTACCTTATACTACATTTGTCTAGAAAAATATAATACCATCATAAAGACAACTATACACCATGTTTGACATCGCAATCATTGGCGGCGGTCCTGGAGGATACGTTGCTGCAGAGAAAGCCGGGAAGAATGGTCTGAGAACCATATTGTTTGAAAAGAAAGACCTTGGAGGTGTATGCCTCAACGAGGGTTGTATACCCACCAAAACCATGCTATATAGCGCCAAACTGTACGATCAAGCACGCAAGAGCGAGAAGTATGGTTTGCGCGTAGAGGAGGCCCAACTTGACTACAAGAAGATGACCGACCGCAAGACTAAAGTGATACGCAAGCTAGTTGCGGGCATAGGATTAAGAATGCGCAACGCTGGCGTAGAGGTCGTAAAGGCCGAGGCTACCATCAGCGGACGCACCGTCAATGGCGCCATACGCATCATCGCCAATGGCGAAACCTACGAGACAAAGAACCTACTCCTCTGCACTGGCTCTGAAACATTCGTCCCGCCCATCCCCGGACTTGACATGGCGACAAACGAGGCCATTGTGACCAACCGCGAACTGCTCGCCTTGAAGGAAGCGCCCACCAGCCTCGTCATCATAGGCGGTGGAGTCATAGGCATGGAATTTGCCTCACTATACAACAGCATCGGAGCCGAAGTGCACGTAGTAGAAATGATGCCCGAGATTCTAGGCGCCATGGATAGCGAGATCAGCGCCATGCTACGCTCACAATACACCAAGAAGGGCATACACTTCCACCTCTCATGCAGAGTGACCCACATAGAGGACCATAGCGTCACCTTTATTGACACCGAGGGCACCGAGCACACCATCGAGGGCGACAAGATACTGCTCAGCGTGGGGCGCCGTCCCATCACCCAAGGACTCGGGTTAGAGACACTCGGCATTGCGCTCGAGCGTGGTAGCGTCAAGGTAGATAGTCAAATGCGCACCAGCGCCGAGGGAGTATATGCCGCAGGCGACATCACCGGATTCTCCATGCTTGCCCACACAGCAAGCCGCGAAGCCGAAGTAGCAGTCAACACCATCTGTGGCCACCCCGACGCCATGCGCTATCATGCCATCCCAGGCATCGTATACACCAATCCCGAAGTAGCCAGCGTAGGCATCACCGAGGCACAAGCCCAACAACAGGGCATCGAGTACCGATGCCACAAGCTCCCTCTTGCCTACTCGGGACGCTTCGTAGCCGAAAACGAAGGAGGTGAAGGCCTATGCAAGATCATCACCAACAAGACCACCGGCCACATACTCGGAGTACATATGCTGGGCAACCCATGCAGCGAAATCATCAGTAGCGCCTGCATAGCCATAGAGCGAGGGTTGACCGCCGATGAGCTCGAACACATCGTATTCCCCCACCCCACAGTGGGAGAAATCATCAAAGAAACCATTTTAATGTAATCAACCGTAAAAATTATCCTTTTTTGGTACTTTCTTTTAGAAAAAAGCCGTTACTTTGCATATCAATTCATACTATATAAATAAATAACACGATATGAACGAAACAATGGTACGTCCTGCAACCGGCAAACTTGGCATCATGTGTGTAGGACTTGGGGCCGTGACCACTACCACGATTGTAGGCACGCTTATGGCTCGTAAGCAATTGGCAAAGCCCATAGGATCATTTGCCTGCGACGGCATCATGCGCTTGGGCAAAGGCCGCGACAAAGTATACAAAGAGGTTAAAGACATCATCCCCATAGCCGAACTTTCCGACATCGTTTTCGGTGCATGGGACATATACGAAGACGATGCCTACGAGGCAGCTCTCAAGGCCGATGTGCTGAAGCAGCGCGACATTGACCCTGTAGCCGATGAGCTACATGCCATCAAGCCCCTCAAGGCCTTATACGAAAAGGAGTATGCCACCAACATTGACGGTCCCAATATCAAGAGCGGCACCCTGCTTGAGCGCACCAATGCCTTGCGCGAAGACATCCGCCGATTCAAGGAAGACAACCATTGCGACCGTGTAGTAGTGATATGGATTGCCAGCACCGAGAAGTATGTAGCCCGCAATGCCGAAGCTCACGACACACTGGCAGGCTTCGAGGCAGCCCTAGAGCGCGGCGACACCACCGTCATAGCACCATCCATGTGCTACGCCTATGCTGCCATGCGTGAGGGATGCCCCTTCGTGATGGGAGCCCCCAACCTCTGCGTCGATATGCCCGCCATGTGGCAGCTGGCCGAGGAGTGCCAGGTACCCATCACCGGCAAGGACTTCAAGAGCGGACAAACCATGATGAAGACCGTGCTCGCCCCAGCCTTCTTCACCCGCCAATTGGGTGTCAACGGATGGTTCTCGACCAACATTCTGGGCAACCGCGACGGCATTGTGCTCGACAACCCCGAGAACTTCGAGACCAAGCGCCGCAGCAAGATGAGCGCCGTGGAGAACATCCTCGATGCCGACGTATACCCCGATCTGTATAGCGACATCTACCACAAGGTACGCATCAACTATTACCCACCCCGTGGCGATGAAAAGGAGGCATGGGACAACATCGACCTCTTTGGTTGGATGGGCTACCCCATGACCATCAAGGTCAACTTCCTTTGCCGCGACTCTATCCTTGCAGCTCCCTTGGCACTCGACCTCGTGCTCTTCTCTGACGTAGCCCTCCGCGCAGGTCTCTCAGGCATACAGGAGTGGCTCTCATTCTACTGCAAGGCTCCCATGCACAAGGATGGCGACAAGCCCGTACACGATCTGTTCAAGCAGTTTGCCATGTTGAAAAACAAGGTACGCGAACTTGGCGGATACGAAGCCGATCAAGAGCTCGACTAAGCATCCACATTTTCCGCTTATATAACAAGAGAAGGCCGGTATTCACCGGCCTTCTCTTATCTTATATGCTTTGCGCTATTCTTTCCGTACTAGCTTACGCCTCTCCCTTGAAGTCGCTCAAGCGAGGCATATAGGTTTTTCCCTTCTCCTGCTCGGGCAGGCGTATAGGGCCAAACGCGCTCTCATACTTCTTGAGATTATCCTGCAAGGCAAACATGAGGCGCATAGCATGCTCAGGGGTGAGTATCACACGCGACTTGACCTGCGCCTTGGGCAATCCCGGGAGCACACGTATGAGGTCGAGCACAAACTCTGACGATGAATGCGAGATGACAGCCAGGTTGCAGTATACGCCCTGAGCCACATCTTCTTTTAGTTCTATCTGAAGTTGGTTTTCCTGATTCTTTTCCATTATCTTTGGTGTTAGTGGTTAATTATCTACGATAGTTGGCCAGTTCTGCCAGGTCCTGCTTGCCACGCTTGTAGGTAGGCAGCGAGTCGATGGCATCTACGAGGTCATCATTGAAGAGGTCGTCGCCCTCCATCACGAAGGCGTGTATGGTGCGCTTGGCGGCGAGTTTGGTATCGCCATAGTACTTGGATATCAGTTCCCTGTTCTTTTCCTCCTGCTGCCTGCGTTCGGCCTGCTCCTCTTCCGTCTCGGCACGTTGCTCCACAGAGGCATTGTTCACCTCGATAGTGGTATTCATGCCCGGTATGTTCGACACGCCGAAGCCTGTTGCCAGGATGGTAATCTTCACATCCTCATCGAGCGACTCATCGGTAGCCAATCCCCATATCACCTCGATATCCTTGCTGAGGAATCGGTCGGTAAATCGGCTTATCTCCTCCATCTCCTCCACCCTGATCGGATGCGTAGGGCTGTCGTAGATATTGAAGAGAATCTTCTTCGAGTTGTATATATCATTATCATTGAGCAGTGGCGAGTGCAGTGCATTCTCGATAGCCATTCCCAGGCGGTTTTCTCCTCTTCCCAAGCCATAGCTCATGATAGCCACTCCACCATTGCGCAGCACCTTGCTCACATCGCAGAAGTCGAGGTTGATGGTACCCTCCATGGTGATAATCTCCGATATACTCTTCACCGCTACGGTAAGCGTATCGTCTACCCGATGGAAGGCCTCGGTGATGAGACAGTTCTGATAGATATCAAAGATACGCTCATTGTTGATCACGAGCAGCGCATCCACATGCTTCGATATGGCATCTACACCCTTGAGTGCCTGCACTATCTTGGGGCGTAGCTCAAACTTGAATGGGATAGTCACCACACCTACGGTGAGCACCCCCGACTCTTTGGCCACGCGTGCTACTACCGGTGCCGCTCCAGTACCCGTACCACCGCCCATACCGGCCGTAATAAACACCATCTCGGTGCCATCCTGAAACTGCTTGCGTATATCCTCTATATTCTCCTCGGCTGCGCGGCGTGCTCTATCGGGGTCGTTACCGGCACCCAGTCCCTTGGTTGTCTCGCGGCCGATCTGCAGCTTAACTGGGATTTCAGACTTCGCCAGTGCCTGATTGTCGGTATTGCACAGTACGAATGACACATCCTGTATACCCGTGCGGTACATGTTCTTTACGGCATTGCCGCCGCCACCACCCACACCGATAACCTTAATAATCTTTCTCACCTCGGTAGGCAAGTCGTAGGGCATAATATCATTATCGTTCATATCGTATCCTGTCATTTATTGGTTATTATCCATATCCTCATCTTTCAAGAAGTCGGTAGCAATCTTCTCCATATTGTCGCCCACAGATTTTATCTTCTTCACCAGTCCTGCGAGGAAACCCTTCTGCTTCTCCTTACGTTCCTGCGCCTTTGCTGCCGCGGCTTCGCGTCGGCGTTTGTTCTCCTCCTCGCGCTTGCGGTCACGCTCTTCCTGGGCGCTCTCTCCATCGTCGGTAAAGAGGTTGCCCGTCACAGCCTTTCCCTCGTCTTCAGGCTTAATCTCCATCGGGATTTCCTGTATGCAGGTTTCCTCGCCAGCCATGAGCAGTCCCACGAGCACACCTTGAGTTCCCTCTAAGGGGCGATAATTTGTATTCCACTCCACTCGTGTCACGGTATCGTATGCCAGGCGTATCTTGACCGACGGGAATTTCTGAGCGAGAGCCTCTTCTATCCCCTTCAGGTTGATACCTCCACCGCAGCACACCACGCCGGCAAGCAGATTCTTCAGTTCATAGCCCGATGTCTCTATCTGGTGCACCACGTTGAGCAATATCTCTTCTAGTCGTGCTTCGATGACCTCGTGCACCTTGCGCAGCTCTATAGATCGTTCGGCATCTACCTGCACCATTTCGTCGCTCGATGCAGGATACAGCACTCCATATCTACGTTTTATGCGTTCGGCCTCCTGCTCATCGAGTTGCAGCGAGCAGAGGTCGCGCGTGATATTCTGTCCGCCCAGCGGCACCACGGTAAGGAAACGCAGGTAGCCACCTTTATATATCGACACCGTAGTCGTATCGGCACCCATATCGACCAGCACACATCCCTGTCGGCGTTCGTTATCGGTGAGCAACACCTTGGCCGCCTCGAGCGGCGCTATAGAGTCGTCGGCAATCTCTACGCCTGCCGACCCGAAGCTCTTGTTGGTATTATCCATCACCGAGGCACGAGCCAGTATGTTAAGGTAGTTACCTTCGATGCGCGAGCAGTTAACGCCCACAGGTTCGTTCGATATATTATTTCCTATCTTATACTCCTGCGACACCATTATCAGCATATCGTGTCCGGGATACTGCTTCGATGCATTCTGTTCTTCCATCTCGGTCACGATGGAGTCAGTCACACGCGTCGTCTCCTCGAAGGTGCGCACCACGGTGTTCAGTTCCGAGTGTAGGGTATAGCCACCTACCCCCACATAGGCCTGCCCTATGGTGGCGTTGTTCATCTCGGGTTCAAGGCGATTGATGATATTGGTAAGGCTCTGAGCAGTCTTGTCAATATTATACACCACGCCTCGGCGTACGAACCCCGACACGGGTTCATCGGCATAGGCCAGTACCTGCAGAGTGCCATCCGTGCACTTACGTCCCACGGCACCAGCTATCTTCGACGAGCCCAGTTCGATTGCTACTATTAAGTCATTTGCTGCCATATCGATATGTTTCTTTTTATCAGTTTATGCTGTAATCTGCAAAATTAGTGCAAGGTGAGCGAAATATCAAATTTATTTGAATATTTCCGAACCGCCGCCTAATTTCTTCTTTGCAAAGCAAAGATAAAGATAGTGCAAGGTGAGCGAAATATCAAATTTATTTGAATATTTCCGAACCGCCGCCTAATTTCTTCTTTGCAAAGCAAAGATAAAGATAGTGCAAGGTGAGCGAAATATCAAATTTATTTGAATATTTGACTTCAGCCCCTTCGTTTTTTTATCTCGGGCGTCGACCTTCGGTTCCGAACCGCCGCCTAATTTCTTCTGTATTCGCAGCCGGGGTGATACTCCATCACCCCTCCACCATCAATCATCCTACGATATGGCGCTCCAGTTCACATTCGTCTTGCGCAGGCGCTCCAGCTGCCTCCACATCACGGCATTCTCGGGGCGCGAAGCATCGGGGTCGTCGTCGGTGATGCGCTCGGCTATGCTACGCACATGTCCCAGCAGCTGTCCGTCGCGGGCGATGTTGGCAATCTTCAGGTCGAAGGCGATACCGCTCTGCTGCGTGCCCTCGAGGTCGCCCGGCCCGCGCAGCTTGAGGTCGGCTTCGGCAATCTCGAATCCGTCGTTGGTGCGCACCATGATCTCGAGGCGTTTCTTGCTCTCCTCTGAGAGCTTCACCGAGGTCACCAGGATGCAGTACGACTGGTCGGCCCCGCGTCCCACGCGGCCACGCAGCTGGTGCAGCTGCGACAGGCCGAAACGCTCGGCATTCTCTATCACCATCACCGAGGCGTTGGGCACGTTCACGCCCACCTCAATTACCGTGGTGGCCACCATGATCTGTGTCTCGCGGCGCAAGAATCGCTGCATCTCGGCATCCTTCTCGGCAGGCTTCATCTTGCCGTGCACCATGCTCACCTGGCAGTAGGGGAAGGCCTCAC
>JAFOYZ010000036.1 GCA_017424485.1 Bacteroidaceae bacterium
TCATATACATTACCTTCACGGTCAACCATTTCTTCATATTGTTGGCGTTTGAAGTCGAGTACAAGGTCGCAATACTTGATGCAATTGTCCCAATCGCCCTTCCACAAATAGAGATCGGCCAACAAGGCATGGATGGCTGTACGTGTAATCTTACTGGAGTTATGATATGCGCTATAGCTATCATCAAGATAATAACGACGTACAGCATCGTACTGAACTCGCTCCAGGTCGGTAATCAATGTATCTATCACTACATCAAATGGTGTAGCAGGAAGAACATAATTCTGTGAGTCGTCGATACTAGGTATCGTAGTATAAGGCACATCACGGAAGGTGCGTATGAGATAGAAATAACACAAAGCACGGATTGCCGTAGCCTCAGCGATATTGGCTCTCATCTCACTCTCGGTATAGTTAGGGTCTATTGCCTGCACCTGAGGAGCATAATGGCAAACGGTATTACAACGGTTGATAGCTTCATAGAATCTAGCCCAACTACACATGGAGTTAGAAGGCAGGATATTCTCTTTAAGTATCTCGTTGATCTCATTGGGGACATTGGTGCCAATCTTCAAATTGTCAGATCTCAACTCACCCCATACTCCCATACGTACCAGACAATCTTCGGTCTCAAGCGTCTCATAACAGCTGTTCAGCACACTGACCACATCATTCTTTTCTGTCCAATAATTCTCAAGCACCACCTCGTTCATCGGCAGGATTTCCAGGAAACCATCGCACGCAGTAAAAGCAAAGGTCGCACATAAGACGCATGCTATATTTCTTACTTTAGTAATCATAATATTTAGTTCTAATTACATTTTACATACTATTTAGAATCCGATTGTCACACCTGCAGTAAACGACTTCGCACGCGGAGTCTGTGCATTATCGGTCACAATACCCAAGCCACCATAACCTACCTCGGGATCAGAACCCGAATAGTTGGTCAAGCAGAAGAGGTTGTTGGCCGATACATAGAAGTCGAGTCTGTTAAGGCCAAATCGCTTAAGATCTTTAGTCGGACATGAATAGCTAATCTGTGAATAGTTGAGACGCATGAATGAACCATCTTCAACAAAGCGGTCGCTACCCAACCAGTTGTATCCATGCTGACGGAGAGCACGAGGAATACGTGCTACGTCACCCTCAACGCGCCAGCGCCAGTTCACAGCACGGCTCTGATTATTATTTGAATACATATTTTCTGCATTCATACGTACTCGGTTGATAATCTTATTTCCATAGCGGAAGTTAAACTGGTTGTTCCATGACAGACGTCCATATCTGAGTTTGAAACCCCATCCACCAGTTACCTTCGGCAACGACGAACCTAGATATACGATATCCAGTTCATCGATAGTACCATCGTAATTGACATCATCATAAATAGCATCACCGCCGCGGAACTCATAATTTACCGATCCTGCGCAGAACATCATGGGCTTAGTCATCTGGTTCTCGTCAAGTATCACAATACCATCTTTGTCGCGCACCACAGGGGCATTGGGACCACTCACACCAGGAACCTCCTGAGCCGAGTAGTCTGAATACTGATATACACCCTTGTAACGGAATCCATAGATACTTCCTAGAGCATAATTGAGCTCAACACGTGATAGGTACGAACCGTTGCTACGGTTAAACTCATTGTTCAGACTAGCCAGACAGGTTTCGTCCATCGCTGTAACCCTATTTCTATTGTTGGCAAAGGTCACGTTGAAATCGGCACCAAACTTACCCGCCTTGATGATACTGTTTCCATTGAGGTTAAACTCCCAACCGATATTCTCCATGTTTCCTACATTCTGCCACTGCAAGTGTGGATAACCTGAAGAGGTAGGAATACCGCGATTCTGCATCAGCAGGTCACTGGTATACTGACGATACAGTTCGATATTACCATTGATCTTATCCTCCAAGAATCCAAAGTCGGCACCTATATTATAGGTTTCCTTCTGTTCCCATTTCAGATTCTTCATACGGATATTCTGTGGATAGATAGAACCTTGTCCTATATATCCCTTACCTATAGCATACTTACTGAAGTAGAGATATTCAGAACCCGGCTGCTTACCTACTATACCCCATCCCGGACGGATTGACAACATAGACACCCATGGTAATGCTCTATTGAACCATGGCTCACGGCTTACGTTCCAACGGATAGAGAGAGCTGGGAACGTACCCCAACGCTTATCGGCACCGAACTTTGTGGTACCGTCACGACGGAGCGAGAAGTCGGCCACATAACGTCCCTTGTATGCATAGTGAGCTGAATAGGTCAGATAAATACTTCTCCACTGTCCGCTACCCGTATTCATACCATCGATTATACCATTAGCTGCTGTACTCTGGATAGGACCAGAAGGAGTACCCCATGTCACGGTACTCTGCGATGTAGACTCACCGCTTGTGAGCTGACCACGAAGCATCATGGAGAGTGAGTGATCAATGTTCTTGAATACAGGAACGAAGGTCAGCGTATGAGTTGTGGTTACACCAAACTGTTTCGACGAATTGGCTGTAGTACGGTTACTCTCCTTATCATTCCATCCCTTGGTATTGAGCGTGAGGGGCATGAACTGATCTTCGTAGCGGTTGAAGATATTGAACATCACCTTACCCTCATAGTTCAATCGAGTCTTACCCTCTTCAATTCCAAGAAGGTCATATTTGAGCTTAAACTCAGGCTCAATGTTGTAGCTCGTTTCATGATTCTTGGCTTGATAAGCCAAAGCTACAGGATTCGGTATATTCTTATTATTGGAAATCATCTGATCACGAAGGGCAGATGACAATGTCGGCTGCATGTGGTAAAACTCATCAAGATCATTACCATCCTTATCTTGCTCATAGATTGAGATGTTAGGCATACGCACGTATGCGAGAGAGAGCAAGTCACCATTGTTTTTCTGATTCTGTGTATAGGTCAGAGAGATGTTGGTTTCGATCTTGATACGATCCGACACAAAGTAGTCGAGGTTCACACGTGATGTGAATCGGTCAAGTTCCTGCTCGATAATTGATCCTGTCTCATTGTCATAACCGGCACCAATACGGAAGAGCGCCTTCTCACCACCACCACTGAGTGATACGTAGTGATTCTGTCTCCATCCCACCTGCTTCACCGCACTCAACCAATCGGTATTGTTGTCATACATCTGACGCTCCGAGAAGCCCGACGATAGATAGCTGATTTCAGGGATATTACTGGTAGCATCACTGAGTGACGGATTGAAATACTCCTCCTTGAGCAACATCGTGTATTCATCACCATTGAGCATCTCATATCCCTGTGGCTGGTAGGTACCTGTCAGACGATAACTATAGGTTACACGTGTATTACCACGTGTACCACGCTTTGTCTTGATTTCAATAACACCATTTGCACCCTGTGATCCCCAGATAGCGGTAGCAGCAGCATCCTTCAGTACAGAGATGCTCTGAATATCTTCGGGGTTCACATTAAGCAACTGGGCGAATGTCTCTTCGTTGGCAGAGTTGAAGTCAAAGTTATCAGTATTGGTTTCCAATACATTACCATCAACAACGATGAGTGGCTCGCTTGATCCATTGATGTTTGACACACCACGCAGACGCATTGAAGTGCCTGCTCCCAAGTTACCCGAGTTGAACACGATGTCAAGACCTGCGATACGTCCTTGCAAAGCCTCGTCGACTGTAGTCAATGCAAGTCCCTCAAATTCGGCCATATCAAGACTTTGTCTTGCCGTAGACACCTCATCAAGTGGAATAGAGAGACCCGAACCCTCGGTACGCTTTTTCGATGTGATCACAACCTCCTCAATCTGGTTATCGCTAGCCAGTTTGATGTCATATTTCAACTTATTGAAAGGCAGGGTTACCGTTTTACATCCTACATACGTCACACGGAGTGAGTTTTTAGGATTCCTCAGTTTGAAGGAGAAATTACCATTGATATCTGTCACCGCATACGAGATGATACGGTTGGCAGCATCCATCTCCACTACATTGGCACCCATCACAGGACCCAACTCATCAGTGATGACACCACTGATCATATCGCCTGATTTCTGAGCAAATATATTGCTGACAGACAACTGACAAGTGACTATTATCAGTCCTACTATCTTGATTAATCTTCTTGTACTCATAGCTATTAGTTTTATATGATATCTATGTACTTAGCACATTATTTCTTCTTATACGACAGAGGTCTATCGATCAGATGAATTACGGCAGATGATGATGTTTCTATCATATTGGCATTGGCAGCATCCTTATTATTATATTGATACTCTCTGGCCATCAGGTTGTATAGGTTCTCATCTGTGGTCACTACATGACTATATTCGCCAGAATTATCACGTAAGGTGATAGCATCTCCAGTAGACTCAGCTGAGATACGATAGAATCGCTTGGTCGTGGGGTCGATAATCGCAGTTTCGTATTCACCCTTCTCAGGAGCAGCCCCAACAAACAAGGCATTGTCTTGGATATGATAACGCAAGAAATTCACGATAGCCAACGAGTCGCGCGACTTGGCAGCCAGGTTACCCATTTCCTCGTGATGAGCTACCACATCCCATGACGACAATTCGCCCTTGGCTTGTAATTCCTGTATACTTTCATTCGAAGGCACATATACAGTATAGTGATAGGTATTGAAAACAGATACATTAGTACCACCACAAGCATTACGGTTGTCGTGAATCACCTCAAACAATCCGCTTCCCAACATCAGATTATAGAATTCTGAGAACTCTTCTCTGCTTGCCAACACGTCATGCACAGTCAGGCGAGTGCCGAGGATGGGTTGTCCGTCAAGAATATAACTCTTACCATTACCTTGTGTCTGGTCATAAATCGTGGTCACAGGCAGAGGCTGACCCTCATTGATCTGGTAGCTACCCTCTACAGTCATGCCATTTGCTCCTGCAGCAACATTGCTTACACGAATTTCTGTACCTCCCTTTGTGCGGTAATAAGTACGTCCGTCCTCTACATTGCCTATCACAATGTGGGTTTCGAGAATATCTTTCAATCGGTTCTTGATAACATTTACATCTGTAGTCTTCCCTACACTATCAAGTACCATACCTGTTTCGGTGTCATAGTTCCATATGCTAGCCCATACACGCTGCTCTTTGTTTACCTTGGTCTTATCGTAGTAGAAACGATAGAGTTGGGTTTTACTCTTACCATACGATACGGGATCGATGTATTCAAGCATTGAATTGTTCGTAGGAATGAAGAAACTGTAATATGTATTCAATGAGTTGAGATACACATCATACTGCAATTGTTCGATACCCCAATATAAGATACGCATCGTCTCATTGATCAGAGCTGGGAATGACACACTGATATATGCCGTAGGCGAATACACCTTATTAGTAAGGTAAATAGCGCCATTACATGCGAGCCACACAGAGTCGATATCAGCTACATCCACACCCATGGGGTCATTGGCATCATTCAAGATATTGTCAAACTTCGAAGGCACTGATGAAATGAAAGAGCTAAGCATGTTTACATTGATCAGTTTCGAGATTACATCATCGGGGACATTATCCCAAGAGCCGTAGTAGTCTCTCAGCACCTTACCAGCGCCCTCTTCCCAATAATTTCTCATTGCTTCATCACTAGGAACCATCATCACGGCCATATCTTTCTGTAGAGCAATATTTCCACCTTGGTCATTCAATCCTGCATAGTAGGCATTCCAAGCCGGGTCATATTTCAGCGTACCATTTACAGCCTTGCCAGCAGGTGTCTGTATTAGTGAGAGTCCACCTTGCGACTTCTCAGAGAAGAATCGCTTGGTAAA
>JAFOYZ010000236.1 GCA_017424485.1 Bacteroidaceae bacterium
AGTGTTAAATTTTAGAATATGCTGGTAATTAAAGATTTACACTCGGATATTTCTGATTAGTTTTGGTTGTTCTATGGTTATAAATACAGTTTGAGAAAGTGTTGTCTTCGATACTCGTCACACCCTTAGGAATGTTGATAGAGGTGAGTTTGTTGCAATGTGAGAAACTATTGGCTCCGATGCTCGTCACACTCTCGGGTAAGCTGACAGAGGCGAATCCGCAATTGAAGAAACTCCAGTCTCCGATACTCGTTACTCCATCGGGTATGGTGATGGAGATAAGGTCGGTATATCCATAGAATGCATTGTCTTCGATTCTCGTAATGTTCTTGGGAATTGTTGTTGTGGCGCAACCTGCAATCAGGGTGTTGGTCTTTGTCTCTATGATGGCATTACAATCGTTACGTGAGTCATAGACGGTGTTCTCATCTGCTACGACAATAGTATCTAATTTGCATAACATAAAGGCATTGGCCCCAATGCTTGTCACGTTCTCGGGTATGGTGATGGATGTTAGGTTGCTGCAACTACAGAAAGCATGATCTCCAATGCTCGTTACGTTCTCGGGTATGGTGATGGAGGTGAGGCTGCTGCAACCATAGAAAGCTCCTCCTCCGATGCTTGTCATGCTCTCGGGAATAGTGATGGAGGTGAGCCTTGTGCAACCAAAAAATGCTGTACGCCCTATACTTGTCACATTGTAGGCTTCCTCTTTATAAATCACTGTGTCAGGGATGACGATATCGCTTTCATATAGTTTTGAGGCCTTAGTCACCTCGGCGGTGTAGGTGTCTGATGCGAGGTTGTATGCAATCCCGTCAACTTCGAAAGTGTAATGCTGCGCATTCACTGTTAATGAACACAACACAAGTGCTATCATGGCCAGTGTAAATCTTATCTTTTTCATAGTACAAAATGTTTTTCTTTTCATTATTGAGAGCAAATATAGGAATTATATGGTGAAAAACGACGAATTTGGGTATTGCAAAAGTATTGCATCGCAAGTGTGCAATACCTTTGCAATGGTTCCTGTACCTACAATATTACTTTCTTTCCATTCCTTATATATATACCACGAGTGGGGTGTGCTATGGGGCGGCCTTGCAGGTCGTAGTAGGGGACGTCGGTGTTGGACGCTACTGTCGGACTGATGCTTGTGTCGAGATTGATGGTGGTGACGGCCCACTCCGTAGCGCGGCCAAACATGTCGATACTGCGTGAGTAGATGTGTATGATGTTGTTTGTCGGGCAGGCGAAGGAGACGTTGAATTGGCATTCTCCGTAGGCGTTGCACTGCATCTCGCCTGTGTAGAGCTCCGTGCCCTCGGAGTCGGTAATCCTCAGCTCCATGGTGTAGCGCATCCAGGCCGGGGCACGACTGTAGATGTCCTTGTTCTCGCCCTCGCCAACGCGTACGGGGATTTCCTTTCGTGGGCGAGCATGGACGACGAGGTCTATATTGCCGTCCTGATTGGTGCCGGGCTGCATATTCACATCCGTCTCTGTAGAGTCGTTTACGGTCACCTCGTTCTCGGGCGAGATGTATCCGCGCACCAAATCGTCAATGGTCATTAATGTAGTGTAGGTCCATTGGATGTCATTGGTTATATAGTTGACGATATTGGGAACGGCAAAGTTTATTTCACACGTGGAATCGTCGTAATTCATAATATTGTCCTTATCTATATTCGGGGGAAACTCACCTTCAAAGACTAAGGTCATATGCTCGGATATATCAGGAATACCTATCACAATTCTGCCAGCGATATTTATATAGGAAAACGCGTCTTCTAAAATAGTATTGACTTTATCTGTCAGGTAAATGATTTGTCCACTTCTAAAATTGCAGTTAGAAAAAGCATTCGGGCCGATAGTGTCTACATCAATAACGATGGCATCGTTCCAACGTTCCCACTCTGTAAAATCTGTTCTGTCTGCCGTCGTGTCTCCATACTCGTAGTCATATGAGTAGAGATAGGTGCACTCACCGTCTTCTGTTGCATAGTATATTCCGTTGCCTTTCTTAACAATGTTGCGATTGGGGTCTGGCTGTTTTATGTTTCCCTCTGTATCCTCCGTTTTTATGCAGTAGAAATTCTCCCATACGGTTGCCTCCTTGTAAAGTTCAATACTCTCTTTTGGTACCTCGAGTGTCATTCGCTTTCCGGCAAATTTAAAGGACCAATAGGTGCATTTGGGAGGTATAGAAGCTTTACAGACAATTTTTTGTAAGTTCCTACAATCATTAAATGGATAGTCTCCGATATATTTCAAACTATTCGGCAACTCTATGTATGTCAGACTCTTGCATGCTTCGAATGTGTTCGTTTTTAAGGACGAAATTTGGCCGCGGATAATGATGGAGTCTACATCGCAGAGAACGAAAGCCGCATCAGCGATGCTGTCCACGCTTTCTGGGATAATCAATGCGTTATCGCATGAACTCCCCCAGAAAGCATATTTTCCAATTATTTTGACACCCTCAGGTAACATAGCACCAGTAAATGTCATTTCACGGAATGCATTGGCACCGATAGTAGTCACATCATGTGGAACTATTGTTGTAGAGCAGCCAACAATCAGCGTACTACTTGCCGTTTTGATGATGGCATTACAATTGTTTCGAGAATCATACACGGAGTTCCCCTCTGCCACTTTCAAGGATTTCAGGTTGGTGCAACAAACAAACGCTTTTTCTCCGATACTTTCGACCTTAGCAGGAATGGCAAGAGAATCCAAACTTCTACAATTGGCAAATGCCTCTTCGTTAATCACTTTTAATGATTCGGGAAGAACAATTGAACGTAGGCTTTTGCAGTCATTGAAAGCAAACTTGCCGATGGAGGTTACACCTGAGGGTAGTAGGACAGAGTCCAGCTTCTCACAACCGGAAAAACACTTTTCACTGATTGTATAGACCTTATTAGGAATGTTTACAGAAGTAAGCATACCACAAGCCGCGAAAGCAAATTCATGGATTTTCTCAACGCTCTCAGGTAGCGATACAGAGATTAGGCTATCGCACGCCCAAAAAGCATTGGGGGCAACTTCTCTAACCGTATAGACATTTCCATTGTAGGTAACCTGTTCGGGGATAACTATATTCCCTTTATATCCCCCTTTTCTTCCATCACCGATCTTCTGTACAATTGCCGTAAGTCTTCGGCCTATGAGGCTGTAGCTTATGCCATCAATCTCAACTGCAAAAGTCGTAGCAGCAAAACTAAGCACAAGTGCCATCATGGCCAATCTTTGTCTTGAAGTTTTCATCGTTTTTTGAAATATATTGGTTAGTCTGTAGGTCTTGTAAATTGCAATACAAATATAGGCATTTTGAAACAACAAATACCCCAAATGGGTATTGCAAAAGTATTGCAAAGTGAAAAACACCGATGGAATGGGCGAAAATTGCATTATCAAGCTTGTGACGTTTAGTGTTGCAATATGTTGCAAGGAGGTGCTTCCCTATGGTGAAAGTGTATAAATCGGTTGGCTTTGGCAGAGGTACAACTTAAGGCTGGTTCTATTTCTTTTCGCCTTTACCCTGTAAAGTTCCCATCTATTTGCCCGAAAAACAAAGCACAAGCGCATAAAAAGTAAAATATCCGCGGATATTTAATGAAATATCCATGGATACGTGATGAAATATCCACGGATACGTAATGAAATATCCACGGATATTTGAAGAATTACATAATGAGAACGAAATTGTTTGCTTCGTCGGAGGTAACTTTTGGCCCGTTCTTCGCCTGTTTTTTTATGCAGTAAGTAAAACGGCGGTAAAATGCCGTTGTAGCTTGCCTTTGCCATTGCCAACCGATTTATGGACTTGCGCCATAGGGGTGGAGTGGGGAAGTGGTGCTTTTGCACTATCCGAACACGAAGTGGTAGAGCTCTTCTGTCATTTTGGCTTTCATGCGGGTCTTACGCGAGCGCAAGGCGTTCTCGGAGATGGCGGTGCAGAGCGAGGCTGTGCGTATGGAGCACCCGAGGAGTGTGAGTATCACCAGATGGAGGTCGCTGGTGGTGAGTGCAGGGCATTGGGTGCGGAAGTCGATCATCACGTCGGCAAAGCTGTCGATGAGCACCTGCTGCAGCTCGGTGCGTTCCTTCAGCGTGAGTGCCTCGGAGGAGTGTTCCAACTGGCCGATGCGGGTGCGCCAAGGGGTGTGGGCAAACACCTCGCGGCAGTAGTCGATACGCTGTCGGCGCAGGGTCAGGAGGCGCTCGGGGTCGGGCTCAGAGGAGGCGCTGTCGGCATCGTCGGTCATGGCGGTGAGGGCCAGCATCTCGGCACGGTTTTGTGCCAGCTGTTTCTGCAAGCGTATATAGCGGGCCTTGCGGCGATTGTCGATGGCGGCAAACAGCACCACGAGCAGCAGCGCGAGGGTGATGACGATGGTGATACCCATGAGCATGAAGCGGGTGTGGCGATGGCGCAGCATGCGGTCGTGCATGGCTATCTGGTGCTCGCCACGCACGCGCTCCACCTCGGCACGGCTCTGCATACGGGCGATGGAGTCGAGCAGCACGGTGTGGCGTGCCAGGTAGGCAGGCACCGAGTCGGTGCGCCCTTCGGCAAGGTCCAGCTCCATGAGTTTATAATAGGTGTTGCAGTCGGCATACACGTCGCGACCGGGGATGAGCGAAAGTCCGAGGTAGTGGCGGGCCGAGTCGGTCTGCCCAAGAGCAAGGAACACATCGCCTTTCACACTGTAGTCGGGGCCGAGGCGGCAGACATCACCTACCGAAGCGATGTGGCGGTTGAGGTATTGCAGGGCTTCATCGTAATGCTCCGTATGGTAGCAGGCAATCTTGGCCAGCTGAAAGCAAGCATTGTCGGCCACGAGGCGTGGCGTGGCAGGATTGTCGACGAGGGCGCGGAAGCGTGGCTCGGCCTCGCCCCACTGCTCCATATATAAATAGGTGAGGGCTATCTGATAGTCGGCATTAGCCACATCGGCCGGCTTGCCCTGCAGGAGCATCGAGGCGCGGAAGGCTTTGAAGGCATCGAGACTCTCGGTAAACATGTTGCGGTTGCGGTAGTGGCGGGCCATATTCTGCTGACACAGGGCGTATTGGCGCACCGTGGTGTCAGGGAAGAGCACCAGTGCCTGCATATAGGCACCTACGGCATCGGCATCGCGCTCCAACTCGGTGTAGGTGCAGCCCAGGTAGTAGTGGGCCATGGCTGCGCGGTAGCCAGGCTTGTTGTTGCCATAGTAGGTGGTAGCAGTGAGAATGAGCGAGTCGGAGGTTAGAGGTACATAGCACTGGTAGTTGGCCTGCGTGGAGAGCAGGGCATAAAGGGCGCGGGCCTCGCCACGCAGCGTGGCACAGTCGATGCTATCGAGCATGTACCAGGCCTGCTCGGGGTCGGCGTCAATGGCTTGGGCTATCGTCTCCAAACGGCGTAGTGCATGGTGGTCGCTACAGCTGCCTAACAGCAGGCAGATCAGTATGGTGCAACACCATCGGACGCTAAATTGTTGTGTACTCATACCTATAATATATTATGACGTTCGCTGATTTGCTTGCAAATATAGTGATTAATATGAAAATGTGGCGGGAAATGGTATTGCAAAAGTATTGCATCTGTGCTGTGCAGCCCTAATGTACCGATGGAATGGGATGAAACGGATGGGTACTTTCTTCCCTTTTCCTTGAACAAAAGGGTGGGTTTTAGCATTCTGAATGGCAAATTAGGGTCTGCTAGGGTGTGGCGTGGCGGCCCGATTGTATAAAAACGATGCAGAGAAGAAAAGTTTTACACTAAATAACGCGGAAAAATGAATAAATTGTTGTACCTTTGTCGCCCGATTGGCTACATCCACTCGGATGCGACCAAAAAAATGGATTGATATATGGGTAAGTTTGATAGTTATAAGATAGACCTGAGAGGTATGAGAGAGGTGAACACCTCGTACGACTGGTGTGTCGGTAATGAGTTCTTTGCCCATATTGACGGCCCCGAAGTGCAGAAGGGTAAGGTGACGGTGAAGGTAGATGTGCATCGCACGGTAGATGTGTATGAGATGACTTTTGCCATAGACGGCACCGTGGTGGTGATATGTGACCGCTGCCTCGATGAGATGGACCTTGACATACACACTACGGGCCAGTTGCAGGTGAAGCTGGGCGCTGACTATGGCGAGCAGGGTGATGTGGTGATAATACCCGAATCAGAGGGCATCATCAACGTAGCTTGGTACATATACGAGTTTGTGGCGCTGGCTATCCCCATGAAGCATGTGCATGCTCCGGGCAAATGCAACAAAGAAATGTCGGGCAAGTTGAGCAAGCATCTGCTGCGCTCTGCCGATGACGAAGACTTCGGCGGCGAGGCGATCACGTTCGGCGACGAGGCCGACGAAGCGGATACTCCTGTGGATCCGCGATGGGAAGGTTTAAAGAAAATAATTAATAATTAAAACTAAAAGAAATGGCACATCCTAAAAGAAGACAATCGAAGACCAGAACTGCCAAGAGAAGAACTCACGACAAGGCAGTAGCTCCTACATTGGCCATCTGCCCCAACT
>JAFOYZ010000237.1 GCA_017424485.1 Bacteroidaceae bacterium
CCACATTTGGCGTGTAGCCCTAGTCCGTAGCCGAAGTAGAGGAAGCTGCCGATGATAGACTGGGTGACATAGTTGGTGAGGCTCATCTTGCCATAGGGTACAAGCCAACGTTGCAATCTTGTAGGACGAGTCCAATATAATAATAGGAATATGCCTACGATACTAAGCATAAAGCAGAGGTTGTACCACGAGTTGAAGGTGGTGGTGATGGAGGCCTTCATGAAGGGATTGTCAATCTGGGCAAAGAGGAATCGCTTGCCATAGTAGAGGATGATAGCTAGGGGAGCCGAGTAGCATAGTACCTTAGTCCACAAGGTGCGGCTACGTGACAGTTCCTCCTCTGTAGATGAACGGAATAGTCCCAAGCGACCTATCAGCAGACCAAAGATGAAGAGTGAGGTGGTTTGGAACACGCGCCCGTAGCACCACGCCCAATTGAGGCTAGCTAGCTGTCCGGTGACGAAGTTGACTTTCATCATCTTCCACAGAGAGGTGCCGCCAAGCTGGGGGTATACATCGCCTAAGGAGAATATCATCTGCTGTGGGTTGGCTTCGGGGCAGATGGCGGCATAGATGACTTTTACCCATTCTACGGGTTGCAGCATCAGTATCACGGCGGTCCATAGCAGGGCTTTGTTGCTCCAATGGCGTATGGGTACGAGGGCAAAGCCGAGGATGGCATAGAGCACTAATATCTCACCTGGGAAGAAGAGCGAGTTGATGAAGCCGAAGCCCAACAGTAGTACCAGGCGCCACATATATCGGTTCTTGAAGTCTTCGCCACGCTGCTCGGCATGATGGCTCTGCAGGTAGAAGGTGAAACCAAAGAGAAGAGCAAAGATGGCGTAGGCCTTGCCAGAGAAGGTGAAGAACATCATATCCCATATGCTGCTATCGAGCGAGCGCAGCCAAGGAAGTTCGGTCTTGGGGAATGAGTAATAGTTGAAGTGCTCAATGTTGTGGAGCAGCATTATGCCCATAACGGCAAAGCCTCGTAGTGAGTCTATGGCGCTGATACGTTGATTGGTCATTTTTATTTAGTGTTTTAGAATTTAATGCTGATGAGGAAGATTAGGGGGAGAATGTCATTAAGGTCAATCCTAGAACCTTAACCTTTGGCCCATAACCCATCAAGAGTCGTCCCATTGAAATGCTCGATGACATGGTCGGCCAATGGTGCTACTACCTCGTGGGGATTGGTGGTAGTGACTGCCACGACAAAGGCACCCGAGTCGCGTCCGGCACGCAGACCATTGATACTATCCTCAATTACTATGCACTCCTCGGGGTGGGCACCGAAAGCCTTGGCTCCCTCGATGTAACAGTCGGGGGCGGGCTTGCCGTTGGCATAGTCTTTCGAGGTAAGTATACGGTCGAAGAGGGTAGCGAGTTCGGGGTGGGTATGCAATACACGCTGCATCTTCTCCTCGTTGCTGGCGGTGACGATAGCGGTCTTGATGCCGGCCTCTCGCAATGCCTCAATGAAAGGGCATACGCCCTCGATGTAGGGGTACTGCATCTGTTGCTCAAACTCGTTGAGCTTGCGGGTGATCTCTGCATGCTTGTCATCAAGGTGGGCAAACCAGTTGGCATAGATGCTCTCGAGTGTGGTGCCCTTGATACGCTCGGCAAAGTCGGGCACATCGGGCCGGTATTGGCGTCCTATACTTCCCCAGAAGAGGGAGTACTGGCTCTCCGTATCGATAACGACACCATCGAGGTCGAAGAGTGCGGCTTTGGGCAGTGTGTTCATTGTCAATCTAAAAAAATGGTTCCAACCATGTTTGTTGTGATAGTTGGAACCAATGAATATTGTTTTGAATCTATTACTTCATGCAAACAAACACCTCGATGGCTTGATATTCAGCCATTCCGAGTTTGTCGTACTGGCGTGCGGTGTTTTGTGTGCGGTCTTCGGCGCGTTGCCAGAATTCGCGATGGTCTTCACCTGGGAAGGGTACGATATCTTTTTGTGAAAGGTGGCGGAAGATGGCGTGGCGTTTCTTGATAAGCTCATCGGGACTGAGAGGCACGGCCATGTCTACCATGCCGAGATCCCACTCTTGCCATGCACCGCGGTAGAGCCATATGTGACATTCTTTTGCCCAATCTTCATCTTTTACCACCTCCCAAGCTCCGAGCACGGCCTCTATACATACGCGGTGTGTGCCGTGAGGGTCGGTGAGGTCACCTGCTGCATAGATTTGGTGAGGCTTGATCTCGCGAAGTAGCTTGACTACAATCTCGATATCGGCTTCACCGAGTTCGCCCTTCTTGATGCCACCAGTCTCATAGAACGGGAGGTTGAGGAAGTGTGCATTGGTTTCGTCGTTGAGTCCGAATGAGCGGCAGGCTGCCTTGGCTTCGGCACGGCGGATAGCACCCTTGAGGTTGAGCAGTGCACGAGGCTCTGGCTCGCCCTCTACCTTGTTGGCAATGATTTGTCGTACCTCATCGTAGCGGTCGGCGAGACCAATTTCACGTGCGGTATCCATATGTTGTATTACCACGTCATCGTATACAGCTACGTTACCAGAGGTTTCATAGGCTACATGAACGTCGTGACCTTGCTCAACAAGGCGGATGAAGGTACCACCCATAGAAATGACGTCGTCGTCGGGGTGCGGAGAGAAGATAAGCACTCGCTTGGGGAAGGGGGTAGAGGGTACGGGACGTGTTGAGTCGTCGGCATTGGGCTTGCCCCCAGGCCATCCTGAGATGGTATGCTGCAGGTCGTTGAATACTTCGATGTTGACCTTGGCATAGGTCTTGCCTAGGCTGTCGAGCATCTCAGACAATGAGTTCTTCATATAGTCCTGATAGGTGAGCTTGAGGATGGGCTTCTCTACCTTATTGCAGAGCCAAATAACGGCCTTGCGTACCAATTTTTTGGTCCACTCACATGAACCCACCACCCAAGGAGCCTCTACGCGTGTGAGCTTCTCGCCAGCAAACTCGTCGATAACTACTTCGATGTTAGGGTGCGACTGAAGGAGGCTGGCAGGAGTCATTTCGTTGTCCTCGCCTTCAACGACCTTCTGTATCACGTCGGCTTTGTTTTCTCCCCATGCCATGAGCACTATCTTCTTGGCTTTGAGTATGGTGCCTATGCCCATGGTGATAGCCATTGTGGGTACCTCTTTCTCTTGGGAGAAGAATTTGGATTGCACCTTGCGTGAGTTGAGGCTGAGCTGTACGAGTCGTGTGCGCGATTTTTCGTATGATCCGGGCTCATTGAAACCGAGCTGTCCCTGTTCGCCCATACCGATGATCATGAAGTCAACCTTGCTGGCTATTTCGTCGTACTTCTTGCAGTAGTCTGAAATCTCGTTTACGGGTACTGTAGCATCGGGGATATGGATGTTGGCTTGCTCTATGTCGACATGGTTGAGGAACTCCTCGTGTATGCGGTAGTTGCGACTCTGCTTATGCTCGGGAGTGATAGGGTAAAATTCATCGAGGCTCACAACTGCAACGTTCTTGAAGCTAACCTTGCCTGCCTTGTAGCGTTCTACCAGTTCGCGGTATAGTCCGAGTGGAGTCTTGCCAGTGGTCAAACCCAACAAAAAGGGCTCTGCACTATTGTGTGCGTTGATGGAGTCGACGATTTGGTTGGCCACGTGCTGTACACCTGCATACTCTGTTTCGAAAATCTCTGTGGGTACTTTCTCGTAGCGGCAATAGATGTCGCGGGGTACGCCTGCGGTGATGAGACCACCGTCTTTGGGCAATGTGTACTTACTTTTCATATATTAATTTTTAAAGGTTATTTTTCTGATTTTCAAAGGTAGAAAAATATGCGGATATTATGTCTTTGCCTATGCATTTTTTTTGTTTTAATTGATTTCTTTACTATCGTATAGATGGTTTTCCTCGGTTGTCTATTGATTTTGGTATGTATTCTTTACAAAATTATTCGGCAAATCCGCGTTTCTGTCGTGCCCACGGCATGATATGCGACGCCTCGAGGCCTTGTTCGAGTAGTGTGCGCATCTGTTGCATATAGGGAGCGGTATGCTCGAAGAAATGCTTGTATCCTTCGCATAGTGTATTGAGTCCTTTCTCGCCCCTTCGTGTGGTGGCAAAGCGGTGCTTGGGGCATTCGCCCCTGCAAGCAAAGAGGTATTCGCATCGGCGACAGTCAGAGGGTAGCGAATTGCGTTTTTCGATGCCGAAACGGAAGAGTTCGGGTTTTCGTTGCAGGTCGCGCAGTTGCTCCTCACCGATGTTCCCAAGACGATATTCGGGGTATACGAAGTGGTCGCACATGTAGATGTCGCCGTTGTGTTCTACAACGAGTCCGTCGCCGCACGTGGGACAGAAGGAGCAAAGCGATGGCTGCACTCCGCACCATTGCGCCAGAGTAATGTCGAATAGCTGAACGAATCGTTCGCCCACGTCGTGGATTACCCAGTCATCGAAGATATCGCACATGAAGCGCCCGAAAGCTTTTGGGGTGATGCTCCACGGAGCCAACTTGGCGCCGGGTGTGCCAGGAGGAACGATGGCGGGGCGGCTGATGGTTGATGATTGGTGGTTGATGGCGCCGTTTAAGCCTTCGACTGTCATCTCCACTACCGGCAGAAATTGCATATATCTGCTCACTGAACGCATGAAGGCATACACTTCGTGTCCACGTCCGGCACAGCGGTTGTTGATGGTGCTCAGCGTATTGTATTCCACACCATGGATGGCCATCATCTCTAAGGCTCGCATTACGCGTTCGAAGGTGGGGTGACCTCCGCGATCGTGGCGGTAGGCGTCGTGTATATCCTTTGGTCCATCGAGCGACAGGCCGATGAGAAAGTTGTTGCGGCGGAAGAAATCGCACCACTCGGGTGTCACCAGTAGACCATTCGTTTGTAGTGAGTTTTCTATCTGTTTGTTGCCCTTATACTTATTCTGTAGCGCTACGGCTTTCTCGTAGAAGTCGAGTCCCGCCAGCAGTGGCTCTCCGCCATGCCAGCAGAAAGTTACCACTGGCACCTGTACGGCCTCTATGTATTGGCTGATGTATCGCTCTAGCAGTTCGTCACTCATCTTTGGCTGATGACCGCCGTAGAGGTTGGCCTTACCTAGGTAGTAGCAGTAGTCGCAGTCTAGGTTGCAAAGCGAACCCACAGGCTTTATCATGGTGCTGAAGGCCGTGGGGCGTGTAAGTTTTTGTGCATCGGTAAAGTGTAGTGTACTCATGTCAAAGCCCTTTCCTTTGTGCTGTAAAGATACTAAAAATAGACGAATATTGTATGTCGATGCCTGATAAATCGAATAAAAGTCGTATTTTTGCAAATTAAGACTTAAATCTTATCGATAATTAAATAACATACTTATATAAGCCTCAAAACACTATGAAATCTTTTATCGGTAGATACCCCTTTGAAGTAGAGACCTTTCAGGTAGACTATACTGGGGGCCTTTCATTTGGCTTCCTAGCAAACAAGATGCTGATTACGGCGGGCAATCATGCTGACGAACGCGGCTTCGGCAAGGAGCGTTTGGCAGCAGATGGCAAGACATGGGTGCTTTCGCGCCTTGTCATCGAAATCGATGAATATCCCAACGAGGGCGATACTTACTATGTGGAGACTTGGGTAGAGGGTGTTAACCGCCTCTTTACGTCGCGCAACTTCCGTGTGCTGAGTAGCGATGGTCTCATCTTAGGTCATGCCCGCTCCACATGGGCACTTATTGATGTGACCACCCGCCAACCTGCAGACCTCACTACGCTTTACAATGGCGAACTTGCGGCATATAGTTGCGATGAGCCTTGTCCCATCAAGGGGGCCAGTCGTGCTCGCGTTACAGCTACCGAGCCAGTTGGTGCCTTTACGCCGCTCTACTGTGATATCGACTATAATGGTCATCTCAATAGTGTGAAGTATATCGAACATATACTCAATGAGCTACCGCTTGAAATCTTCCGCAGTCATACTATCCATCGTGTTGAGGTAGGTTATAGTGCCGAGTGTTTTTATCGAGAGAACCTTTCTGTATATATGGATAAGAAGGACGATGGTCACGAGTATGACGTAGAGATTCGTAAAGATAGTGGCGAGGTGGCATGTCGTGCAAAAATCATATTCAAATTGAAGACCGAGAGTTGAGAATTGTCAGATGATCATCTGTGTGGAATGTCTTTAATTCTTTAATCTTAATTTTTAATTTTCAACTTATGAAAGCCCTCTCTCCTATGTTTGTTTTTATGGCAGTGTATCTTGTAGGTTCGCTGCTTGCAGGTGATTTCTATAAGGTCCCCCTTACGGTAGCATTTCTCGCCGCCTCGGCCTATGCTGTGTGTATCACTCCTAAGTTACGCCTTAAGGAGCGTGTCGCCATCTTTTCGCGTGGGGCAGGAGATGAGAACCTCATGCTCATGGTGTGGATATTCGTCTTTGCTGGAGCCTTTGCCAAAGCTGCCGATGCCATGGGGGCCATTGATGCCACCGTCAACCTTACATTGCGCCTTTTGCCTGATAGCATGCTACTGCCCGGACTTTTTTTAGCGGCCTGCTTTATCTCCCTTTCTATAGGCACCTCGGTTGGCACTGTGGTGGCCCTCACTCCTGTAGCGGTGGGCATAGCCGAGCAAACAGGTGCGTCGCTTCCCATGATTGTAGCCCTTGTGGTAGGAGGCTCCTTCTTTGGCGATAATCTGTCCTTTATCTCCGATACTACTATCGTGGCCACGCAGACTCAGCAGTGTCGCATGAATGATAAATTCAAGGCCAACATCTACCTGGCCGCCCCTGCGGCACTCATCGCGCTGGTGCTATATATCATTATCGGCAGTGGAGTGGAGGCTCCCGCACATGTGTCTATGCCGCAATGGTACAAGGTAGTGCCCTATGTGGCCGTACTTGTGCTGGCTGTTATGGGGCTCAACGTACTCGCCGTACTCTTTATCGGTATCGTGCTTGCAGGTGGCATCGGTATACTCAGTGGCAGTTTCGACCTCATGGGCTGGATGTCTGCCATGGGCGATGGTATTATGGGTATGAGCGAACTTATTATCGTCACCTTGCTTGCGGGAGGTATGTTGGCTCTCATACGCCACAATGGCGGTATCGACTATCTCATCCGAATCCTTACGCGTCGTATCAACGGTAAGCGTGGTGCTAAGCTCACTATTGCCCTGCTTGTGATGCTGGCCGACCTTTGCACAGCCAACAACACCATTGCTCTCATTACCGTGGGGCCTGTGGCACGCGACATTGCTGATCGCTATGGGGTTGATCGCCGTATGAGTGCATCGCTGCTCGATACCTTTAGTTGCTTTGCCCAGGGGCTCATCCCTTATGGCGCCCAACTCTTAATGGCAGCAGGTCTGGCCTCTATCACCCCCTTCTCTATTATAGGCTATCTTTACTACCCGTTTGCCCTTGGCGCCATCGCTCTGCTCGGTATCTTCATTGGTTATCCCCGCAAATATTCTATGTGAGGTCACCATTGTCGAACGTCGTTTCAAGCAGGTCTCGCAATGCTGTGTGAATATGAGGAATCTCATAAATACTATGATTAAGTATCTATGCTGATTCGTTTTACTTATATATTTTGCTCAATTGACTGCATTGGTAATCTATCTGTTGATTGAGCAAATATTTTTCTTTTAAAATTGTATCTATAAGCAGATATTGGTTTTTGGCTATACGGCGTTAGATATTAAATGGTGCATTTAGTAAATCTTATATGGCCAATCACGTCACTTTAATGACGTGTCAACATTTGCATTCTTTGTTTACCTTGCAAAGGTTCTACATCTATTGTTTTAGTTGTTCCGTCTGTCTGCAAAGTTCTGCAATGTTGTTGTGGCAACCTAATATACAGATGCGAGGATACCCTTTGGATATCCTCGCATCGCTGCTTTTATGTTGTAGAAAGAATGTACTTGTTACCTTTTTTTACGTTGATTAGAAGAAAAGGTAGCGATTATCCTCGATGTTGCTCTTACGGTAGAGCTCGCTGAGGATGCTGTTGGCATTGACATTGCGAGCAGCTGTAGCTTCGAGGGTGCTCTGTTCGGTAGCGGCATCGTACTTAGCTACACCATTGTTTTTCTTGATCACCTGGAGGAAATATACACCGCCGTTACCCTTGATGGGGGCGCTCAAGGTGCCTTCTGCTAGGTTGGCTACGGCACCACTCAGTGCGGGCTCGCTAGCAGGTACCTTGCTCACGTAAGCGGGTGATGCAAAGTTGACACGACGCAAAGTGTCGGCCTTAACGCCACTCAGGGCGAGAGCCTCCTGCATGGTGGTTACGTTCTTGGCATTAGCGATAATCATATCGGCCTTCTTGTCGTTGAGAGCTTGCATGCGGAACATGTCGGCAAACTGCTCTACGGGGCGGTAGCCAGCTTTGTGGATATCGGCAAGGGCTACCACCATGAGGTGGTCGTTCTCACCAGCCTCGAAAATCTGTGATACGTCGCCCTTCTCGGCACCGAATGCCCAACGCAACGCTTCACGTGTGCCTTGTACGCCGCCAATGGTGTGTGCAGCGTTAGAGAGCTCATTGATAGAGAGAAGACGATAGCCTGCCTCCTCGGCGTTGGCCTCGAGGTCTTCGAGTGACTGGTTGTCAGCTACGAATGAACTGAGCTTATTATAAGCATCGGCGTAGGTTTCGTTGCTGAAATATGCTGAGCGCTTGATGACTGCAGCTACGTATTTCTCAATGGGCTTGGTGGTAGCTACGGCCTCGATGATGAGGTGACCGCCACCGAGGCTGAGTTGCTTGAGCTCGCCCTTCTTCATTCCGAAGATGGTGTTGAGGTAGGTGGCATTGTCTCCGTCGATGGCTGCGCCCTCGAAGTTGGCTGTTGACATCCATGTAGGTTCAGAAGGCTGACCATAGTTGGTTGCGATCTCTGCAAAGTTGGCACCATTCTTCAAGGCTGTGTAGATGCTGTCGGCTAAGAATTGTGCGCGAGTGGCATCGGCATCGGCAATCTGGAGCTGACGGAACTGTACTGAGTCGGGCAACTGAGTCTTGCTGATCAGTCGGAATACGTTGTATGTGTCGTCGGCCTGGTTGTAGTAGGGACCATAGGTGAGGCCGATCTTTGCTGTGTCGATGCGGCTAGCTACGTCGGTAGGAAGGCCGTTGCTTGATACAGGCACTTCTGAGTAAGCTGCTTCAGAGTTTGCCAGGCGGATGAAGGCTGGCATATCCTCTGCTGATGCGAGCTGGGCAGCATATTCACCTACCTCAGCAAGGAGCTCGTCGCGATCGGCCTGACTGGGCTTAACGGGTACGTCGATGTATTTCACACCACGTGTCTCGGCTGCTACCTTGTAGAGCTCTTTCTTGGCATCGTAAATCTTCTTGATATCGGCATTGCTAACCTTAACGAGTGAGTCAGCAATGCTGTTGAAGGGTACTACTGCGTAAGCTACCTCGGCATTGGTGTTGCGTGAAGTGAAGTTGTGTTCAGCAGATACGGGGTTGCTGATTTGAGCTGCTGCTACGAGAGCCTCGTACTTTTGCATGAGAAGGCTGCTCATGAGGTTCTTCTCGATGAAGTTCCAGTAGGTGTAGAGGTTGTGGTAGTACTCGATATACTCAGCGGGCATCACCTCGGGGTCCATCTCTTGATACTGGGCGAGGAATTGCATCAACTGGTCACGGTCAAACTGGCCTGTAGCAGGATTGCGGAATGCTGATTGTGCAAGCAGGGGATCGGTACCTTCGTTGATGACAGCCTGAAGTTCTGCTACTGTTACGGTGAGACCTAACTTCTTGGCTTCTTCCTCGATGATAGCATTGCTTACGAGTGTGTTCCATACCTCGTCCTTGATCTGGGCATTCTCAGCCTCGGTCAGTGAAGAGTTTCCACGTATGAAGCTGATAGCTTGGGTGTACTCTTCGAGGAGTTGCTGGTAGGTCTGTGCTTCGATCTTCTTGCCGTTGATCTTACCTACGTGCTGTGTGTTCTGATTAGATTGGAGTGCTTGCCATGCATCGCCAGCGATGAAGGCAAACAGAGCAAGTCCGATAACGATAACCAGGAATGCTCCGTGTTTTCTGATTGATTGTAATGTTGCCATTTTTTGTATTTTTTAGTTTATTATTATTTTAATATAGTTTTGAGCGCACGAAGGTACGAAAAAACCCTCTAACGACATAAAGTATTGTGAAAAAAAATAGTTTATTTCTCTATTTTCAGCGTGATAAGTTCGATTTTGCTGCTTTCGACCTTTATTATCTTGATTCGGAAGTTGTCGATTTGTATTATTTCGTGCATTTTCGGAAAGCTGCGATAGTGATTGAGAATAAATCCGGCAATTGTCTGATAGTTGTCAGACTCGGGCAGATTGAGTCCGAACATCTCGTTGACGCGTTCGATCTCGAGACGGGCCGAAAGGAGGTAGGTGTCATCCTCGGTCTTCTTTGCGATATATTCGTCGGTGTCGTGCTCGTCTTCGATTTCCCCGAAGAGTTCCTCTACGATGTCTTCCAGTGAGATGATGCCGGCAGTACCGCCAAATTCGTCGACAACGACGGCAAGTGACTTCTTCTGTTGTAAGAACTGTTCCATGAGGCGTTGGGCTTGCATGCTTTCTGGTACGAATGGCATCTTGCAGATGTGCTCTTGCCATGTGGAAGCATTCTTGAACATCTCTGATGAGTGTATGTAGCCGATGATGTTGTCGATGGTGTCTTCGTATACGATGAGCTTGGAAAAACCAGTTTCAACGAAGGTGCGCATGAGCTCCTCTGATGTGGCTTCCTTGCTAACGGCTTCTATCTCGGTGCGGTGTACCATGCAGTCGCGTATGCGAAGGTTTGAGAAGTCGAGCGCGTTTTGGAAAATTTTGACCTCGGTGTCGAGGTCTTGAGCTCCGTTGCCCTGTTGTATGCTGGATTGGATGAAATAATCGAGGTCCATCTTGGTGAAGGCTTTGGTGGAGTTCTCCTTGTTGAGCTTGATGCCGAATAGGCGGAGGATAATCCGAGCACAAGCTGTAGCAAACAGCGAGATGGGGTATAGTATGCAGTAGATGAGGAATGTGGGGAGAGAGAAGAAACGTAGCGTGGCGTTGGGGTTGATCTTGAAGATGGTTTTAGGTATAAACTCTCCCACCACGAGAATGATGAGGGTAGAGATGATGGTATCGGTAAGTAATAACCAAACAGGGTTGCTGGTGACGTATTGTTCCAGAAAACCATCGATAACACGCGACATCATGATACCATATATGACAAGGGCTATATTGTTGCCCACGAGCATTGTGGAGATGTAGTTGTTGGGATTGTTGTAAAATACCGACAATAGTTTAGCCGAAAGGCTCTGACTGTTCTTGTCTACCTCGAAGCGTAGTTTACTCGAAGATACGAATGCTATCTCCATGCCTGAGAAAAAGGCAGAGAATATCATGGCTGTAAGGAGAAATATGCCGGTAGTGTCCATTTTGTCTTTTTTTGTCAACGATCAACAGTCAAAAATCAATTGAAAATTATTAATTGAAAATTAGAGTTGGCTGTTATCGTCTTCGTTTTCATCTTCGTTAACGTTATCGTTTTCGTCTTCTTTAACAGGGAAGATACCTTGCGTCTTTTTTATGGTATAGTTAGTGAATTCTTGGTTTGAGGTGAATCCTACGCCTGTAATGATGCGTTTCTGTTGGCGTATACGGATGTATAGGTCTGAATACACCTTTTTGCTTTTTTGGTTCCAGAAGAGTAGTTGGGTGTCGAACTGCTCATCTTGTTCGTTCTCGATGTGTACGTTGCCGCGTAGTTCCCACAGTTCCTGCTGGTCATAGTAGTAGGCTGTGTCGGCTACGATAGTGGCCTCTATGCTAAGGTCGTTGTTGAACTTCTCTAGGTATATACCCTTCTCGAAGGTCCATCGCGAAGGATCAAGGCGATCATATACTCTCCACTCGTCAGTAATGATTTTGTATCGCACAACACCTGAATCAGAGATGTAGGTTGATACATCGCGGGTAATCATGACAGGTACCGAGTCGCGATTGGTGATAGCGTCGGTGATAGGAGCTTTCTTGCGGCCACAGGCCGATAATAGAAATAGCATAACAATCGTAGTGACGATTGTTATGCCATTGTGTATGAGGTGATTCTGACGTAAGTCTGAGTCCACAGGTCGTCTATTAACGTATGGTGGTAGATTCGTTGATGAGTCCGCCGATATGAATCTTATCACCCTTTTTCTTACCAAGGAAGAAAAGATCTGACTCTGCAGGTGTGTGGGTTGAGTATGCGGCAATCATCTTGTTGGCCTCTTCAGCAACAGACTCGTCTACGCGCTTAGCTTGATAGAGCTTGTCGAGTACTACGAAATACTTACAGCTGTTGAGGTGAGGATCGTCGTTCCAACGGGGAGCAGCAGCGTAGATGTTAGCAAGCAAGATGTAGTAGGCACCCTTGTTGCCGTTGAGGCTGATGGCACGTGTGGTATAGGTCTTAGCCTTAGCCAATTGCTTGTTTGCATTGAGGATTACGGCTGCCTTGTAGCTGTACTCTGCCTTGCCCAATGAAGTGGTGTCAAGTTCGATAGCTTGGTCGAAGAACTCGATTGACTTGTCAATTTCGCCACGCTTGAAGTAACGATATGCACATCCAGCTGCAGTTTCGGCAGTAGGAGCGATGTTGTGAGCATACTCTGAAGCGTTGTAGTAGGCGTCAGACTCGGTGCATGAGAGCATACTCATGATAGATACCACCTTCTTGAGGTAGTCAAGGTTCTCTTTATTCTCCTCTATCTTGGGAGCATAAATGGCGTTCAGCTGATCGCACTCGGCAGCACCGCTGTTGATAAAGTAAGCATCAACATTCTCTTTGGTGGTAGCTACAGCCTTCAACAAAGCCTCTTTCTGCTTCGAATTGCTCTTGTTGGTGTTCTCGGCAATTACGTTGATGTACTCAGAAGCGGTGAGGTAGTCTTGAATGAGCTGCTCGCGATGAGTGTCATCTTTCTTGAACTTTTGGGTAGAGATGTTCATGAAGTCGCCGATGATGTAGTAGTCGTTGTTGGTCTTGCCCAAAGCGATAACCTCAGTGAGCATGTCGTAAGCCAAATTTACATCCTTACCAGGATAGTAGGTAATGTAGTCGTGAGCCTTGCTGCCCTTCACTTTAAAGTCCTTGAGCGGAGTACGGATAAGGAGGTTGAGCTTGTCGAGGTGCTTGAGCTGCTGGTCGTATACAGTCATCAGTTCGTCTGCATATTTCTTACGCTCTGCCATGTCTTTAGTGCCTGCGATAAGGCTCTTCAAAATTTTGGCGCCATTGGTGTAGGTTCCCATTTGTGCGTAGGGAGCATCGGTGAAGACCTTCTGCCAGTAGGTATAAGCATCAGCATAGTTGTTGGTCTTCAGGTATTCCTGGTAAAGGCTAATGTTGTTAAGGCAGTCGATGCTGTCTTTGCCATGTCCGAAACGTGATCCGTCTTCTACACCTTTCTGCGCCATTGCAACAGAAGAGGTCAATGCAATAATTGCGATAAGTGCTTTGATTCTCATTGTCTTTTGTTGTATTTGGTTTCTATTATTCCCGTTTTGTTTATCTGTTTGACTCTGTTGTTCCTCAAAAGTTTAATTTAAGATCCCTCAACCCTCAACTTACTGTACCTTCCACTTGTCGAACCACGCCTCATTGAAAGATAGGCCGATGCTTAAACGTAGATAGTTCTCGGTAATCATACCTGGAATGCTAGGACGCACATGGACGGCTTGACCCGATATGTTGATGATGCTCTTGGCGTTCCAACCGTTCATGATGGGGAGTCCGATACCTACTGATGCTCCATATTCAGACGGACCTCTATGTTCACCTATTTTAAAATGTGAGGTGGCATAGTGCAAGCCGGCACGATAGCGGGCACGACGGAAGAGCTTGCGGGTGATGCGCTCGGGGATATACTCGAAACCGAGCGATGCGCGATGGTAGTTGGCACCCTTGAATCCGAAGAATTCGGTGGTGCCATACTGCTGCATGCTATAGTCGGCTGCGAAGGTCAGGCGGTCGTCAAACGTGTATGATATACCGGCACCATATGATGTGGGTATGCTCATGCGACTGCGGCTGATGGTGTCGCTCGATGTGGTGATATCTATGATATATGCATCGTCGTCGATGGCGTGTCCCAGGCGATAGGTGGCTCCAAGGGTAAACTTGTTCTTCCCGAAGGCGGCCTGGTACTGAAGACCGAAGTCGGCATTGTATGTCGTGATGTCGGCAAGATATTGCCTGGTGTATGTGTTAATACTGGCATCGCTGTATTGGTTATACACGTAGTGGTATATCTCGCCATATAGGTATCCCATGTTGGCGCCAATAGAGAGGCCTTTGAAGGGTTCCCATCCCAATCCTACGATTGCCTGACGTAGTCCTCCGTCGCCATGGTAGCGGTTGGTGGTGGTGATTTGGCCATCCTCGTCGTCGCGGATAACGTTGGTGTTGCTGAAGTTGTAGCCTATATTTGAGAATGGCATCAAACCGATGGTCATGCCCAAACGAGGTATCAGACGAAATTGCATAGCAAGATAGTCGAACGTCGTGTTGCGAGCATTCATCTTTACATTGCCTTCGGCAAAGTTGGTATTATGCAAACTCACACCTACATCAAGCAAGAAGGTGAGTGTATCGACAGCTGCATAGGATGCGGGGTTGAGCATGTTGATCTGACTGTTGTTGCGCAAGCCAATTCCTGTACCGCCCATGCCTTTGTTGACGCCAACCTCCATGGTGGATAATTGACCAAAGCCATAGCGTGTGTAGGGAGAATTCATTCCATTCTCGGCACGTAGGACTTGGACAAATAAGATTGTCGTTAATAGAGAGGCTATCCTAAGTAATTTCATTGGTTGAGGTCTAAAATTCTTTTCAATCCTTTTACAACAAGCAAACTATCTGCAAAGGTGCGACTTTTTGTCCGATTATCCAAGAGAATGGAGTTCCCGCCTGTTAAAAAAATCAAAAGTTTGGGATATTTAAGGCTATATGATTGCATGTAACCATCGATTTCATAACATACACCTTGCAAAACACCTTCCCTGATGGCTGTTTCTGTGGATACTCCTATGTCGGTGCGCAATCCTTCCTTGTCTACTAGGGGTAGCTTGCCTGTGAAATGGTGTAGTGCCTTGAATCTCATGCCTATTCCAGGAGAGATGTTGCCTCCACGATAGACGCCGTCAGCGGTGACGATGTCATAGGTGATGGCTGTGCCTATGTCGATAATCAGCAGGTCATTGCCAGACTTTTGTGTCCATGCCTCTGAGGCTGCGGCCAATCGGTCGGGACCTAGTGTCTCGGGGGTTTCGTAGGCGATGCGAAAGGGCATCTTTAGGGCAGCCGACATTCGTAGGCAGGGGTAGGGCAGTGTAGCCACTATATGCTCAAGTTCCTCGCTGAGTGGTATCACCGAGGATAGGATGGCTGCCTTTATGGCGTTATCGGTGCCCTTGGATGCAATAACCGCTGGTAGCTCGGTATGCTCTATGCGGATATACTCGACAAGGTTGTCACCTTCGAAGGTGGCAACCTTGGCCGAGGAATTCCCTATGTCGATAATCAGTTGCTGCACGGTTTTTGGTTGATGGTTTATGGATGATGGATTATAGCTGACGGATGATGATTGATGGATAGCTAATGCTCTAATCCCTCAACTATTAATCTTTAGCCATCAGCTGTAAACTGTCAACCCTCAAACAAAGGCTAACCCTGGAACTTACGAGATTGTTCTGCTATGAGTTCGGTATCGTCAAAGTAGTCGATGCGCATGGCTCTGCGCACGTCGGCTAGTGTGCCAGCAGCTACCTCACGAGCGGCTTCGCTTCCGCGTTTCAGAATGTCGAATACGGCAGGGATATCTTTCTCCCACTCTTTGCGGCGTTCGCGGATAGGTGTGAGCAACTCTTCCAGAATGGCATAGAGGAACTTCTTTACCTTCACGTCGCCTAGTCCGCCACGCATATAGTGAGCTTTCAGTTCGTCCAGACTGCTGTAGTCGGGCCAGTATTGTGCAAAGTGCTCGGGACGGCAGAAAGCATCGAGGTAGGTGAATACAGTGTTGCCCTCTACTTTGCCGGGATCCTCAACGCGGATGTGGTCGGGGTCGGTATACATGCTCATTACACGCTTGCGAACCTCCTCTGAGGAGTCTGACGGGTAGATGCAGTTGCCGAGCGACTTTGACATCTTGGCCTTACCATCGGTACCTGGCAAACGCATGCACGCAGCATTGTCGGGGAGTAATATTTCGGGCTCTACGAGGGTGTCGCCATAGATGCCGTTGAAGCGTCGTACGATTTCGCGTGCCTGCTCAATCATCGGTTGCTGGTCTTCACCTGCCGGCACTGTGGTGGCTCGGAAAGCAGTGATGTCTGATGCCTGGCTGATGGGGTAGGTGAAGAATCCAACGGGGATGCTTGTCTCGAAGTTACGCATCTGAATCTCTGTCTTTACCGTAGGGTTGCGCTGCAGACGGCTCACGGTGACAAGGTTCATGTAGTAGAATGCAAGTTCGCATAACTCGGCTACTTGAGATTGTATGAAGATGGTGCTCTTTGTGGGGTCGATGCCACATGCTAAATAATCGAGCGCTACTTCAATAATGTTCTGACGTATCTTTTCGGGATTGTCAGCATTGTCGGTCAGTGCTTGTGCATCGGCAATCATGATGAAGATCTTGTCGAAAAGTCCCGAATTTTGTAGTTCTACACGGCGACGCAAAGAGCCTACAAAGTGTCCTAAATGCAGGCGTCCCGTAGGACGATCGCCTGTAAGAATAATTTTTCCCATAGGTAGATGCTTTTTTGATAATTGGCTGCAAAATTATATAAATTCTTTCGATTTTCCGTAAAATGGGGTCTCCTTTCTGAAAAAATGCACTACTTTTGTCTTTTCTTTCCTATATATATGCGTTTTATGAGAAGATATGTTGCTTTGTTGTTGATGGGGTTGTCGGTGCTTGGCGTGTCGGCAAAGATTGACTCTGTGTTGGTGCGCGATCATAGCGACTCCATCCGTGTGAGTCTGGTAACCTGTTCGCCTGGTACCGAGGTGTATGCCGTGTATGGTCATACAGCATTGCGGGTGGAGATTCCTTCTTCTGGTGTAGACTTGGCAGTGAACTATGGTTTGTTTTCTTTTGATGCTCCGAACTTTATTTGGCGGTTTATAAAAGGCGAGACCGATTATGTGGTAGGCGCTATAGCATACCCTATATTTGAACATGAATATACTGATCGCGGTTCATGGGTGACGCTTCAGCAGCTCAACCTGACAGCTGATGAGAAGGCGAGGTTGATACAACTCCTTGATAAAAATCTTCGTCCCGAGAATCGTGAGTATCGCTATAACTTCCTATATAATAATTGTAGCACCAAGGCTCTCGATAAGGTAGAGGAGGCGTTGTCTATAACCAGTGATATGTCCATTGCTCACGATACATGTACGTATCGTAGCATTCTGCATCGTTATACAGAGCCTTATCCATGGTTGCAGTTTGGTATTGACTATCTGTTGGGTCTGGAGGCTGATCGTCCTATCGGTGTGAGGCGGCAAATCTTTGCTCCTGAGTATCTGATGGCTTATGTTGATCGTGCTAGGGTAGCTATATCGGGAGTAGAATATCCCTATGTGCTGGAAACGAGGACGGTGGCTCCCCATGGCGAAAGGTTGGAGGTATGGCGATTCCCTATTAGTCCTGTACAGGCTATGGTGTTGCTGCTATTGCTTGTGGCTGTGGTGTGTGCGCTCGAGGTCCTTCTCGAACGTCGTCAGAGCTGGTTTGATCTGCTCCTTTTCCTTGTGCAGGGCTTGATGGGGTGTGTTGTTGCATTCCTGTTCTTCTTTTCTGAACATCCAACGGTGGGTAGCAATCTGCATGTCCTCTATTTGAATCCGTTGCCTCTTTTGCTTTTGCCTCTTCTCCTCCGAGGTGTTCGGCATCGCAGCACTCAGATAGCTTACTATGTGTTGGCTGTTTTGTTGGTGGCTTTTATTGTCGTGTCGTTGCTGAAGTACCAGTATATACAGCCAGCGGCATACCTTTTCGTGTCGGCAATTCTGCTGCGTGTATTGCATAATCTTTTGATGTATCCTATATTGCAGCGCCGTTTCGATGCGGTGAATCGTTCTTCCCGCAAGAAACGCGGTCTTGCTGTGGGTGTTGCTCTTGTGATAATGTGTGTGCCGCAGAGTCTCAGTGCCGGAAATGGTGAGGCTCCCAAGGTGGTGATTGGCATTGTGGTTGATCAGTTGCGTGCCGATTATTTGGAGAAATATGCGCATCTGTATGGCGATGAGGGCTTTAAGAGACTCTTTGCCGAAGGACGCGTATATACCAACGGGTATTTTTCTCATGCTATGCCCGATCGTTCGTCAGGAGTGGCTTCGGTGTATAGTGGCTCTACTCCTTATTATCATGGTGTTGTGGGTAATCGCTACCTCGACCGTAAGAGTTTGCGCGTAGTGTCGTCTGTAGATGATGCATCTCATGCAGGGATTCATACGGCCGATGCTACTTCGCCTGCGGGTCTTATGGTGACAACCCTTACCGATGAACTAAAGATGGCTACTCGGGGACATGCCTATGTACTCTCTGTGGCACCCGAACGTGATATGGCGGTGCTCGCTGGCGGGCATGCGCCGAATGCTGTCATGTGGCTTGATGAGCGTCAGGCGATGTGGGCCTCTTCTGCTTATTATAATGGTGTACCGGCGTGGTTGCGCCCCTACAATCATCGTATGGGTACGTCGTTCGATTGGAATAATGTGGAGTGGGAACCCTATTATCCTACAGGAGTGTATAGCTATTCGGTATATGATGGTGTCCCTAAAGCATTTCGTTATACTTTTCGAGGTGGTGATGCTGAGGTGGTGAGGCGATACAAAACATCGGCGTGTGTTAATGATGAAGTTACCCAACTGGCAAAAACCTGTATTGCGGGAAGCCTTTTTGGACGCAACAAGACTACCGATATGCTTTGCGTGGGATACTATGCAGGAAACTATGAGCATGCATCAGAGTGGGAACGTCCGCTCGAGTTGCAAGATATCTATTGTCGTCTTGATCGCAATATTGCCGAACTCCTTGAAGCTGTCGATGAAAAGGTGGGTATGGATAATGCGCTTGTATTCATCACCTCTACGGGCTATGTCGATGCTCATAAGCCCGATGACAAACTCTTCTCGCTGCCTACGGGCGAATTGCGCATGGATCGCTGCGTAGCTCTGCTCAATATCTATTTGGGGGCACTCTATGGTAAGGATACGTATGTAGAGGCATCATACCTTAACGAGATATACCTCAATCACTCGCTTATAGAGAGCCGGCAATTGAAGATGAAGGAGCTGCTTGATCGTTGCACTGAGTTCTTGAGTCAGGTGGCTGGCGTCAAGCGTGTATACCCTTCGATGGATCTTTTGTCGGGTGCTGCTGATGCTGATATGCGCAATGCTTACAATAGTAGCCGCTCAGGTGATCTTATTCTTGAGGTATCGCCCGGTTGGACACTTGTAGACGAGCGATGGGGTGAGCAGGTATATTACAATCGTACTCATGTGCCTGTGCCTGTCATACTATATGGTGCAGGACTTACAGCGGGTGTCAGCAGAGCGCCAATCCCTGTAGAAAGTATTGCGCCTACGGTAGCGCATATCTTGCGTATCAGTGCTCCTAATGCTTGCTCTGAACGTCCTATGGAATGATGTGGCTTACATGTGAACCGGTAATTCGGTGTGGCTCAATCCTCGATGTCTACCAGACGTAATGTGCGGCTGAAGGTGAGGCGGATGTCGTCGTCGAGTACTATCTCATACATACGGCCGTTATCCTCGTATTTGCGGATGTAGTTGTCGGGAAAGTTCTTTTGTATTACTGACAAGATTCTCTTGGGTATTACTATGTCGGGTACTTCACCATTCTTGCAGGTGACTTCGGTGCATAACCCCATGCGGTCAAACTGCAGGTCGATACCTCCTTCGAGCTTTACTTCGTATTGGGTGAGGCTGGCACGGCGTTCTATGCATACTTCTCTGAACTTCATGTCTTTGAAGTAAGTAAGGACAAAAATCTTTGCATTCTTGGGCAATTCTCCGAAGGTGATGACTTGTTTTTCGGCATGGAGGGCCGTTATGGTGCATAACGCGATGAGGAGGGTAGCGATTCTTTTCATGGCGGTAGTGGTTTATTGTAGTTCTTCGTGTTGCAAATATAGTGATATTTCGTTAAAACATGCAAGAAATGATGGAAAAATCGTTTGAAATATCTTAAAACATGTTGCTGTAAGGAAAAGTGTGCCTGCCGATTGGTAAAATATCCAAAAATATGTTGTACCTTTGTCATTTAAAATAGACTTTTGTGTAGGCTTTTCGTGGCGGCGTGTCAGCGTTTTGTGACAAAAGTGCAGTACTGCTAGTCGTGTCACTCACTGGCATTGTTGTTGTGAAAAGATGTATATAACAGACGAATAAAAACTTAAGATATGGGATTTAACGAATTTATTGGAAAGTTGTTTGGCAACAAGAATACACGCGACATGCGTGAGATTCAGCCGTGGGTGGAAAAGGTAAAGAAGGCCTACGTTGATATAGAGAAGCTGACCAACGATGGACTCCGTGCCAAGACACAGGAGCTGAAAGAGCGCATCAAGCAATCGGCTATTGACGAGAATGCCAAGATTGCCGCGCTGAAAGCCAAAGTAGAAGAGACTGAGATTGAGGAGCGTGAACAGCTCTTCAACGAGATAGACAAACTGGAGACAGCCGTGCTCGACAAGTATGAGGTGGCTCTTGACGAGGTGCTCCCCGAGGCTTTTGCTATCGTAAAGGAGACCGCACGCCGCTTCACGCAGAACGGTGAGGTGGTGGTGACAGCTACCGATATGGACCGTACATTGGCTGCTACGAAGGATTTCGTGCGCATCGAGGACGACAAGGCCATCTACACCAACCATTGGGAAGCTGGTGGCAACGATACCGTGTGGAACATGATTCACTACGACGTACAGCTCTTCGGTGGTGTGGTACTGCACAAGGGTAAGATTGCCGAGATGGCGACGGGTGAGGGTAAGACCCTCGTGGCTACGCTGCCCGTATTCCTTAATGCACTCACCGGCAATGGCGTACACGTAGTTACCGTGAACGACTACCTTGCCAAGCGTGACTCAGAGTGGATGGGGCCGCTCTACATGTTCCACGGATTGACCGTAGACTGCATCGACAAGCACCAACCTAACTCCGAGGCTCGCCGTCAGGCCTACCTCGCCGATATCACCTTCGGTACCAACAATGAGTTTGGCTTCGACTACTTGCGCGACAATATGGCTTCATCACCTGCTGACCTCGTGCAGCGCCGCCACAACTACGCCATCGTCGATGAGGTAGACTCGGTATTGATTGACGATGCTCGTACACCACTCATCATCTCTGGTCCTGTGCCCAAGAAGGGTGATCAGCTCTTCGAGGAGTTGCGTCCTCTTGTTGAGCGTCTCGTTGAGGCTCAGAAGCGCCTCGCCACACAGCTTCTTGCTGAGGCCAAGCGTTTGATTCCCTCTGAGAACCAGGCCGATGTGGAGGCCGGTTTCCTTGCCCTTTTCCGTAGCCATAAGGCATTGCCTAAGAATAAGCCCCTCATCAAGTTCCTCAGTGAGCCGGGTATCAAGACCGGTATGCTCAAGACCGAGGCTATCTATATGGAGCAGAACAATCGTCGCATGCCCGAGGCTACCGAGCCCCTCTACTTCGTCATCGACGAGAAGATGAATAGCGTAGACCTCACCGACAAGGGTATCGAGCTCATCACTGGCAACGCTGCCGATCCCACACTCTTCGTCCTCCCCGACATCGCTTCGGAGATGGCCGCTATCGAGGGCAGTGGACTCGAGGGTGATGAGTTGCTGATGAAGAAAGACGAACTCTTCACCAACTATGCCGTGAAGAGCGAGCGCGTACATACCATCAATCAGCTCTTGAAGGCCTACACCATGTTCGAGAAGAACACCGAGTATATCGTGACCGAAGCGGGCGAGGTAAAGATCGTCGACGAGCAGACAGGCCGTATCATGGAGGGTCGCCGCTATAGCGACGGCTTGCACCAGGCCATCGAGGCCAAGGAGCGCGTGAAGGTAGAGGCTGCTACGCAGACCTTCGCTACCATCACCCTGCAGAACTACTTCCGTATGTATCACAAGCTGTCAGGTATGACCGGTACGGCCGAGACCGAGGCAGGCGAGTTGTGGGATATCTACAAGCTTGACGTGGTGGTCATCCCCACCAACCGCCCCATCGCCCGTAACGACATGAACGACCGCATCTACAAGACTCAGCGCGAGAAGTACAATGCCGTTATCGCCGAGGTAGAGAAGATGGTGGCCGCAGGACGTCCTGTACTGGTAGGTACCACATCGGTTGAGATCAGCGAGCTGCTGAGCCGTATGCTCACCATGCGCAAGATAGAACACAATGTATTGAATGCTAAGCTCCACCAGAAGGAGGCCGACATCGTGGCCAAGGCTGGTCTGAAGGGCACCGTCACCATCGCCACCAATATGGCAGGTCGTGGTACCGATATCAAGCTCTCTGATGAGGTAAAGGCCGCAGGTGGTCTGGCCATCATCGGTACAGAGCGCCACGAGAGCCGCCGTGTAGACCGTCAGCTCCGCGGACGTGCCGGTCGTCAGGGTGACCCCGGTTCGTCGGTATTCTTCGTATCACTCGAAGACAACCTCATGCGTCTGTTCGCTGCTGACCGCATCTCACAGGTGATGGACAAACTCGGATTCGAGGAGGGCGAAATGCTGGAGCACAAGATGATATCCAAGAGCATCGAGAATGCACAGAAGAAGGTCGAGGAAAACCATTTCGGCGTGCGTAAGCACCTCTTGGAGTATGACGACGTGATGAACAAGCAGCGTACGGTCATCTACACCAAGCGCCGCCACGCCCTTATGGGTGAGCGCATAGGCATGGACCTTGCCAATATGATATGGGAACGCTGTGAGCGCATCCTCGAGATGGGCGACTACGAAGGCATCCGTATGGAACTCTTCCGTGTGATGGCACTCGAGTGCCCCTTCACACAAGAGGAGTATGCCAATAGCAAGACAGGTGATGAACTTGTTGCCCGCACCTTTGATGCTGCCATGGCCAGCTTTAAGGGTAAGATGGACCGCCTGGCACAGATTGCCAACCCCGTCATCCGTCAGGTATATGAGAACGAGGGCATGCGCTACGAAAACATCCTCGTGCCTATCACCGACGGCAAGCGCCTCTATCAGATTCCCGTCAACCTCAAGGCTGCCTACGAGAGCGAGTGCAAGGAGGTGGTGAAAGCCTTCGAGAAAGCCATCATGCTTCATGTCATCGATGACGCCTGGAAGGAGAACCTCCGCGAACTCGACGAACTGAAGCACTCGGTGCGCAATGCCAGCTATGAGCAGAAAGATCCCCTTTTGATATACAAGCTCGAGTCGGTGAACCTCTTTGACACTATGGTCAACAAGATCAACGACAAGACCCTCTCCATCCTCATGCGCGGACAGATACCTATGCGCGAGCCCGAGCAAGTACGAGAGGCTCCCGTAGAGACCCGTGCGCAGCGTCGCCAGCAGGTGCAGGAGAACCGTACCGAACTGGGCGACCGTAACCAGCAGGCCGCAGCACAGCACGACACCCGTGCACAGCGTCGCGAGCCTGTACGTGCCGAACACACCGTAGGCCGCAACGACCCCTGTCCCTGCGGAAGCGGCAAGAAGTTCAAGAACTGCCACGGGAAGAACCTGTAAAACAAATTGAAAGTTGAAAGTTGAAAGACGCAGCGTAGCGAGAGCAGAAACCGCTTGTGGGATTATGCCGAGCCAGCAAGTCTTCTTAAATGCAGGGCATTTATAAAGATGAAAGTTGAAAGTCGTTTACAAGATAGGCATAAGAAGGTGGAAGTTGCTTCTAAACTTTCGTCTCTCATCTTTACACTTTCAACTTTCCTCTTCCTCACCGCCTGTTCCGAGGTGCTCTACCTATCCGTGGAGCAGATGGTGCCTCCCGAAGTAATGCCGGCCAAGACCGCGAGAAGCATTGGTGTGGTCAACAACTTCAGCCAGCACAATGTCATCATCGTCAACGAAGATGCAGTCCTCTTCCCCTGCGATGCCGACTCAGTGAAGGAACAGGTGGCCCTCAGCTTCGCCGATGCCGGAGTGCTCGACAGGGTAGTGGTGCTCGATTCGCTCCTCTATCCCGCTGGCGGTGTCGCACCGCATATCCTCACGCAGACCGAGGTCAATGCCCTCTGTGCCCGCCTCGACGTGGGCATGCTCTATAGTGTCGACTATGCCTGTGTCACAACCAATATCGCGACACCGGGTGTAGGGCGTCCCGTGAATGCCTACCTCTGCTCACGCATCTATCTCCCCGATGCCGACACCCTTTCCGTGTCGTGCACTATTGACAAGAAATCACTCGAATACTGGGCCTACGACACCGCCGAGGTGCGCCTCTTCGTACCGTTGGTACCCCAGCTGCTGGCCGAGGAGGCCATCGAACCCTGTCTCCCTGCATGGAAAGAGCGCGAGCGCGTGTTCTACTACGACCGCCTGTGCTACCCCCTGCGCGAGGCTAAGGTATATGTGCGTGAGGGCAACTGGGAAGGTGCCGCCGCTGAGTGGCGCACCATGGCAGGCAGCAAGCAGCGTCTGCGCCGCTTCGAGTCGGCCTACAACATGGCCCTCTACTACGAGATGACCGATAGCATTGACCAGGCCATCGCCTCGCTCGACCTCGCTGCCCAACTCGCCATGAAGAAAAACCATAAGACCGGTGCCACCGAGCAAGCCATCGACACCACCCTTGTGGGCGGCTATCGCACCGCACTCGTCCGCCGCAAGCAAGAAATCGAGAAGATAGATCGCTACCTCAGCCAGATGGGCAAGTAGGGCAACGCGGGCAGCATTTTTGTTGCAAAATAATCGGCAAAGTGTGTGATAATAGAAAAATAATGTCTACATTTGTAAAATAATAAACTGCAAGTGTTATGAAACTGACTACCTCATCAGCCGCTTCGCTGCGCGAAGCATTGTGTAAGATTGTAGAGCTCTACTCCGGTGAAGATGACCAGCTGGTGTCTACCGACTTCTATCTCATGCCTTTACATGAAGAGGGGGCGTTGCGCGTGCTCAACGATAATGATGAGGAGATTGCCGTTGCCACCGTACCCGAATGGGCCGACTATGTGGACGAGGACTTCTATAGGGAGGTGGAGGCCGATCTGCAGTGTATCATCAAGGAGGTGAATGCGGAGGGTGACCTGGAGCGCCTGGCAGTGTGGATGCCCTATTCGTTTGTGCTGGTAGATGAGGAGCGCGAGACCGTTGCTGACCTGCTCTTGGTGGACGACGACACGTTGCTTGTCACCGATAGCTTGTTGCAGGGGCTTGATGAAGACCTCAACCGATTCCTCGAAGAACTGATGGCCGATTGACGAGGCTATATTATATATAAGGTATCAAGAGTCGCACTTCTGATATGTTTGTAGTGATATCGCAAACAACGGAAGTGCGGCTTTGTTCTTTTTATGCGGAGGACAGGGTTGGTATACTTGATGTGTCATTGCCTGTGTAGGGGGCTGTGAAATGTGAATAATTGGAAAGTTTGTGCTAAACTATGTTATATAACATAATTTTTTTTCTCCACGTTAGAACTTTGTGCTAACTTTGCATAGATTTTTTATAATAGGTGTAGAATCTGTTAAGAATCGTATGATACCGACGTGCTAAAAGGATTTTTTTAAGATATACAAGATGAAGAAAATGTGGACTATCGGCAAACGGCCGATAATGATGGCGGCCCTTTGCCTCTGTGCCTTGGGTGCCATGGCACAGGAGAAAATGGCTCTGACGCTCGAACAGGCAATAGAGATTGCCCTGAGCGATAACCCAACCATTCAAGTAGCGGAGCAGACTGTGCAGTTGAAGAAGATCTCTAACAAGGAGACAGTGTTGGGATTGTTGCCCGAGGCGTCGTTAGCAGGTTCGTATACCCGTACCATCAAGAAGCAGACGATGGTGATGAACGGTATGAAGTTCCAGGTGGGTATCCCCAACCAGTATCAGGGTGGTTTGTCGGTGAGCCTTCCTATCTTTGCTCCCACGCTTTACAAGAGCATGAAGCTGACCAAGACTGATGTGGAGCTGGCTGTAGAGCAGGCACGCTCATCGAAGCAGGATCTGGTGAACCAGGTGACCAAGGCTTTCTACCAGACATTGTTGGCACAAGATAGCTATGAGGTGCTGGAGAAGAGTTTCGCGCAGAGCGAGGAGAACTTCCGCATCGTGAATGCCAAGTATGAGCAGGGTCGTGTGAGCGAGTTTGACAAGATCAGTGCTGAGGTGCAGATGCGTAACCTGAAGCCTTCGGTAATCTCGGCTCGTAATGCTGTGGAACTATCGAAACTGCAGCTGCTGGTGCTGATGAATATTGAACCGGAGACTGAGTTTGAACTCGTTGGTAGCCTCAAGGATTATGAGGAGAACGTGTATGTGGGTGTGCTTACTGCGGATACCAATGCGCTGAAGGAGAATAGCTCGCTGAAGCAGCTCGATATGAATGTAAGAATGCTGCAGCAGACACTCACTCTCAACAAGCAGAACTTTGTTCCTATGGTGGCCCTGCAGTTCAACTATATGTATACATGTATGGCCGAGGACTTCAAGTTCAAGGAGTATAACTGGACACCCTTCAGCAATGTTTCGCTCAGTGTCAGTGTGCCTCTGTTCAAGTACAGCAATTTCTCTAATGTGAAGAAGACCAACATCCAGATTGGTCAATTGATGCAGAATCGCGACTATACCGCACGCCAACTTGCTATGCAGCAGCAGAGCTATCTCAATAGTATGGCAGCTAGTGCAGAGCAGGTGTCGAGCAATAAGGAGGCCATCACACAAGCCGAGAAGGGACGCGCCATAGCAGAGAAGCTCTACGAAGTGGGCCGTGGCACCATTCTCGAACTTAATAGTGCTGAAGTAGCACTTACACAGGCACAACTCACCTATGCGCAGTCTATATTTGACTACCTCAGCGCCAAGGCTGATTTGGATAAGTTGCAAGGTAAGGAGCATGTTGCAAATGGAGAAATGGATAATTAAGAAATGAAAGTTAATACATTAGATAAAGCAATGAAAAGAAAAGTATTCTCGTTGGCAGCCATCGCCTTTACTGTATTGTTGGCTGCTTGTGGCGGAAAGGAACAGAAAGCACAGACTGCAACTGTGACAGAAGAGGTGAAGCCCTCAGTGAAGGTAGCTCAAGTGACTGTGCGCCCGGTAGATCAGGTGCGCGACTATGTAGGTACCGTGCAGGCTGAGGTGAAGAACAATATCGCACCTCAGGCTCCCGGTCGTATCAACAAAATCTTTGTCGAGGTGGGCGACCACGTACGCAAGGGACAGAAACTGGTACAGATGGACGCTGCTAACCTGCAGCAGCTGACCTTGCAGATTGAGAATCAGAAGGTCGACTTTGCCCGTGTGAAGGAACTCTATGCCGTAGGTGGTGTGTCGAAGGCTGAGTTTGACAACATGAAGATGTCGCTCGAGGTGGCAGAGACTCAATACAATAACATCATGGAGAATACGCAGCTCTTGAGCCCCATCGACGGTATCGTCACTGCCCGCAACTATGACAATGGCGACCTCTATGCTGGCGCAGCTATCCTCACCGTGGAACAAATCCGTCCCGTGAAGTTGATCGTCAACGTATCAGAGAACTACTATTCTAAGGTAAAGAAGGGCGATAAGGCCATCATCACACTCGATGCTCTGCCTGGTGAGAAGTTTACCGCTACCGTGTCGCTCAAGTATCCTACTATCAATGCTGCTACCCATACCTTCCCCGTTGAACTGATGCTCAGCAACCAGGATGAGAAGGTACGTCCCGGTATGTTTGCCCGTGCTGAGCTTAACTTCGGTACCGAACATCATGTGGTGGTGCCCGATATGGCTATCGTGAAGCAGCCTGGCTCTGGTGAGCGCTTCGTATACGTATATAATCATGGTAAGGTAAACTACGTGAAGGTAGAGCTCGGACAACGCCTCGGCGATGCCTACGAACTCCTGGGTGGTATACCTGATGGCGCTACCGTAGTCATTGCCGGCCAAGGCCGATTGGCTGACGGTATAGAGGTGAGAGTGGAGAAGTGATATTAATTCTGAATTCTGAATTTTGAATTCTCAGCCTGCGATACTCGTCTTAGGAGTGTAGTTGCAGCGCGGAGCCTAATTCATAATTCACAATTCATAATTCAAAATTAGATAAAATGAGTTTATATGAAGGTTCGGTCAAACGACCGATAATGACAGCGCTCGTCTTCGTAGCTATCGTGGTTTTTGGTGTGTTCTCTGCTACCAAACTCCCGGTTGACCTTTATCCGAAGATGGACCCGAATGTCATCATGGTGATGACATCCTATTCGGGTGCTAGCGCATCAGATATTGAAAACAACGTAACGCGCCCCTTGGAGAGTACACTCAACTCGGTGGCCAACCTTAAGCACATCACTTCACGTTCGTCAGAGAATATGTCGATCATCACACTCGAGTTTGAGTTTGGACATGATATCGACGACCTCACCAACGACGTGCGCGACAAACTTGACATGATATCATCGGCACTGCCCGATGCGGTGAGCACACCTATCATTCTGAAGTTCGACTCCGATATGATGCCTATCATGATCCTTTCGGTTCAGGCTGACCAGTCTACCAACGGACTTTACAAAATCCTCGACGACAATGTGGCCAATCCTCTGGCTCGTATCCCAGGTGTGGGTTCGGTGTCGATTGGTGGTGCTGCAGAGCGCGAGATTTACGTATACTGCGACCCCGTGAAACTTGAGGCTTACAACCTCAGCATCGAGGCCATCAGCCAGATAATCTCTGCCGAGAATATGAATATCCCTGGTGGTACGTTTGACATCGGTAATGAGTCGTTCCCCCTTCGCGTAGAGGGTGAGTTCAACGATCCTATGGAGATGGAGAATATTGTTGTTGCCTCTATGGGTGGAAGCGATATCTATCTTCGCGACGTTGCCGAAGTGGTCGATACCATCCAGGAGCGCGGTCAGATGACCTTTACCAATGGAGTACGTGGTGCTACCATCGTAGTGCAGAAGCAGTCTGGAGCCAACTCTGTGGAGATTTCCAACAAGGTGCTTGAGATGCTTCCCCAGCTGCAAGAGAACCTTCCATCTGACGTAAAGATAGGTCTTGTAGCCAATACATCAGAGAATATTGAGAACTCTATCAGTGGATTGGCTGAGACGGTGATATACGCCCTTCTCTTCGTTGTACTCGTGGTATTCCTTTTTCTCGGTCGCTGGCGTGCCACTTTCGTTATTGCCATCACGATTCCTATCTCGTTGGTAGCCTCTTTCATCTATCTGGCTATTACAGACGGGTCACTTAACATGATTTCGCTCGCCTGTCTCTCCATAGCTATTGGTATGGTGGTCGACGATGCCATCGTGGTATTGGAGAACGTGACCACACATATCGAGCGTGGCTCTGACCCCAAGCAGGCGGCTATTCATGCTACCAATGAGGTGGCCATCTCCGTTGTGGCTTCTACACTGACGATGATTGCTGTGTTCTTCCCCATGACTCTGGCTAGTGGTATGATGGGTATGATGTTCAAGCAGTTGGGCTGGATGATGTGTACCATCCTTACGGTATCTACCGTGTCGGCTTTGACACTTACTCCGATGCTTTGCTCTCAGATGCTGCGTTTGAAGAAGAAACATAGCCGTTTCTATACTGTATTCTTTACTCCTATCCAGCGTGCACTCGATGGATTGGATGCTTGGTATGGACGCATGATTGACAAGGCTGTGCGTCATCGTAAGATGGTACTCACTACTTGTATACTGCTTTGTGTTGCCTTCTTCTTTACCTTCAAGTATGTAGGTGTAGAGTTCTTCCCCTCATCTGACGATAGTCGTATGACAGTAAAGATGTATATGCCTGTGGGTACTCGTACAGAACGTACGCATGCTATCGCCAAGGAATTGGCCGATAAGTGGATGAAGGACTTCAAGGATGAGGCTCGCGTAGTCAACTACACCGTTGGTCAGGCTAGCGAGGATAACACCTTTGCTTCGATGCAGGACAATGGTAGCCATATCGGTTCGTTCAATATTACCCTTGTCGATCCTGATGAGCGCGAGCGTACATTGTTTGAGATTTCTGAGCTCATCCGTGCCGACCTCAATAGTTATCCCGAAATAGAGAAGTTTACCGTTAGTGCCGGTGGTAACTCAGGTATGGGTGGTCAGTCATCTATCGACTTTGAAATCTATGGTTATGATTTCGATGCTACCGACAAGGTGGCCCGCGACTTGCGTGCCGAGTTACTCAAACTTGGTGGTGTAAGTGAGGTGCGTATCAGCCGCTCTGACTATCAGCCCGAGATTCAGGTCGACTTCGACCGTGAGAAGCTGGCTCGTCATGGCCTCAATGTGAGCACCGCCGCTACCTATTTGCGTAACCGTATCAATGGTTCTACTGCATCATTCTACCGTGAAGATGGTGATGAGCATTACATTAAGGTACGTTATGCTCCTGAGTATCGTACCAGCATCGAGGATATCGAGAACATTCTCATCTATGGCGCTAATGGTGGAGCCGTACGTATCAAGGATGTAGGTACTGTAGTAGAACGTTTCTCTCCTCCCTCAATTGAGCGTAAGGATCGTGAGCGTATCAACACCGTTAAGGCTATTATCAATGCAGGTGTGCCTATGGGCGAAATCGTTACTGCGGGTAATAAGATTATCAAGGATATGGATATCCCCTTGGGCATCAATGTTACTCTCGCCGGAGACTTTGAAGACCAGCAGGAGTCGTTCGGTGATCTCGGTCTCTTGGGCGTACTCATCATTATGCTCGTATTTATCGTGTTGGCTGCTCAGTTTGAGTCATTCACTGACCCCTTCATCATTATCACCGCCGTGCCTCTGTCTATTGCAGGTGTAATCCTTGCTCTGGCTTTGACGGGCACCAGCCTCAATGTGATGAGTCTTATGGGATGTATCATGCTTTTCGGTATTGTGGTGAAGAACGGTATCGTACTCATTGACTATACCAAGCTCTGTCGTGAGCGTGGCTTGGGTGCTATCCAGTCAGCCATTGCAGCAGGCCGCAGCCGTTTGCGCCCAGTATTGATGACTACGCTTACTACCATTCTCGGTATGGTGCCTATGGCTGTTGACCAGGGTGAGGGCTCCGAGATGTGGCGTCCGCTAGGTGTATCGGTAATTGGCGGTCTCACCGTATCTACCATTCTTACCCTTGTGCTAGTACCTGTACTTTACTGTATGTTTACCGGTGTAGGTATCAAGCGTCGTCGCCGTAAACATAGCAGACAGCTTGCCCTCGATGCCTACTGGGAAGAGAACAAGGGGTCAATGATTAAAGAAAAGAAGAGAAAGTAAGAAGCGGCCTCCCCTAACCCCTCCCAAGGAGGGGAACTTCAGGCTCCGCTAATAATAAGAATAGTTAACTGTTTACTTAAAAAAGTCCTCCTCACGATGCCCGCATCACCCCTCCTTGGGAGGGGCAGGGGGAGGCCTCGTTTTAACATGAAATCCGTATTTATCGCCTACGATCAGGCATACCAAGAGAAGATTCTATTCACGCTCGACCACCTCAATTGTCGTGGTTTTTCGATGTTCCCTCAAGTGCAGGGACGTGGTAGTAAGACTGGTGAACCTCACTACGGTAGTCACGCTTGGCCTTCAATGTGCTCGGCTATTCTTACTGTTGTGCGTGATGAGCAGGTAGAACCCTTGCTTGAAGAATTACACCGTATGGATAAGGAGACTGAGCGTCTCGGTCTACGTGCCTTCGTTTGGGACGTAGAGAAGTCCATCTGAGAAGTCTCTTCCCAAAGTAAAGTTAACGGCCCTCCAGAGATTTGGTGGGCCGTTGGTCTTTTTACTATTATAGAGGTTATCTAACTGTAATATGCAGGCAACTTTGCTTACGCTCATATTTGACATAGCATTTCTTTGCTTGATGCATGTCATATACGGTTTGGTAGAGTAACTGCTGCAATTTCATGTCGTTGGCGAAATGCTCCTCTGGCTTATCGAAACGTACATAGGTGATATCGATGGTAGTACCATATTGGTGGCATGAGTTTTGCGAGGCATTGACATTACCACTACGGCGAAGACGTTTGATATGGTCCTGTGTGCGGTATACACTTGTTACGATGAAGCGGTGTCGACGGTCGTATCCCCGATTGAAGAGCGAATCTTGGAATGCTTCGCCTAGCTCATCCAGAAAGTCTTTGGCTTTGGGCACCATGTAGGGAGCAGAGTGTGTCAGGGGATCTACTTTGTAAAGCTTGTTGGTTTCTACATATTTTAGTCCATACATGCCTACCTCCAGTTCGCCTATTGTTAGCGTACGTGCTGTGCCGTTAGCCTTCGCTGCCACGAGTTGGGTGTCGTTAAGGTCGTTGAAGATGCGTGGATAGTTACGATAAGGATCACGGCGGTCTTTTAGGTTAGGGTCGTGATTGGGTTTCTCTGGCTCTTTGAAGGGTGCCGTTATTGTCTCGGTGATGAGTTCTCCAATATGTATATGGAAGGTGCCTCGCAAGCTATATCCGCCTAGAATGGCCAGTATGATGACGATGAATGTACCAGCTATTGCAATTAAGCCTTTACGATTGAATATGTGTCCGTTCGAAAAGCTGTTCACCATACGCAGATATCGGCGAAGTATACCTTTACCATACCACTTGAGAACTTGTGCCACGATGGGTACTATGAGCAGAGCAATCTTGTAACCCATTAGGTTATGTGATGCTGTGAAGGCACCACAGATAAGCAGTATAAGGAGGTAAATAGGATAGCCTATATAGATCAGTTGGCGAAGGGGAGACTTGAATATGTTTGTTGCCGTGAGGAATGTGGCTGTGAAAACCGTGAGGAAGAAGAAGAGTTTCCAGCGAAATCCGGCTCGTACGGTGAAGTCGTCGCCAATGAAGAGGACTCCCGTCACATCTGTGAATAGGAAGAGAATACCCACTATAGGAATGAGTTGGGCGATGAATAGGATGATTTCTTTGCGAGTGATATTCATAAATCTCTACAAAGGTAATATTTTATTGTCAATTTATTCGTAATTTTGCAGTATAAAAGATTTTATACGATTCGAAAAAATGGGAAAAGGTAAATTGGCTAAATTCGCCGATATGGCATCATATCCACATGTGTTTGAATATCCACATTCAGTGGCTGAGCAAGTACCTTTCGATATGAAAGGCCATTGGCGCGATCAATTCTTCAAGAACGACAACCCCATCGTCTTGGAACTAGGTTGTGGACGAGGTGAATATACTGTAGGCTTAGGTCGTATGTACTCGGATAAGAATTTTATCGGTGTTGATATCAAGGGTGCCCGTATGTGGACTGGAGCTACCGACTCCCAGCGTGAGGGTATGACAAATGTCGCATTCCTGCGCACCAATATAGAAATTATTGATCGCTTCTTTGCTCCTGGTGAGGTGGATGAAATTTGGATTACTTTTCCTGACCCACAAATGAAGAAGGTGACCAAACGACTGACATCTACTGCTTTTCTTCAGCGTTATGCCTCGTTCCTAAAGCCTGATGGCATTGTGCATTTGAAGACCGATAGCAACTTCCTATATACATATACTGATGCATTAGTGAAGGTGAACAATCTGCCCGTAGAGGTAAATAATACAGATATCTATGGTAGTAGTGAAGAATTCAGAATTCAGAATTCAGAATTAAACATCCGTACTTATTATGAGCAGCAATGGCTTGATCGCGGGTTAAATATTAAGTATATCAAGTTCCATCTACCCCAAGGAGTGGTATTGCAAGAACCCGATATTGAAATTGAGCTCGACGACTACCGCAGCTACAATCGCAGTAAGCGCAGTGGACTACAGACAAGCAAATGAATACAATCCTAAATTGTGAGTTTTGAATTCTTCATTTAGATGGTGGAAACTCATAACTCATAATTCATAATTCATAACTTATAATTATCCCTATGACACTATATCCTAAATTAATACTTGATGCGCTAGCTACTGTGCGCTACCCAGGTACGGGTAAAAATCTGGTAGAGGCTGAGATGGTAGAAGATAACCTTCGTATCGATGGACAGAAGGTTTCGTTTTCACTCATATTTGAGAAACCTACCGATCCATTCATGAAGTCTATCCTTAAGAGTGCTGAGGCTGCCATCAAACTAGCGGCCGGTGCTGAGGTAGAGGTTAATATCTCGGTGAAGACTATTCAGCAGGCACGCCCCGAAGTAGAGAAATTGCTTCCTACGGTCAAGAATATCATTGCCGTATCGAGTGGCAAAGGAGGTGTGGGTAAGAGCACTGTGGCTGCCAACCTTGCTGTAGCGTTAGCTAGGTTGGGTTATAAGGTCGGACTGCTCGATGCAGATATCTTTGGCCCCTCTATCCCCAAAATGTTTCAAGTAGAAGATGCTCGCCCTTATGCCGAGCGCATTGATGGTCGGGACCTTATTATTCCTATCGAAAGTTATGGTGTGAAGGTGCTGTCCATCGGTTTCTTTGTTGATCCTGGTCAGGCTACTATTTGGCGTGGAGGTATGGCAAGCAATGCACTCAAACAGCTTATTGGCGATGCTGCTTGGGGTGAGCTCGATTATTTCCTTATTGATCTTCCACCCGGAACCAGTGATATTCACCTCACTACTTTCCAGACTGTAGCCATTACAGGAGCGGTCATCGTGAGCACACCGCAGGAGGTAGCCTTGGCCGATGCACGCAAGGGTATAGATATGTTTACCAATGACAAGGTGAATGTGCCTATCCTTGGATTAGTGGAGAACATGGCATGGTTTACTCCCGCCGAATTGCCGGAAAACAAATACTTTATTTTCGGACGAGAAGGTGGTAAACGCTTGGCAGAGGAGATGAATGTACCTTTGTTGGGGCAAATCCCCATCGTGCAGAGTATCTGCGAGGGTGGTGATAGTGGTTGCCCTGTAGCTTTAGATGATACTACGATGACAGGAGTCGCTTTCCGCAATTTGGCAGAGTCTGTGGTTGCGCAGGTGGCTTTGCGTAATGCAACGCAGGAGGCAACAAGGATAGTAAAGACAAAATAGTGCTATCGTATCTATAGAAATCATTAGGGCAGGTTCTTGTGAACCTGCCCTAAGTCTTATAATATAGGCTATTTATCTCTTTATTCGTAGCTTTCGGGTGATCTTAGGAAACATTTTCCTGAATCGGGTAAGGTGCAAGGTGATATTGCCGTCAGATATGACAAATGCCACCGGTATGATGATAAGCAATAGACCGATAGCAATACGTGAAGTAATCACTTCTCCAAAGACGAATACCCCAATTATAACCGCTGTCACAGGCTCTAATACACCAAGGATAGCAGTAGGGGTAGCGCCAATAAATTGGATGGCTTTAGTGGTGCATAGTAGGGAGAGTACAGTGGGGAATACCGCCAAACATAGGATGTTGATCCATAATCGCCATTCGCTTGTAGAGGGAATCTGGAAGTCTCGTGTCGCGAGCAACCGACTTAGAAATAAGAGCGAACCGAAGGTCAGAACATAAAAACTAATTTTCAGTGTTGCTACATTGCGTAATGAGGTCTTGTTGATACCTACGATATAGATGGCATACGATATGGCCGATGCAAATACAAGCAGTACGCCCATGAGGCTTAGGGTTGATCCATCGTCATTGCTGTATAGCAAAGTGATGCCACATAGAGTTATGATGATGCATAGTATGGTCTGTTTGCTCAATCGTTCTTTAAACAGTGTAGCCATGATGATGGCTACCAAGATAGGGTATATGAAGAGTAGGGTTGAGGCAATGCCTGCATCCATGTAGTTGTAACTTTGGAAGAGTGTGAGTGAGGATAGTGAGAATAGTATTCCGAGACTGATGATTGGAGGTAGCTCGCGACGCTTTAGACGGAAGTTGCGTCCACGCCATAAAAGCATGACGCCAAGGATAGGTATCGCTATAAGATAACGTAGCAGCAATACACTATCCGGATTCATGCCTGCCTCGTAGAGGGGAAGGGCAAAAAGCGGATTCATGCCATATGTGGCAGCGGCAATAATACCGAGCAAGTATCCTTTTATTCGCGGGGTCATCATACAATTCTGTCTTCCATAACGTGCCTTTGGGGGCTTGTTGACACAGGAAGTCCTTTACTCAAGTGTGAAACTCTTTTCACCTATCATTACGCCATCAGAGAAAAGGTATACGGTGTATTCGCCAGGATTAAGAAATTCCTCTACATCCCAATATACGGTAACACCTTGTTCCTCTCCAGTATACTCGATGAGTTTTTTGATGCTATACTCGAGCTTTGTGTTCTCATATGCAAAGGTGTGTGATGCACTTTTGGTGAGTACTGTGCCGTCAGGCTTGACTATACGTACATAAATAGTGCGTTCGCCTGTAGGTGCAGTGATGTTCTTGACTATGGTAAAGTCAATGGCAAACTTAATGACACTCTTTACGCTTGTAGTCTCTTTACCACGCTTATTGCGGGGATGTATGGTGATACCTGTTGCATCTAGCTGTGAGGCCAATGTAACCTTATCGCTGAGGTTTTTTGCCTCTTCCTGCAATACCTCTACTTGCTTGGTTGCTGCTGCGTATTGGGTACGTACACGCTTGTTTTCCTTACTGAGCTTCTCGTTGGCCTGATTGAGCGAGTCAATTTGCACTACATAGCTGCGCATTACGGCACGCACGGTTTTCAGTTCTTTCTTCAATCGGGTAATCTCTGCAGCATTGCTTGCCTTGGTGGCACGTAACTCTTCCAACAGACGTTGTGTACGCAGTTTCTCGCGCTCGAGCTGAGCTACAAGGCTATCGTTTGAGATGAGTATCTGCATCTCGTCGTATTGGGTAGCAAAGGTGCTGTACTCGTTCTCCATTTCCATCTTTTCCAGTTCGAAGAGTTGCACCATCTCTTCGTTGGCTTTGTTGGCTTGGTTGAGACGGATGCCTAGGAAGGTCAGCGCTCCGATGAGGAGCACGGCACCGGCAATTATAGGGATCAGAATCTTCTTGTTCATATATATATATATCGGGAGTTCGGGAGTTTAGGAGTTTAGGAGTTCGGGAGTTCAGGAGTTCGGGAGTTCAGACAATAGTTATGACTATGAATAGCCTCGTATTGTGTGGCAGCGAAATAAACCATTGTCTGCACTCCTGAACTTCTGACTTCTGAACTCCTTATTAAAACTATTTCAATTTCTCTAATGTCTCCTTAATCGCAGCAATCTTACTTTCCGCATCGGCCTGTTTCTTACGCTCAGCAGCTACCACAGCCTCGGGAGCATTGCTTACGAAGCGCTCGTTCGAGAGCTTCTTCATCACGGAGTTGAGGAAGCCTTCGAGGTAGGTGAGCTCGGCCTGCAACTTGGCCACCTCGGCCTCCACATCGATGAGGTTACCCAGAGGCACTGCATACTCGGTAGTGCCTACCATGAACGATGAGGTGCCGTCGCTCTTGGCCTCAACGACGTTGATGGCCTCGAGGTTGCCCATCTTGAGGATAATGGAGTCACACGCAACAGACCCCCTCTGTCCTTCGGACATCTCCCCCTCTATGGGGAGAGAGTTCTCAGAAGCCCCTCCATAGAGGGAGGGGTTGGGGTGGGTCTTTACCACCTCAAGTGTTAGCGTCTCCTTCTGTGCGATGTTCTTCTGCAAGCGGATGGTGCGCACGCCACTGATGATGCTCTTAGCGGTCTCCACGTCGGCGATGAGTTGCTCGTCGTAGCTGTCGGCAAAGATCTTCACGCTCTGTGTCATGATGCTCTCGCCAGCCTTGCGCTCCTCGATGGC
>JAFOYZ010000238.1 GCA_017424485.1 Bacteroidaceae bacterium
ATAGTCCTGCGTGCATCCGCCTACGATCCAATGCGAGTTGCGGAAACCCTGGAAGAGGGTGTCCTGATAATAGTATGGTGCACGGCACTTGAGTTCGGTATCGGTAGTCTGCGGTGTCCAGAAGTTCATCCCGTGAGGCTCGAGCACAGCGGGTATCACCTGTCCGTACTCCTCACTGCCCTTGCCAAAGCGTCCTGCAGTATGCATGGTGCTGGCGGCGGTCCCCACACGGGTGTCGATATAGGGAAGCAGGGACTCTGTACGAGCACAACCGAGTATGCACATACAACATAGTACGTATAGGGGTCCGTGTAATAAAGGTGAGCGTGACATGGCAAGTGCAGCAGCTATTATTATAGACAAATACCGCCCTACCCCTTGCGGAGGCTGGCGGTATCTGTCATGACTATCTATTCAATATATCTTTTTATTTACCAACGATGATTACGCAACGGTTCTTGTCGTTGTCAGCAAACGGTTGAACGGTGTCGCCATATGCTTTAGCTTCGATCTGGCTGGCAGATACTCCTTGAGCCTTGAGCGCCGCAACAACCTTATCGACACGTTCTTGAGCATATCGCATATTGATCTCTGCGGTACCCGTATTCTTGTCGGCATAACCAGATACTACAACCTTCTTACCAGCATTCTTCTTGCACCACTCGGCAACCTTAAGAATGACTGCTGAAGACTTGATCTCAGAATCACGGATAGCATAGTACAAAGTCTCGTTGAGAGGCTCTACCTTGACAGGCTCTTCACGTACTGCAGGTGTAGGCTCGGGAGCTACAACGGGCTCAGACTTTTCCTCCACCACAGGTGCAGGTTCTTCTTCTTGAACGGGCTCTTCCTTAACGACCGGTGCAGTGGCGACAACAGGTGTGGACTTTGCTTTCTTATGGCCAAACTTATAGGTCACACTTAACTGTGCTGTGAGCATCCAATCATCAGAATTGCTGTACTTGGAATTGAAACGATCGCTAAGCGAGTTCATATCAGCCTCTAATCCTAAACTCCAATGCTTGGATATGTCGAAGTCTGCCAAGAAACCAACGCGGAAATTGTGTCCAAGAAGATCGGTGTGTGTGCGACCCTCACCCCATACATTGACAGTCTTGTCGAGAGGACTCTGCTCCTGAAGTATAGCATTCAAATCGCTGTTGTTCCAAGCATAGTTGAGACCTATACCTCCTACCAAATGCAGGTTGAAAAGGTGGTTGCCTTGGGGACAAAAAAGTTTCGACAGATTGACGAGAAGATCTGCATTAGTATTTACATAATTGAATTTGTATGTATCAGCAATGGATGAGAAACCACCTTTAGACTCCCATGCATTCACGTGGAGGCGTATTCCTATAGTATTAAAATAGGCACCACCACCAATACTTGCTGTAGGTGAAATCAACTTCAGAGGATTGGCATTGGTAAAAGTAGTACCCACACCACCTTGTACCTGCACAAATTTGTAACTGTCATAATCAGACTCGCTGGCGCTCTTCGTCGCATCTGTGTTTTGAGCCGACATAGTCATACCACAAGCCAATATCGCCATGGTAAAAATAGATCTTAGAATGCGCATAATAAGTATTATTTTGTTAAAGTTTCTTATTTGCGGGTAAAGTTAGTGATAATTCCCCTACTTAGCAAAGGATAAGTGAAAAAACTTCCCAACTGCATCTTGCATAAACGCCAATAAAAAGAAAAAGGAGAGAAAATCTTCTCCCCCTTTTCTTCTTTCTGTATAAAAGACATCCATTATTCCCACTCGAGCACTACCTTACCGCACTGACCGGATTCCATCACATCAAAGCCCTTTTGGAACTCCGCAATGGGGAAGTGGTGAGTGATGACGGGTGAGAGGTCGAGGCCCGAGATGAGCATCTGCTGCATCTTGTACCATGTCTCCCACATCTCGCGACCATAGATACCCTTGATGGTAAGGGCCTTGAAGATGATCTCACTCCAGTCTACCGTTGTGGTAGGAGGCAGAATACCCAGCTGGGCAATCTTAGAACCGTTATACATCTTGGCCACCATCTCACGGAAGGCTACGGGAGCACCAGACATCTCGAGACCTACGTCGAAGCCGCGAATGCCGAGCTGATCCATAGCACCCTGAACAGTCTCGCCCTTAGAGGCATTAACAGTACAGGTAGCACCCATCTTCTTAGCTATATCGAGGCGGTAGTCGCTGAGGTCGGTAACGACGATATTCTTGGCACCGGCAAACTTGGCAATAGCCGTAGCCATGGTACCAATAAGACCAGCACCGGTGATGAGCACGTCCTCGCCCAAGAGGGGGAACGAGAGCGCAGTATGGGTGGCATTACCGAAGGGGTCCATGATAGCGGCCATATCGTCAGAGATACGATCGTCGAGCTTCACCACATTGCTCTCAGGGATGCAGAGGTACTCAGCAAAAGCACCATCACGATTTACGCCTACACCGATGCTGTTCTCGCAAATATGCTGGAGACCACGGCGACAGTTGCGACAATGACCACAGGCGATATGTCCCTCACCGGTAACACGGTCGCCCACCTTGATGTTACGTACACCAGGACCTACCTCGGCTACCACGCCCACATACTCGTGACCGATGGTCATGGGAGTCTTGATGGTCTTCTGGCTCCACTCGTCCCACTTGTAGATGTGGAGGTCGGTACCACAGATGGCGGTCTTCTTGATCTTGATAAGCACATCGTTCACACCCACTTCGGGCATGGGAACCTCTTCCATCCAAATGCCCTTTCCGGGCTGCTTCTTAACTAACGCTTTCATTTTTATAAGTTCTATTTGGTGATATAACGCTTTTCTTCTGCAAAGATACTTTTTTATTGGATATATTGACAAGCTACAAAAGATTTATTACAAAAAAAAAGGAAGTTCGTATGAACTTCCTTCCTGTGATTCGCTTGGGGCTCGAACCCAAGACCCCATCCTTAAAAGGGATGTGCTCTACCTGCTGAGCTAGCGAATCGACCTTATTGCCGTTAAGCGGGTGCAAAGATAGGAAGTTTTTGTGGAATTACAAACTTTTTCCTCTTCTTTTTATATTTTACCTCTCTTTTTCTTCAACTTTAGACATCACATCGGCTTGAGATTTCTCTGCGGCCTCTTGATTGCGCAAGAACTGACGATAATAGGAAAGTATAAGCGAGGTAGCTGGAAGAGCGATAATCATACCGACCAATCCGAGCAGACTCCCCCAAATAGAGAGCGAAAGCAGGATGACTGCCGGATGAAGCCCGATAGCCTTGTTCATAATACGTGGAATAAGGATGGTCTCCTGAATAACCTGCACCACAAGCATGACAATGCCTGCAGCAATTAGTATCCACCAGAAGTTCTCACCCGTATTAGCAGCCTTCACCAGAGCAAGGAAAACCATCGGTACGATAGAGGTAATCTGCAGATAGGGAACGATATTGAGCAATCCCACAAAAAGTCCGAAGCCAATGGCCATAGGAAAGTCTATAATAAGGAAACCTATACTGAAGAGGATGCCTACGCAGAGGGCGATGAGCGACTGACCGCGAAAATAGTTGCTCATACTCTCCTCCACATCATTGCAGAGAGTGACCACGCGCTCACGATACTTCTCAGGGATAAGGCGAATCCAACCGCGCTCAAGAGACTCATAGTCATTGAGAATAAAGAAGATATATACCAGCACCATAAACGCCGCAACGACCACACCCACAAGATTAAATGACTGGGCTACGACATTCCAGATTTTGGGTAAGGCGCCCTTGATGAGTTCGCCCACACGATCGACCGAGAAGTAGGCTTCAACCTGACGCATATCGATATGTTCGCGGATAAACTCATTAACAACAGCTGGGATGGTGCTATTATTCCCTCCCGAAGAAAGATAATTGGTCACAAACTCCTTGAGCATAACAACCTCCTCGACAATAGGTGGCACTACGGCAAAGCAGATACCTACGATGATAGCCGTAAAGAGCATTAGCACCGTAAAGATGGAGAGTGCACGACTCTTAAACTTGAGTTTATACTGAAAGAACTTGACTATAGGATATACCAAGTAGCAAAACAGCCATGCGATGAGGAATGGCAACAAAGCACCGCTCAAACGGCTTATCAGAAGATATGCAATCACGCATCCTGCAATGGCTATAAGCCCTCGGATGAAGCGGTCGAAAGTGATTTCCTTATTC
>JAFOYZ010000239.1 GCA_017424485.1 Bacteroidaceae bacterium
AGAGACTCTGTGAGATTGCTTTTCCCTTCGGCCAGAGAACTTCGTTTCTTCACTTTGTTGGATGACAACATAGCGGTATTTTTATATCATGGGCAAACAGTTATATTATTACCTCAATAAATCCTTTATTCTGACTCTTAGTGTAGCTTGAATACCGGCAGTTTGAAGTCGATAACCAACTCACTGCCATAGGCTTTGGTGAGGTGGGCGTATATGTTGTACCCTATAGAAATGCTATTGTTGATCCATGGGAGATTGTATCGTATTCCCACTCGCTCGTAGTATGGATATTCATCGGCAGTATTGGAGTAGTCATTGAATGGACGGCTTAGATACCATCCTAACGCCACCTGCATGCTGATGCGGCGGAAGAACACCTCGTGCTTGGCAGCAATGCCGAATGACCACTTGGACATGTCGGAACGGTCGGCCTTGGGGTTTTGTATCTCAATGTAGCGATTGTAGGGCTCGTACAAAGCGTCAATGCCTATTCCCGAAGCATAACGTCGGGCATAGCGGAACATGAGGTCGGTAGATACAAAGTGGTAGTGGCATAGGCGGTAACCATCTTTGCCGTACTTTATGTCCTCTACATTGTTGTCTCTCCATATGTAGTTGTTTGCATCGTAGAGCCATTCGCCTTGAGAGCCTCTCAGACCAGAACTGTAGGCTATGTTGAGATACATTTTCTTATCGTCAAATGGTTTCTGTATGCGTTTGAATGAGATGGAATCGTAGGGCTGCAGGTGGTAGCGCATGCCTACTCCTATGCCAGCTTTGTTGATTCCCTTGTTGGGGCGTATCACACCGCCATTGGAGAGATGGCGAAACTCGGGGCCTATAAAGAACTCATACTGGCGGTAATGGTAATTGAGCGCAAGGGCCACATCGAAATATACGGCCAATCGTGAACCTAGCAAGATGTTGTCTACATTATTATACCTGTTATATATATGTGTATTGTAGCCAATGCCATTGCTGAACCTGTAATCGGCGCTCCATCCTGATTTTGTTCGGAAAAAGGTGCGGTGAATCGATGCGTATGCAGTGAATGAGGTACCGCAGCGCGAGTCGTAGCTGATGGGGCGTGTGCCTCGAGGATTGTACCTGAGGCGTACCTTGTTGAAATCTGAGACCAGTAGCCCGAAGGTGAATGTGGGATAGTTGAAGTCTGAAGCATAGCCACACTCCTCATCTGCATGGGTTTGGTAGATATAGCCTAGCCAGAAACTTTGAGCGACCTGCTCCTTGAGGGCATCGTTCGTTAGCCAGTCGTCGAACTTCAACACTTCTCCCTTCCCATATCCTGCCTCGATGGCCTGTGCTTGTATATGCTGCGGTATGGCGCACAAGCAGATGGCTGCAATAACGGTGTAGTGCAGGGTGTGGGTGAGAAAGAAATGGAGAGAGCTGCTCGTTCTGATCATTTCGGTAAAAATGTTTAGTATTTCTGCATGACTATTCTGACCTTGTCGGAGGTGAGTATGAGTGACTTCTTGTTAAGCTCCTCTAATTGAAATGTCGTGAATGAATCGTATAAGCCAAATTTTGCAAGTTCTTCCAATGGCGTTTGAGCTGCTGCCTTGTCAAGATAGATGCGGAAGTCGGTCATGGTAACAGAATCGTTCTCTTTTGTAAAGTATGCTATGTGATGCTCCTTGATCTGTCCCACAGGACGGTGGGGTAGGATGTAGGTGAGCAATACCAGGTCGCGCTGGAATGAATAGTATATATCGCCTTTGCAGTAGGTTATGTCGCCTGTTAGCTTGTTTTCGATGGTTTGTACCTGCCAGTAGCCATCCAAATTGCCGTTTACAAGGTAGCTTTCGCATGAGCACATCATGGCAGCAAAGGCTATTGCCCATACCTTATATATATATGCTTTCATTGTGATATATCAGTTCTAATGGTTTAATCTTTTATTGTTCCAGTCTTGCGTATAGTAATCATGCCGCCGAAGTTGTGGCCTATCAGGCGGCTGCGGTCAAGTGCGAGAGCGCTAGTGAAGTGCCATCCCTCCCATTTGGGCGGGCTGTAAGTGATCTCAGCCATCAGGCTTGTCTGAGTGATTGGAGTGGGGAGTGGATCTTCCAGTGAACCCCAGTGTCTGCTCCATGAACCCATGAATCGATAGCATAGCGCATCTGACGGCTGACCATCAAATCCGATGTGGTGGGAGCGGAGACGCTGGTAAGGCATGGTGAGACTGGCGACCTCATTGTATAGAGGTGATAGGGTATGTGGATTGCAGATGCTCATGCCCCAATGTTGCCACGATTGGTAGTAGGTGTGTGTGTAGTACCAATCCATGCCGCCAGCTTGTCCGCTCATGTCACCTGAGGGGTTTTGTAAAATAGGGCCGCTCTGATCGCGCGAGGTGAGGTATTCGTATACAATGGTGTTGATGAAGCTATTCTTGGGAACTGTAAGCTCCAATCCGTAGAGGCCGTCACGCCATGGCAGATAGGTGATCCATTCCCTTACTCCCTCGCGATTGTAGTGGTGGTCTAATCCGAAGAGTCCTGAATGATCCTCGTAAAAGTGCTCGTAGTAGGCTCTGAGACTCCAACTGTCTGTTTCGTAATTCATGGCAAAGTGCCAGCTTCCGAGTATGTTGCCGTTGACATTGGCCTGTTCCATTTCGGGGGCATCACTGCCGGCAGCCATAGGGATGAGTGCCTTAATGTATTCTTTATATGAATGGGGTAGGTCATAGCGGATGACGTCGTCTTCGAGGTGTTTCTCCCATACACGACCGCCAAACTGACTATACATCTCCAGACCTACTTCTGCGGAGAGAGGGACCTTGTTTCTGTTTCCTATTTTGAGGAAGGCTGTCTTCTCGTGAAACAGCACATCCTCTACGTATCGGCTGCCTGTTGGGGCATTGACCATGTGTGCACGTTGAAAATTATCGTCAGTATGTCTGCCATAGCTGATATGTCCCTTAACTTGTACCCATTCGTTGAAGAGCCAAGGGGCTGTGGTGTATTCATTGATGCCGAATCTTACTTGGGGGATGGGACGTGCATTGGGGGCGAAGGTTAGTCCACCACCACTTAAAGTGCGATGTTTGCCTTCAGACCATCGCTCCTTGCTGCCGATGCTAAGTTCCCAACAGTTATACTTTGCGTCGGCATAGAGTTGTTGTATGTAAAAGTGGGATGAGTAGTTCCATGCTCCTGCTATCTCGGCGCCATAGGCCCAGGTGAAGCCTTTTTTCTTGTCGAAGTTTCGATAGAGAGCTGCACTGATGTTGGCACTGTTGTTCCTAAGTGAGGAGAGGCCGTGACGATTGCTAGTCAGCCAAAAAGGGGCATGTTTGCCAGTTGAGGCAATGGCCTCGGTCTGCATGTCATAGCTTATTTTGTCCCATTCGCTTGTTTGTGCATGCAAAGGAAGAGCTAGTAGCAGAGGGAGAAAGAGCCATTTTCTTCTGTTTTTCATCGTTTATGTAATTTGTATGCAAATATAAGGAATGCGTTTCAAATATAAAAAGGTGATGCAGCAAAAACGATTTAAAAAATCTAATAGGCATAACCTTGGTACAGGATGCCTATTAGACCAACACAAAAACTAAACTTAACTAGTTGTAGCGTTTCGCAACGCTTTCGATGACAAAGTTAGTGCTTTTTATGCAATATGCAGAATCTTTTCGTAAAATCTACTTGCCAGTTAACTAATATTAACAAATATTACTTATGCTTGTGCACTATTTAACTTTGTGAGTGCATTATTATGTCGATATGGTTGTGCATTTCTTTTAGAATGCTAATTGCATAAAAATTAGAAACGTATTTTTTTTGATGTGTAAAGGTTGTTTATTCATCTTTTTTCGTATCTTTGCTTCTTGGTGTGGGGAAGATGGATCTCCGCAATGAATATGTCTTTTAAAAGAATTATAATATGTTTTCAGGCATTGTAGAAGAGTGCGCTACGGTAGTGAGCGTGGTAAAAGATCAGGAAAACTTGCATTTGACCTTGAAGTGCAGTTTTGTGGATGAGTTGAAAATTGATCAGAGTGTATCGCATAATGGTGTGTGCCTCACAGTGGTGAGTCTACAGGATGGTACATATACTGTAACGGCTATGAAGGAGACGATAGAGCGCTCAAACTTAGGTATGTTGCATGTAGGTGATGCTGTAAATGTAGAGCGTAGCATGATGATGAACGGACGACTTGATGGACACATTGTGCAGGGACATGTAGATCAGACTGCCACATGTGTCAAAGTAGAGGATGCAGAGGGTAGTTGGTATTATACTTTCACGTATCGTTTTGATAAGGAAATGGCACGTCGCGGTTACTTTACGGTGGATAAGGGCTCTGTTACGGTCAATGGTGTAAGTCTGACTGTATGTAACCCTACTGAGGATAGTTTTCAAGTTGCCATTATCCCCTATACTCACGATAATACCAATTTTCATGCCATCAAAGAGGGTAGTGTGGTGAATCTGGAATTTGATATCATAGGTAAGTACATGGCTCGTATGGTGTCGTTGACCAATGAATGACAAGATGAGCGCTGAGGAGTTTTATCAGTTGGTTGCTTCGCGGCAAAGTGATCGTGCCTATGATACGTCACGTCCGGTGGAGCCTGAAAAAGTGAAGCGTATACTTGAGGCCGCTCGTTTGTCGCCCTCGGCTTGTAATGGGCAACCTTGGCACTTTGTGGTTATCACAGACCCTACATTGCGTGGTGAGGTAGCCCAATCGATGGCTGGACTGGGACTTAACAAGTGGGCCGTGCAGGCTCCCGTACTGGTACTTATTGTAGAGGAGGCTACCAAGACCACCTCGCTATTGGGTGGCTTGATAAAACATAATCATTATCCGCACATAGATCTGGGCATTGCAGCTGCTCATCTGACCTTAGCGGCCGAGGCCGAAGGGCTTGGGTCATGCATGATTGGCTATTTTGATGAGAAGAAGATAAAGAGATTGGTCGGAATCCCTCGGCGCAAG
>JAFOYZ010000037.1 GCA_017424485.1 Bacteroidaceae bacterium
CTGATTTACACCTATAGCACGGAGAACGCAAATCTACAAGACTTAAGACTTTTGACATCTATGGATGACAAAACACGCAAATAAGGCAACGAAACAAAAAAGATGGGAAAGAGGAAGAAGGGTCCGCTTTCCCAGCATTATTGAAAAAATAGAATAGAACATATAAACATTACAAGACAATATTTATCAACATTGGGTATATAAGCAAACCTTTTCCGTACTAGCATGAAAGTCTACCCCCCCCAAAAAAAATGCAAATAACCCTATCCTCTATTAATACCTATATATATAAGGAGACAACCTATTTCTATAGTTAGTCTTATTATGGATTGTCGTCTATACAATCAATAACACATATAAATAATCTGGCAACTCGTAAAAAATGCGAGTAAACTTGCTTTTTCGCTTACCTTGCACTAATTTTGCACAACGAATCATTGCTAAAATGAGTAAAGAAACAGTTAAGAATATACTCAGTTCCATCCAATATCCTGACGATCTGCGGAGGCTGAAGCTCAACCAACTGCCACAGCTATGCGACGAACTGCGCGAGTTCGTCATCAATGAGCTATCGCAGAATCCGGGTCATTTCGGGTCTACACTCGGCGTGATAGAGTTGACCGTAGCCCTGCACTACGTATACAATACACCCAACGACAGATTGGTTTGGGACGTAGGCCACCAAGCCTATGCCCACAAGATACTCACTGGACGCCGCGAGCAGTTCCACACAAACCGTAAGTACAAGGGCCTCAAGCCATTCCCCTCGCCCGAAGAAAGCGAATACGACACCTTCACCTGCGGACACGCATCGAACTCCATATCTGCAGCACTCGGCATGGCCGTGGCTGCCAAGAAGTTGGGCGAGGATCGCCGACGCGTAGTGGCCATCATTGGCGATGGTGCTATGAGTGGCGGGTTGGCCTTCGAAGGACTGAACAACGTGTCGGAGAGCGACAACGATATGCTCATCGTGCTCAACGACAACAAGATGTCCATCGACCGTTCGGTGGGCGGGTTCAAACGCTATCTCCTCAACCTCACCACTACACCTAGCTACAATAAGTGGCGCCACCGTCTCTCCCGTGTGCTAGGCAAGTTGGGATGCATGAAGAATGGCGGGCGCGAGCGTATCATCCGCTTCAACAACAGCGTGAAGAGTTTGCTCACCAAGCAGCAGAACATCTTCGAAGGAATGAACATCCGTTACTTCGGTCCCGTGGATGGGCACGACGTCATCGGATTGGTGCGTGCACTGCGCACAATCAAAGATATGCGCGGTCCCAAGATGCTGCACATACACACCACCAAGGGCAAGGGCTTTGCACCTGCCGAGGAGGTGCCTGCCGAATGGCACGCGCCAGGACTCTTCGATGCCGAGACGGGCGAACGATTCGAGACCAACGAGGAGGGCAAGCCACCCCGCTTCCAGGATGTGTTCGGACACACCCTGCTCGAACTAGCCCAACAGAACAAGAAGATTGTAGGCGTCACCCCTGCCATGCCCACAGGCTGCTCACTCAATATCATGATGGAGAAGCTCCCCTGCCGCTGCTTCGACGTAGGCATTGCCGAGGGCCACGCTGTGACCTTCTCGGGAGGTATGGCTAAAGATGGTCTCGTACCCTTCTGCAACATCTACTCGTCGTTCCTGCAACGCGCATACGACAATATCATACACGATGTAGCCATCAGCCGCCTCAATGTAGTATTCTGCATCGACCGCGGCGGACTGGTAGGCGAAGATGGCCCCACGCACCACGGAGCCTTCGACCTCGCTTTCCTACGCCCCATACCGAACCTCACCATCGCAGCTCCCTACGACGAGCACGAGCTGCGCAACCTGATGTATACGGCCCAACTCCCCGACAAGGGCCCCTTCGCCATACGCTACCCCCGCGGACGCGGCAAGTTGGTAGACTGGCACTGCCCCTTCGAGGAACTGCCCATCGGCAAGGGACGCCAGTTGCGCGAGGGTGATGACATCGCCATCCTCAGCATCGGCTCCATAGGCAACCTGGCCGCCGAAGCCGCAGAGCGCGTGGCAGCCAAAGGCATCAGCGTAGCCCACTACGACATGCGTTTCCTCAAGCCCATTGACGAGGATATACTACACGAGGTGGGCCGCAAGCACAAGCACATCATCACCCTGGAGAACGGCACCACCAAGGGCGGACTCGGTAGCGCGGTGCTTGAGTTCATGGCCAACCACGGATACCATCCCGACGTGCACCTCATGGGCCTTCCCGACGAATTTGTGGAGCATGGTTCTGTTCCCGAGCTGTGTCGATTGTGCAAAATCGATGCCGAAAGCATCGTCAAAGAGATAGAGAAGAGGAGACCCCCTCTGACTCCCCCTCTAGGGGGAGAACTCAAACCCTCTGTGTGATAGTTGAAATGAAGTATTATTATAAGTAACAATTGACCTCAGCTGAAGCTGTCCACGGAGGTTCTCCCCATAAAGGGGGTAGATGCCTAAAGGGCAGAGGGGTCCCTTCTATTATGAAAATCATCATCGCAGGAGCAGGAGCAGTAGGCACTCACCTTGCCAAAATGCTCGCCGATGAACGGCACGACATCGTATTGATGGACGCAAGCGAGGAACGGCTTTCGAACCTCGAGTCGAACTTCGACCTTATGACCATTGCCGCACGCCCCACGTCCATCAACAGTCTGAAAGATGCAGGGGCAGCCGATGCCGACCTCTTCGTGGCCGTCACACCCGAAGAGAGCACCAACATCACCTCTTGCATACTGGCCCACTCGCTGGGAGCCAAGAAGACCGTGGCACGCATCGACAACTACGAGTACCTGCAGCCCAAGAACAAGGAGTTCTTCAAGAACCTCGGCGTAGACTCTCTCATCTATCCCGAAATGCTTGCAGCCAAAGAGATTGCCGATGGACTGCACCTGAGTTGGATACGCCAGTGGTGGGAATTCAGCGGTGGAGCACTCGTGATGCTTGGAGTCAAATTGCGCGACAATGCCCTCATACTCAACACACCCATCTTCCAAATAAAGAAAGAGCATCCCTACCATATCGTAACCATCAAGCGTATGGGCGAGACTATCATCCCCGGCGGTGCCGACGAGTTACGTGCAGGCGACATCGTCTACTTCATGACCACCAAACGCTCGCTCCCCTACATACGCAAGATTACAGGTAAGGAAGAGCACTCTACCATACACAACATCATGATCATGGGCGGTAGCCGCATTGCCATGCGTGCCACCCAACTCGTGAGCGATGCCATGAGTGTGAAAATCATCGAGAACGACCTCAGCCGCTGCCATTGGCTCACCGATATGGTAGATGACAGTGTAATGATCATCAACGGCGACGGCCGCGACTACGAATTACTTGAAGAGGAAGGTATAGGTAAGGTCGATGCCTTTGTGGCACTCACCGACAGTTCGGAAACCAACATCCTGGCCTGCCTGTCGGCCAAGCGCATGGGCGTATTCAAAACCATTGCCGAGGTGGAAAATATCGACTACATCGGTATGGCCGAGAGTCTCGACATCGGTGCCGTCATCAACAAGAAGAAGATTGCTGCCAGCTACATATACCAGCTGTTGCTCGATGCCGACGTGGAAAACGTCAAATGCCTCACCTTCGCCAATGCCGACGTAGCTGAGTTCATTGTCAAGGAGGGTGCACGTGTGACCCGCTCGCTAGTCAAGGACATCGCCTTGCCTAAGGGTGTTACCATTGGTGGACTAGTACGTGGCGACGAGGGAATCCTCGTGACCGGACACACACAGATCCAAGCCGGCGACCATGTAGTCGTATTCTGCCTTTCGTCAATGATCAAGCGTATTGAAAAGTATTTCAACTGAGTATGATTCACCCTAAGACCATATTCCGCATCATAGGCTCACTGCTACTGCTACTTGCTGGCATTTTTGTCCTCTTCGGCATAGCATCCCCTTTCCTGGAGGGCAACGACCTCTTCGGCTTCCTCGCTTCGGCGTTGGCCACCACCCTTGCCGGACTATGGTGCCTGATTATCGGTAAGGGTACCAAGGGAGATTTTTCGCGTCGCGACAGCTATATCACCATCACCTCCTGCTGGATAGCCTTTGCCCTCTTCGGCAGCCTACCCTACTGGCTAGGTGGCCATATACCGAGCTTCACCGATGCCTTCTTCGAGTCCATGTCAGGCTTTACCACCACAGGAGCCTCCATTCTTGACAACATCGAGAGCCAGCCTCATGCATTGCTCCTTTGGCGCAGCCTCACACAGTGGCTAGGCGGCCTGGGTATCGTGTTCTTCACAGTAGCCATATTGCCCATGTTCGGTATCGACAAGGTGCAGCTCTTTGCCGCCGAGTCCACCGGAGTCAGCCATCGTAAGATACACTCCCGCGTATCCGTAGGGTCACGCTGGATATTCAGCATATATATATTGCTCACCGTCGCATGCTCCATATCGCTTCGAGTGTGCGGTATGGGATGGTTCGATGCCGTCAACCATGGCCTCACCACCATCGCCACCAGCGGATTCTCCACACGCCAAGGCAGCATAGGAGCATTCGATTCGGCACAGATAGAGTATGTCATAACCCTGTTCATGTTCCTCAGCGGTATCAACTACACACTGCTCTTCCTATTATTATTTAAAGGAAAGCTGCGCGAGCTGTACCGCAACACCGAGTTCCGTGTCTATCTGTTTACCGTACTGGGATTCACCATCACCATCACATTAGGTCTGTTGGCCCAAGGCAATATTGAGGTCGAGAAGGCATTCCGCATTTCGCTATTTCAGGTTGTCTCTCTACAGACCACCACCGGATTTGCCACAGCCGACTACATGCAGTGGCCACCCTACCTTTGGATGCTCCTCAGCTTCGTCATGTTCTTCGGTGCCTGCGGAGGTTCGTCTACCGGAGCCATGAAGTGTGGCCGAGTAGCCATTCTGGCCAAGAGCATACGCGGCGAGTTCCGCCGCATCCTTCACCCCAACGCCGTCATTCCCGTGCGCATGGATGGAGCCCCTATCAGTCCTGACACCCGTGCCACCGTGCTCACCTTCACCTGCCTCTACTTTCTGCTCATCTTCGGCGGATGGTTTGTATTCATGATTATGGGACTCGATTTTGTCGAGGGATATAGCATATCAGTCAGTTGTGTAGGTAATATCGGTCCTGCCCTAGGCACCTTAGGCCCAGCCTACTCATGGAGTGCCCTACCCGCCTCGTCCAAATGGCTCAGCACACTGCTCATGCTCATCGGGCGCCTCGAGCTGTTCACCATCCTGCTGATGTTCACCACTTCATTCTGGAAGAAGAGATAAGAAGATAGGAGAAAGAGATACAAAAAGGAGGGATATTCGTTCCCTCCTTTTTTATTGCCTGCCATCCTTCAGCAAGCCTATCAGCCGCTCCACATCGCGCACTATCATCTGGTAGGTAGGTGCCTCCTCGTATTCGGTATTCTTGCGCAATACCGCCTCCAGACTTTGCAGACTACGATGATAGGCCGTCAGCTCATTCTTGTACTGTTGGTCGTGACAGGCCAGATACTTAATCTCGTTCTCGCGCTCACGACGTAGGCGCACACATACGGGCGACAGCAGTTTCAGCACCACGTTCTCCTTCAAGTGATGTCCTTGGATAAACATATACGTATTGTCCGGCGTCACACCCAGGCGCTCCAGTTCGGGCTTCATAGCCTCCAGTTCGGGTAGCGCATCAGGATAGCGTCGCGACAGCCACCCCATCTTCTTCTCCACACGTATGCGTAGCTGTTCCAGCGCTTCTTCGGGGTACGGCACACTCACGGGGTCCAGGCGTGCCACACGACAGAAGTCCTGCATCGAGAACACCGAGAGCTCACGCTTGCGGTAAAACCATATGTTCCATATGAACAACGGATAGATGATCTGCGAGTAGAGTCGGAAGAATGCAGGGAAGTCAATCATAGGCTTGTCGTTGAGCGTGCTCTGCACGCACACCCCATGCAGACTCTCGGCATAGCACTGGTAGTTCTCTATGGCATAGGCATAGGTATGCAGCACGTAGGGACTCTGTATGATACGCCTCGAAGTTCCTGTAACCCCCTGCAACAGGTAGTCATAGTCGCTATCTACACAGGCTATCATATGACACCCGAGGCCCTGTCCCAGATCGTTCATCATCGCCACCTTCTTGCCCTTGGCCAGCGACGTGTTCGACGGAAGCATCACCTGGAAGTAGTATCTATCGGTATTGAACTCGCTCAGTATATGACTCCAGAACGACACGTCGTCATAGCTCTCCACATAGGCTACGATGCGTTTGCGGGCAGTCTTCGGGCGCAAGCTGTTGGCTGCCCCGATGTAGAGTGAGTTTACATTTTCTGTCAGTTTCTTGGCCACGGCAATAAAATTGAAAGTTGAAAATTAGAAATTAAAAGTTTGCTCTCCGGAGGCTTAATTTTCAATTTTGAATTTTTAATTTTCAATTCTATATAGTAATGTCCGTCACCTCCGTCACCGCATCCATCCATCCGCCCATGATCATTGCAGGCGAGTGTGTGGTGAGTATGAGCTGGGCATTGGGGTTCATCTCGCGAATGATCTCGATGATGCGCTGCTGCCACTCGATGTGGAGCGACACTTCAGGCTCATCCATGAGCAGTATACAGGGTTGCTTGTCCTCCACCAGCACGGTGAGCAGTATCACCAGCATCTGCTTCTCTCCGCTCGACAGCTTATAGGGGTTCAGTTCATCGCCATCCTGCTCAAACACAATCTCGTTCTTGCTGCGTATGATGCGCTTGCCCGTTTCCGAGAACAGTTCGTCGGCAAGGTCCTGAAACCTACGTTTGGGATACGACACCTCGGCCGCCTTCATCTGTCCCTCGGGGTCGCCCGAAGAGAGCAGTTCGATGATGCGGTTACCTATATTCACCTGATAGTCGAGGTAGCGGCGCTGCAGTTGGTAGAGTTGCCAGTCGAGTTCCGTCTTCACATTCTTGTCGGCCATTTTCTCGGCCAGGTTACTATGGAAGAGCGGGCGGTCGAAGCTACGTATCACATCGAAGTGCACCACCGTGGCATTCTCGGGGTAGAAGGTCATCTTCACCCCCTCCACATCCTTCACATTCAGGTCGATGCCTCCCGCCAGGTGATCCAACGTGGATGCCGCCCTGTTCAGTATGGTCGATTTGCCAATACCGTTTACACCACTCAGGATGTTCACGTCGCGACGCAGATTCCACACGATATGCTTGCGTCCCCACAGCGCCTCTATCTCGATGCGCTGTATATACTCGGCCCGTATAGTCTGTTGCTTGTTGTCCATAGCTTCAGCAAATATTGTTTTCGACAAAGATAGTGCAAGCCGAGCGAAAAAGCAAACTTGTTTGCGGTTTTTCCGAGGCGCAGCCTATCTTCATACTGCGAAGCAGGATAAAGATACGAATAAGTGAGTAAATAAACGACCGAATATGCATAAAATTTATTTTAATGCATGAAAGGGAGTTTATTTACAACGAGCTGGAGTATCTTCAAGCTGCGAAGCCCTACTGCCACCCTATGCAATTACATTTTTGCCGGGTGGCAGTTTTTTGTTGCCTTCGATTTAGAATCTGTTTGGATTTTATTTCGAGTTTAGTTGAGAGTCGTTTTTGAGGAGATTTGCATTGTTTGGTCGCGGCGAATAGTGGTCTATTTGCAAGACCAAAGAATGTAAAAATGCCAAAAAGGGCCTCAAATAAACGGAAAAGTATGACATAAAAACAATAAACGGTAAAATCCAAACAGATTCTACGGTTGTATAGTTCCTTCGGTGATGATTTACAGAGCATTTGTCTCTATTCTATGACTATGCCATCACTACCTTCGCGAAGGTAGTGTACTATCCTCGCGAAGGTAGTACTCTATCTTCGCAAGGGTAAAGTATTCTCCCCGCGAAGAGAATATTTTTTGTATGGTTTGTTTCCTGAAAATCAGTGGTTTGCTTTGCTTCGTTTCTTACTGCTGATTTTATTGATTAGCAGATAAAGAAGAAAGTATAAAAACATGCCAGGTGGCAAAAATGTAATTGTGTAGAATGTTATTCTTTCATTATGAGAGCGTTGTGATGATGCTGTAGAGAAACCTGCCAAAGGGGGTTGGCATGTTCTTGGAGGTGGATGCAAAACCTGCCAGGGGGTGTTGGCATGAATTGTTGAAAAAAAATCTTCCTACCTTTGTAACTTTCGGGAATTTTCTCCGTCTTAAGGGTAGAGAGTTATTGCTATACAAACAACAAGAATCTATTTATGATTATGGAAATTCATGGTCAATCACATGGCTATTTGTGTTTTATTCTTTTTTGAATACGGTTTCCCATAATTTATTCATAAATTTGTCACAAATTTGCCATAAATAAAATTCGTGTAACAACATAAGCACAATGAAACCAACCAAACTATTCCTTGCCCTTGCCGTGGCGGTGCTGCTGGGGACTAACACAAGCAATGCACAAAGCCTTACCGATACTTATTGGCGAAACCCGAAGACGGGTAACTGGGTCATCGGCTTTACCGAGAAGCATGTTATCTATGACAATGCCGTATGGGACATCATGGAGCAGACGGAGCGCAAGGGAGGCTATACGTTCACCATCAGTAATGGTAGTGAGACAAAGGACATCAAGGTAAGTCCCACAAAAAAGGAGGAGCGCACAATCACTATAGACAAAAAGGTGAGTGTAAAGTGCAGCCCCATCACCACAAGTACCTTGCCCGACTATCCCACTCGTGACGACCGCTCAGGTTTCAAGGATAATGGTTACCGCATGGGAGATAGCGTGACTATTGTGGGTTGGCTCAAGGATATACCTCAACATAAGAAGGCTGAGATTGTCGAAGAGATTGGAGTGTACCTTGATAATCTTCTTCTTGATGAATATACTGGACACGATATCTCTCTGGATTCGCTCGGACGCTTCAGTATCACCGTACCGATACTCAATGCTACGGAGGCTTACTTGGTAGACCATATGAACGTGATTGAGCCAGGTGAAACTTACTTCTATCTCCACGACTATGCTACGGGGAAGCAACTTTTCATGGGAAATGATGTACGCTTGCAGAATGAACTGGTGGCCCACTCATTCAATTACGTTAGAAAACAATTGCTTATGCGCAGTGCTACTGAAGAGGAGGTGTTGCAGTTCTTGAAGGAGTCTGACGAGGAGCGCAAGGTATTGGACGAGGAGTTACAACAATGCATCAACGAGCACCCGAACCTCTCGCAACGATATATCGAATATGTGAAGCATCTTCACACTATGGCACAGGGAAGAAATCTGATGATGGCTCAGTTTAGCCGGCCCGAGTCCATCCTCCCGAAAGAGTTGGTAGACTATGTCACCACGAATATTTGGAACAAGGCACACCAGCATCCCTACACGCTATGTAGCGACTTTGGTCAGTTGATGTACTACTATACGATACATGCCGACCAATGTATCAACTCGCAGATAACTCCTGCATTGCCTCTCATCAAGCGCCTGGCCGACGAGGGGGCCATCACTTTGACGGACAAAGAAGCCGATGCCATAGAACGCTTCCAAGCAGAGAGCGATGCCGTAGAGGAACGACTCAAAGCTACCGAGTCAGAGGAGGAGAAACAATCCGTTATCGAGGTCTTCAACAGCAGCGACCTGGTAACTACAATCAATGCCTTGTTTGCTCGCGCACATGTTGATGTACATGCTACGATTACCTGCGACGAGGCGCTGCATGTGCTTGATAGCGTGAAGCACACGCCCGCCATGCGCGACATCTACCTATCACGTAAGTTATACGACTTTATTGATGACATGCGTCAGCCACTCACACCGCATATTATGGAATGGATAGAGCGTAACATACAGATGGAAGCAGCCAAAGCCGCAGTGATGGAACTTAACGAAAAGTACCTTGCCCTGCAACGCCGCGAACTGGTGGGCAATAGCCTGAAGTCGTCAGACGATGTGGAGGGCATGAGCGACGGTGAGAAAATCTTGCGCAAACTCATTGAACCCTACAAGGGAAAACTCATCCTGCTC
>JAFOYZ010000038.1 GCA_017424485.1 Bacteroidaceae bacterium
AATTTTCTAATATATGCTAAAACATCTGCTTCCACGCATTGGTCTGACCATGAGCCTCTCGCTACTTCCAGTATGCTTCTTTGCTCAGACGTCGCTTTCTTTGATAGAACAAAGTTTGCCCAACCCCGACAATGAACCGGTGCCCGTGCACCCTGTGCCGCATCCACGCCAGCTCAAGTGGCAGGAGACGGAGTTCTATGCCTTCTTCCACTATGGCATGAACACCTATACAGGCCGCGAGTGGGGCAACGGCGATGAGGACCGTAGCATATTTGCTCCCACATCAGCCCCCAACCCCAAGCAGTGGCTTGAGGTAGCCAAGGCGGCTGGTATGCGTGGTGGTATCGCCGTAGTGAAGCATCACGACGGATTCTGCCTCTGGCCCACTGAAACAACAGATCACAACGTGACAAACTCGGGCAACGACCATGGCCGACAGACGAACATCCCGCGCGACTTTGCCGCGGCAGCCAAGGAGTTGGGACTGAAATATGGCTTTTACATATCGCCATGGGATCGCAACAGTGCACTATATGGTACCGACCGCTATGTAAAAGAGGTGTTCCTCCGTCAGTGTGCAGAGATTGCAGAGTATGGTACCGACCAGTTTGAGATGTGGTTTGACGGTGCCAACGGCGGTAATGGCTACTATGGTGGTGCATACGACACACGCAGCATAGACCGTGCTACCTATTACGATGTACCTAACCTGCGTGATACGATTCACCTCGTGTGTCCCGATTGTGTGATGTGGGGAGTAGGCGGCGAGGCTCGCTGGATAGGTAACGAGGCAGGATGGGCCGGACAGACCAATTGGAGTACAGAGAACCGTGACTATGCGCCCGAGCGCAATGGTATGTATGGTACCGAGGATGGATGGTTCTGGTTACCTGGCGAGAGCGATGCCAAGGCTACCAATCGCGGATGGTTCTGGCACGATGGCGAGGCGCCTCATTCGCCTGAGCGTCTCTTCCAGATGTATCTCGAGACCGTAGGACGCAATTCAACACTTATCCTTAATCTGCCGCCCAATCAAGCGGGTGTGCTTCCCGAGGCTACGGTGAACTCGCTCGTAGAAACCGGTAATCTGATCAAGCAACGCCTTGGTAAAGATCTTGCAGCTAAAGCAAGAGTAAGTACCAATTATGTGCGCAAGGCTGGTAAGAAACGCCACTACAAGGCTACCAATATGACAGATAATAAGAAGGATACCTATTGGGCAACCAATGATGGCCAACTCTCCGATGTCATCACCCTCACATGGAAGAAACCTCAGACTGTACGTTACGTCGAACTCATGGAGTACATTGCCAAGGGACAACGTATACGAAAGTTTTATATAGAAACCTCTCCTGATGGGGTTACATGGACACGCCGTGCCGATAATGTGGAAACTACTACCGTGGGATACAAACGCATCATTCCTCTCAATGGAAACACACAAGCGAGCTACGGCGATGGTTTCGAGGTAAAGGCTTTGCGTATTGTCATTGAAGACAGCAAGGCATGTCCGCTCATCAGTAGAGTTGCGGTATACTAATGCAATTATGAATTATGAGTTATGAATTATGATCAAACCATGAAATTGTCTCCTATGAGAAATTATATATTGTTAGCAACGCTTGGTCTTAGTCTTGCTGCCAGTGCACAGACTATCAATTTTGAGACTACCGATTATAAGAGCCTTGGTGTATACGACACATGGGAAGCTTCACCTTTCCGCACAGGCAAGCTGAAGGGAAACTATGCTGTAGTGGATAATCACCTCGCTGCTGTGGAAGACATGTTGGGCTATGCACCCAATCCCTCGAAAAAGATACTGGCCGTTCAGCGTTCTCGCTTCGGAAGTAACACCTTTGGCGTGCGCATCGATTTGAACGAACCTTTTGAGCTGACTCCTCAAACCAAGTATATCCACGTTATGGTCAATCGCCCTTATGATGGGCGTGTCATGGTGGTCGGACTCGGTAAACGCACCGATCGTCCTGCCCAGTCGCCCGAGACCGAACAGTTTTGGGCCATGTCTACTGTCGATGTCGCTGCCGACAGATGGGTCGATGTGGTACTTCCCTTTAAGGGGAATGGCGGTATCGAGATTCATAGTCTGGTGGTAGTACCCGACTGTGAGTCGCCCCACGACTACAAATCCGACGCTATTTGCTATATTGACAACATCGTGGTGAATGATAATCCATCCCCCATCATAGTCAACAACCCTGCAGCTGTCTCCGATAATTCCTTGCCAGCAATGAGCAATACATGTAGGGTCAACGATGCCAACCGCAATGGCGAGGTGCTTGCCGCAGATGGCAGCGCACTGAGTGGCTACATCGCTACGTCCCGCAAGCCCTTCACCATCCGCATGCGTCCCGAAAAGGGATTCGAATATTCAGGTATCATCGTCAAGTATGGTTACAATCTGGCAGGTGACAGTGTCGATGCTCAAGGTAATGTGCAGTGGCGAAGTAAGCACTTCGAGCGTCAACAGTTCGGAAAGGATCATACCTTTACCATCCCCGCAGAGTGTATGGTGGGTAATGTCGAGATTGAAGGACTCTTCATCGAAGAAGGTACCTATGTGAAGCCTAAACAATAAAATCCAACCAGATTCTAATCCTATTATATATATAGCATGCGCGCTCTGCTTACCGCAGGGCGCGCAGTTTATTTTGATAAATTCCTATCTTTTTTTTACAAAAATCATCAAAAATCTTTGCACATTAAATAAAAAGCTATACATTTGCAGTGTACTATTAAGGTAGTACACGTAAGATAAACAAAATGTATAACGATTAAATGATGTGAGTATGTTAAAGATTAGCGATTTAGCGTTTTCTTACAGCGGTAATGGCTGTAAGGTTTTCAACGATTTTTCGTTGAGTTTTGAGAAGGGTGCAGTGTACGGATTGCTCGGACTGAATGGTACGGGTAAGAGTACACTGCTCTATCTCTTGACGGGTCTGCTGCGTCCGCAGCAGGGTAGTGTGCTCTACAAGGGCGAGGAT
>JAFOYZ010000240.1 GCA_017424485.1 Bacteroidaceae bacterium
GATTATAGAAGATGAAATAATGGCACAGAATAACCTGATAAGAATGCTGGGACAATACTGTGCCGATCTCACCGTGGTAGGAACAGCAACTTCGGTGGCTAGTACAGTGGAGTGGTTGCAAGACCCCACTCACAAAGCTGATATATTATTTATGGATGTAGAGCTGGCCGATGGCGTATGCTTCGAGATTTTCCGCAAGGTAGATGTTGAGGGTAAGGTTATCATGACTACTGCCTACGATACTTATGCCATCAAGGCTTTTGAGGCTGGAAGCGTGGACTATCTACTCAAACCCATTGCACCTGAGGCCTTGCAGCGTGCCGTATCGCGTTGCCGTGCCCGTAGCGAAAAACCTGATATGGATTCTGTGATGAATAGCCTATCAGAGCCCAAACGATATAGGGAGCGTCTGGTGGTGAAGTTCAACGATCGTATAGTTCCTGTGCCTACAGCTGATATCGCCTATATATGCTCAGAAGAGAAATGCAATTATGTGGTTACCTCGGCTGCTTGTCGGTATATCCTTGATGCTTCGCTCGATGTGGTGGCTGAGGTGCTCGATCCGGAAAAGTTCTTCAAGATTTCGCGTAGTTGCATCATTGCTTCAAATGGCATCAAGAGTATTGTGAAGCATAATGGCCGCTTGCGCATAATCCCCTTTGTGGAATCACCCGTAGAACTCACCGTGAGCCGCTCCCGAGTGGATGACTTCATGGCTTGGCTTGAACGTTGACCTAGCTTACGCGCTCCGTTTATACAAGGCTTTCCCAAATTATTCACCCCCGATTTTATTGGAATCGGGGGTGAATAATTTGGGAATATATCCCGCACACGGCAGGTGGTATACTCCCTCTGCTCTTGCTATCGTCCACTTTGCTTTACGATACGACCTACCAGTCGGTTGAGATCTTCTGCTTCGAGGAGTTCTTCCAGCGTGAGGTGCATACGGTAGCGCCAATAGTGATTTGAGTTGGCAGGTACGTTGATGCGCTCGAAGGTGGGGTCGGGGTAGCGCAGGTGCTCGTCCATGGCCATCCAGTCTTGCAAGGGGAGAATGGTGAGCATGGCGGGCGAGTCGAGATGCTGGCGCACGATGGCCTCGCATATCCATGCTTCGCATTCCTGGGGTGCCTTGCCGCGCTGGTGCAGCATCTCGCTCCAGTAACGCTGGGTGAGGGTAGGGTCTTCTTCCCACCAACCGCGTATACCACTCATGTCGTGAGTCGAGGTGGTACATACGGAGTAGTAGGGGTAGTGGGCCGGATTGTCGAAGGTGCATCCGAAGGCCTTGGGCATGCGCTGTATCTCAAGTGAGAGGATGCGCAGCTCATTCATCACGGTGGGCACGCAGGCGGGGATCATGCCGAGGTCCTCACCGCATACGAGCATGTCGGTGGCATCGATGAGGGCGGGGAGCTTCTTCATGGCTTCGCGATACCAGAAGTCGTTGTGGCGATGGTAGAAGAAATGGTCGTGCAGTGCATAGAAGGCCTTGCGCTCGTTCTCGGGAAGGGCCTTGAACGACTCGGTATCGAAACCATTGATGCGTGGGTGGTAGGTGCCGGGCTGGTAGGGATCCTCCACGAAGAGCACATCGGTCTCGTCGCCGGGGGTGTAGGGGGTGGCATGGCGCTCGTGGTAGAAGGTGATGCCCCACTGGGCAATCTCCTCTGTGGTGAGGGGCATGGCGGGATTGAAGTGGCCCAGCAGTCCGCTCTTGGTGGTGCAGGGTATCTCCCAGATGCGGAAGAAACCGAGGATGTGGTCGATGCGGTAGGCATCGAAGTAGTCGGCCATCTTGGTGAAGCGGCGGGCAAACCACTGATAGCGCTCGGCGGCCATAGCCTGCCAGTTGTAGGTGGGGAAGCCCCAGTTCTGTCCGTCGCGGGCAAAGGCATCGGGCGGAGCGCCGGCTTGGCTCTCCAGGCAGAAGAGTCCGGGATTGCTCCATGCCTCCACGCTGGTGCGGCTGATGCCGATAGGTATGTCGCCCTTGAGCACTACGCCAAGCTTGTGAGCGTAGTCGGCGGCGTGTTTGAGCTGCTTGTGCAGGTGATATTGTATATATAGGTAGAGGCCTGTCTCTTTGGGCTTCTTGCTGTCTCTGATGCAGCAGAACTCGGCGTAGGGCATAAGCCACGATTCATTGTCCTTGAAGAAACGTTTGTAGGAGGGTGAAGCAAGTGTCTGCTCGCCCTCTTGTGCGAAGATGCGGTGCAGGTAATCCCACTTGGCGATGACTACGGCATCGAAGTCGACCTGAGGCAACTTGTTCAGCTCCTTCTGCTGCTTGCGGAACTCCTTCATGGCCTCCTTGTCGGTGAGTACGCCAACCTCTTCGAGGCGGATGTACATGGGGTTGAGGGCAAAGCAGGTGATGGCATTGTAGGGGTATGATTCGTGCCAGTTACGGTTCATGGTGGTGTCGTTTACGGGCAGTAGCTGCAGGAAACATTGGCCTGTCTTGGCTGCCCAGTCGACCATGAGGGGGATGTCGGAGAATTCGCCGATGCCGAAGCTCTTCTTAGAGCGGAGAGAGAATACAGGGATAGCCACACCGGCACCGCGCCACGGCTCCTGGGGGTCGCGCAGGGTATAGGTGCGCAGCACGCGTAGACTCACGTCGCTGTAGTGGTCAATGTGGAGGGTGCGGTTGTCGCCGGGCTCCCAGGAGATGAATTGATAATTGATAATTGATAATTGATAATTATTGGCCTCCGGATGGGGGCTTTCGTTATCGTTATCGTTAACGTTATCGTTATCGTTTGACTTCTCAAGGATGATAAACTTGAACTCACAGTTCTCGCCCAGCTCGCTCTTGTCGAGCCAGAGCTGCCACTCGGTGCCGTGGGGCTCCATGAGGCGTGCACGGTGGGTGTCCCAAGCGCCTAGGGAGTCTGCATTGCCACATACGGCAAGGAGCTGGCCCTTGCGCAGGGTGGGGGCTTCGCAGCAGAGGCAAATGCCTGCCGCCCCGTGGGGGGTATGGCTATGTGTGTCGTGGGCAAAGATGGCGCGGGTGAAGGCCGATGAGTAGAAGGGGGCCAACTCCGAGCGGTCTACCCAGCGGTCGATGATGTGTACGTGTCCGTGCAGCGTGTCGGGC
>JAFOYZ010000241.1 GCA_017424485.1 Bacteroidaceae bacterium
ACTCCAGAGCCTCTTCAGCCATGATGAGGTCTTCGACATTCTCTATCTGATAAGCCAAACGCTGAGGATCAGTGAGTGTTGTGTCATCGGGGAATGCATAGTACTCGTTATACTCTGTCCAACCCGAACCCTTAGAGTGTATACCCATAGTATTTTCATCAGCTGCATCGGCTATTGTGTGCAGTACATACATATTGTTAGGGAAGTTGAACTGGCGGAGCCACGCTGCATCAGCCTCTGAATAGTAGGGTATCACCTGATTCTCGATGACCGAGTTGTTGATACCCGTCTCGAGTATCTGGTAAGCAAAGCGAGGATAGCCAGCACGATTGAGTGCCTCGGCCATGCGCAGATATACCATTGTACGGCGATAGAGATGTACATTACGCGAATTGTACTTGGAATTTGATACCATCTTGGTAGATGAAGCGCCTATAGTGCCAAGCATACCATAATAATCACTCTCACTCCAAGAGGCTGACAGGCGCAAGTCTCCTCGATCCAATCCCTCAAGTGTGTTGGGCGGATATACCACATTAGACGCTGAGGTCAAATGGCAATATACCTGAGAAGCAGAAAGGTCAATCAAACTCTGCGAAGGAACAATAGAAACCATATACTCATTGTTGGGCGTAGAGTTGAAATAGTCACTCAAGCGGCTATACTGATTCTCCGAAGGGATAGAGTCGCCTGGGAACATGGTGATAAGCTCTGAAGTTGCTGAATAGACCTCACCAGACGAGATTCTTGAACTCTTATTCATCCAACGCAGATCGGTAGAAGACCACATCGTATAGAGCAAATCGGTAGGATAAGCCACATTGGCACCATTGCGCGTACTCAGATAATTATAGTAGTTCATAGCTGCCTCCTTGTAGTTTCCTGCCCAAAGATGAAGGTCGCCCAACAACACATGGATAGGGAAGTAGAACAAGCGCGAATCGGTGTTACGGATGGTACCATACGAAGGAACACCTATGCTCTCAAGACCCTGCAAATCATCAATAAAATATTGGCAAATCTCCTGGATACCCATCTTTTGGTATTCGCGGTTGGCTTCCTCCTGAGTCAAGATCGGTTCGGTAACCAAAGGCACCTTACCGTAATTGAGTGCCAGCTGCAGATAGGTCCATGCACGATAGGCCTTAACTGCAGCATATTCCTTACGGAAGACATACTCGTTACGATTGTTTTTCATGTCAATGTCAACATTGGCCAAGAAGTAGTTGCAGTTGTTGATAACAGCATAGTAGTCGTGCGGGGCATTGTACTGATTGTCATCGCTCACATTGAACATAGCGATCTCCAGAAGGTCTGAGTTGGTTGCATCGGTCACATCAGAGAGGTCACCACGTAACTCACCCAACAGGATGGTGCGGTCAGAGAGGCTCTGAAGCTTATTGATAATGCCCACCACAGAATAGAGGGTATCGCTGGGGTTGTCAAGCGTACTATCAGAGAAGTATGAAGACTCGGTATTCAAGAAATCTTCACAGCTCGTCATAGGCAGGAGCATCATAGCTGAGAACAAAGCAGTAAGGATGCGACGGCCATGTTTTGACTGTATATGGAATGAATGTTTCATACAATTATATATATAAGGGATTAGAGGTTAATTTTGATACCTGCAACAAAACTGCGACTTTGTGCCAAATGACCCAAATCGACTCCCTGCCCTATCACATTAGAAGTAGCAGAGAACTCGGGGTCGCTACCCAAGTAGTTGGTAAGGGTAAACACGTTATTGGCCTGCACCCAGAACTGAAGTCCCTGAACGAACGTTGAGTTTACAGGAAGCTTATAGCTGAGGGTTACGGTCTTGAGTCGGAGGTAGCTGCCATCTTCAATCCAACGATCGCTGAAACGGCTATTGCCCATGGAGTCTTGGAAAGTGGCGCGAGGCATATCAGTTACCTGTCCCTCAGCCTGCCAACGATGCAACATAGCAGTTGTCTGGTTCATGAAGCGGCTACCGCCCTCGAGCTGGCTGCGCATATAGTTGTATACATCATTGCCCAGGCTGTAGTTGAAATTCAAATCAAGACCAAAGCGTTTGTAGTGCATAGCACTGAAGATATTACCATAGATATCAGGATTAGGGTCACCAATAACCATTCTGTCTTTCTCGTCGATGACTCCATCTTTGTGATTATCTTTGAAGACAACATCACCTGCGCTAAAGTATTGCTTGTCTACACCATTGGCTGCCAACACATACAAGCCTGAGGCTGCAGCCTCTTCGCTGGTGGCAAACACGCCCTCAGTCTCATAACCATAGAAAAGATTGGCAGCCTGACCGACCTCAGTGCGGATAGTGGCACCATATACATCAGTATTGATAAAGGTCTTTCCGTCAGGAAGCTGAGTAATCTCATTCTTGTAGTGACCGGCACTGGCACCTACCTCCCATTGGAAGTTCTTGGTAGCAACAAGCTTACCCATTACCGAAGCATCGAATCCTCTATTCTTCAACGCTCCACCATTGCTCCAGTTATACTGCAAGCCTGAGAGAAAGCCGAGAGACTGGAAGGTGAGAAGATTATCGGTATTGCTAACGAAACCATTGAGCTGCATCGACAGACGATTGCGGAAGAGATTAGCCTCCAAACCTACATTGAAGCGTTTGGTAATCTCGGCCTGCAGCTGTGAGTTGCCGATATTGTCGAAGGCAATACCAGAAATACTGTTCATAAACTTCGATGCACGGAAGTAGCTGCGTGCAGCATAGTAGTCAATATCATCATTTCCACTCACATCATAACCAGCCGAAAGACGCAGATAATTGATAGGCTTAACGCCAGCCATCCAAGCCTCGTTGCTTACCACCCAAGCCCCCTGAGCGCCATAGAACATTGTCCATGGTGCACCAAAGACCTTGATACTATTGATTGCATCCTTACCAAAACGTGATGAAGTCTCGGCTGTAGCATTGAGCTGGAGGTAATAACGCTGGAGATAGTTGTACTCACCTTGTACATACCATGCCCATGAGTTCCAACGGTCATCGGCGCCGTCGTTAGAAGCGTTGAGTAGCGATGAACTCATAAAGGGGGTCTTATCGTTACCCGTATTATAACCTACCTGTGTATTCAGCGAATAGGTATCCATGAGCACACGAGCACCACCGAACACATGCCAATCGTGTGCGCCATAGCGCTTGGCCCAGTCGAGACGTGTATCAGAATAGGTCGTGTTGTGGTGAGAAGCCAACGCACGGGTTTCATTATCACGGAAAGCACTCACACTACCCACGAAATAGCTGGGCACACCATTCATCGGTACATAATAGTTCTCTGAAGTGTTCACCAGATTGTAAGAGAAATGTTCACTGAGCGATAGATGGTTATTGAACTGATACTTCGGAGTTACAGAGATATTAAGTACAGAGTTCTCGAAGTAGTTTTTGTTCTGTGCATTACCATATTCATTCACCGCAATGGGGTTGGCCAACTTATAGTTATAGTTATTATACTTAGCCAAGGCCTCATCAAGGTACGACTCATCACCCACATCAACGAAGCTGTCTGACAACACACCATCAGAATAAGTATAGGGGCTGAGCATGGGACTCTTCACATAGGCCAGGAAGCCAGGAGCGGTAGAGGTACCCTCGGAATAGTCGAGAGTAGCACCATCGTTGCGCAAGCTGCGTGAGATACGGGCAAATGAGATGTCGAAACGAGCATCAAACTTCTCAGTGAACTCAATATCTGTATTGAAACGGATATTAATGCGATCCATATCGTTACCTACCAATGTACTTTGCTTGTCAACATAGCCCAATGAGAGGTTATAGTTGGCCACCT
>JAFOYZ010000242.1 GCA_017424485.1 Bacteroidaceae bacterium
ATATAAAGAATAAAGAACCAAGAACCAAGAGCCAAGACATATCACTAACGACTAATCAGACAATACAAATGAATCTTTGCTCCTTGTTCCTTACTCCTTACTCAAAATTATGTATATCCGTTTAATCCGTAATCTCCCCCAAGGCACTGCCATCACAGGGCGCCTCGTTATCAACGGTCGCTGGTTCTGCAACACCCTCGAGCGTATCGGCTACGAGATCCCTGCCCTCTGCTACCATGTAGCCGTGACCATGTCTCCGAAGTTTAAGCGGCTGCTGCCGCTGGTACAGAATGTGCCTCGGAGAGGCTATAAGGCGAAAGGCGATAAGGCGATGAGGCTCGGCATCCGCTTCCACCGTGGCACGAAGCCCGAGCACTCCACTGGCTGTATTTTAGTTGTCGCAGACAACAATCCCTCGCCTTTACACCCTACACCTTACACTCTACACCCTCCACAAGGCAGATCATCTGCCGATGTGGAACAGGCACTGACCCGTTTAATCCTCCAAGCCCAAAACGCCCATGAAGAAATCATCCTCGAAGTCTTTGACTTTCGCCCTGGCACTGAGTATGGCTACAATACTCCTTTCCCTTCCGAGTTGCAAAAGCCTTGACTCTACCATCGCCGCTAGTGCTACTACTCACACCCACGACACCGTTATTCTCCGTGACACCCTCTACCACCAAGACTCCGTCATCTACCGCGAGCGCACTATCCACGATACGGTCTTTATCACCAAGGAGGTGTACCGTGACCGCCATCACTCAACTCTCAACGCTCAACGTTCAACTATAGCGGACACGATCCACGTAGTGGAGTATCGTGACCGCTTGGTAGAGCACCCACCTGAGCGATATATACCTAAGTTCCATAAGTGGTGCACCGTTCTTTTCTTTGCTTTGCTCGCATTGGTGGCTGTGTGTTGGTGGTTAAAACGACAATGGCTTTTTTTACCTCCCTTCCCTTCAGGGAGGGGTCGGGGGTAGGCTTATCCAACCAAATAAATCGCTTTACGGAGCGATTTTTTTAGGGTGGGGTGGGTGCTGAGTGATACGCGGTGAAAATCAATCAGAATACCCGAAAACGAATGTTATTGTTGAAAAATACGTTTAAGATAGGTAAAATGTGTTTTTTTTGTGGATTTATTTGGATATTCTAAATAAAATTATTACCTTTGGAGCGATTTTAAATCATATACAACCATGAAACACATTTATCTTTTGGGGCTACTCCTATTTTTGCCTCTTTCGATTTTAGCACAAACTACCATCTCTGGTGTAGTAATGGCAGAGGGAGAACCCGATCCTGTCATTGGTGCCAATGTTACAATCAAGGGCACTACCATTGGTACCATCACCGACTTTGATGGTAACTTCTTCCTAGATGGTAATGTTGGCGATATCTTGGTGGTTTCATACATGGGTTACAAGACACAAGAAGTCAAAGCCATTTCTGCTCCCATGCATATCACCCTCCTAGCTGACAATGTGATGCTGGAAGAGGTGGTAGCCATTGGTTATGGTACCATGAAGAAGTCCGACCTCACTGGTGCAGTCGCATCAGTAAGCGCAGAGGATCTTACCAAAGCCCCTGTGGCAGGTCTCGATCAAGCCCTGCAAGGTCGTGCAGCAGGTGTTACCGTTACTACCAACTCTGGTCAACCAGGCGAGGGTGCCACCATTCGTATTCGTGGTATCGGTTCTGCAATCGGTGGCAACGATCCATTATACGTAGTAGATGGTGTCATTACTAGCGATATCTCATTCCTTGCACCTAATGATATCCAGTCTATGGAAATCCTTAAGGACGCTTCCGCTACTGCTATCTACGGTTCACGTGGTGCCAATGGCGTGATCTTGGTTACTACCAAGTCCGGCGGCAAGGGCAAAGCCAATATCTCGTTCGATGCGTATTGGGGCATTCAAAATCGTTGGCGCAAACTCGATCTCATGAACGCACAGCAGCAGACTGAGACAGAGCTACGTATCGGTGCTATGCGTAATGGCGCAGAAGAAATCGCCTATTACCAACAGAGTGGTTTCGCAGAATGGCTCAAGATGTACAAACTAGGCAAATCACCATACTATCCTACCAATTTTGATTATGCTAGCCAAGAGACCGATTGGCAAGACGAGGTCTTCAATGCCAACGCTTTCATGCACAACTATAATCTGAGCATCGATGGCGGTAATGATAAGGGACATTATGCTTTCTCGTCCTCCTATTTCGGACAAGAGGGTACCATCATTGGCTCCGACTACAACCGCTTTACCATTCGTCTCAACTCGGATTACGAAGTTCGCAAATGGCTCAAGATAGGTGAGCACCTTTCTTTTGTATCCAGTACAGGACGCAATGCCATGCACAACTCTTCTTCTGCTGGTGCCTCTATCATTTCTGCTGCCATGGCGATGGGACAATGGGATCCTGTCTATTATCCCGATGGTAGTCTGAATGCCGAGGGTAAGGACCTCTCTGGAGACTATTCTGCAGGTTCTAACTTCAAGAACGTAACCAACCCTTATCAGATGGCGTTCAATACCGAGCCATCCAATAAGAACGAACGTGTTGTAGGTGACTTCTACTTGGAGATCAAACCTGTCGAGGGACTCGTCATCCGACCAAGCATCTCGCTGGATTATTCCCTCAATCGCAATCGCAACTTTACATATCCCAATACCTATACTTCTTACAACTACTCAGAGAAAAACTTCATCTCTTCATCCATGTCTCGTCATTGCACATTGCTTGAGGAGGTTACTGCTACATATTCCAAGAAAATAGGTAAGCACAATTTCTCACTCATGGCAGGTCAAACCTGGGAGGAATACAACTATTATAGCATCGGTGGATCGGGCGCACAAATCCTCAATCCGGTGGAGAGCAACTGGTATCTTAGCAAGGCTACAGAAGATCAAACCTATTCTTCCGACGGTGTGGCACGTGTACGTCGCTTATCCTTCTTAGGACGTGTGTTCTATTCATATGCCGACCGCTATATGATCACGGCTAACTTCCGTGCAGATGCTTCTTCACGTTTCACACAGAACCCTTGGGGATATTTCCCTTCTGTAGCTTTAGCTTGGCGTATGAGCGAAGAGCAATGGCTTAAAAACGTGCAATGGATCGATAA
>JAFOYZ010000243.1 GCA_017424485.1 Bacteroidaceae bacterium
CCCACGAGGATGACGAGGCTGATGATGAGTAGCTTGCCATCGTCGAACAGCATCGTGCGGTTGGCCTTGACAATGGATACGAACAACGCTGCTGGCAGAGCATAGGTGAGTACCAACTTATTGAAGATTTGCGCATTGGCAGCGGAGAACACGCCACGCTTGCCGGCTGCATATCCCAACGCCATGATGACAAAGATGGGAAGGATGTCTTTGATGAGAATGTCGAGCATAATGAACATGAGGCCTCCCCTAACCCCTCCCAAGGAGGGGGACTCCTGTCCTATGGGAAGGATTAGTTAGAGGCAATTAAAGAGTTAAACAGATAATATAGATTTGATCGCGAAGCCTGCATCACCCCTCCTTGGGAGGGGTAGGGGAGAGACTACTTTTCGGATTCAAGTTCCCGATATGCCCGCTCTCGGTACCGACGGCAGGGTCAATGACGCAGTTGATGAGCGAGGGTTTGCGCGAGGCGAGCGCATCGGTGAGGGCTGTGCGCAATTCGTCTGGCGTGGTGACGTGGTAGGCCATACCACCGAAAGCCTCTATCATCTTATCGTAGCGTGCATCGGGCGTGAGCGAGGTAGGCGACGGGTCGGCACCACCACCGAGGTTGGGGTCATTGCCGCGGTAGATGCCACCGTTGTTCATCACTACGATGGTGACGGGCAGATGGTATCGACAGATGGTCTCCACCTCCATGCCACTGAAGCCGAAGGCGCTGTCGCCCTCGATGGCGATGACCTGCTTGCCACTCGTGACGGCAGCACCGATAGCATAACCCATGCCGATACCCATCACACCCCACGTACCCGTGTCGAGACGCAAGCGCGGACGGTACATATTGACTACGTTACGCGTGTCGTCAAGCGTGTTGGCCCCTTCGTTCACGAGGTAGATGTCCTTGTAGCCCTGCATCACATCGCTCACGGCCTTGAGCGCATTGAAGTAGTTCATAGGCGAGGTGGGCGTGGTAAGTTTGGCCTGCATCTTTACGGCATTGGTCTGCTTCACGGTGTCGATAGCATCGCGCCACTCCTTAGGGCATTGGATGTTGAAGTTGTCCATCTTGGCTATCATCACCTCAAGGGAAGAGACGATGTCGCCCACCACGGGTGCTGCTATGGGTCGGTTGCTATCCATCTCCTCGGGCTCGATGTCGAGTTGGATGAACTGCACCGCAGGATTCCACTTCTTGCCTTTGCCGTGGGTGAGCAGCCAGTTGAGGCGAGCACCGATGAGCATCACCACATCGCCTTGGCCAAGTACCAGGCTACGCGCCGAGGCAGCACACTGGGGATGGTCGTCGGGGAGCAGGCCCTTGGCCATCGACATGGGGAGGAAGGGGATCCCCGTCTCCTCCACGAGGGTGCGCACCTGATTTTCGGCCTGCGCATAGGCGGCTCCCTTACCGAGGATGATGAGGGGTTTCTTGGCCGAAGCGAGAAGCTTCAAGGCCCGCTTCACGGCATTCGAGCAGGGATACTGCTTGGGAGCGGGGTCGATGGGCGTGAAGAGCGATGCCGCGGCCGCCTCGGCATCCATCGTGGTGCTGAGCATGGCGGTGGTGATGTCGAGGTACACGCCACCCGGTCGGCCCGACACGGCAGCACGTATGGCACGCGCCACGCCTACGGCAATATCCTCGGGACGGTTGATACGGTAGGCCGCTTTAGCGAAGGGCTTGGCGATATTCATCTGGTCGAGGCCCTCATAGTCGCCCTGCTGCAGGTCGATGATATTGCGGTCGCTGGAGCCGCTGATCTGTATCATCGGGAAGCCATTCTGTGTGGCACAAGCCAATGCAGTGAGTCCGTTGAGGAAGCCCGGAGCCGACACGGTGAGGCAGATGCCCGGTTTCTGGGTGAGGTAGCCACTCACAGCGGCGGCATTACCCGCCGACTGCTCGTGGCGAAATCCGATGTATCGGATGCCCACCTCCTGTGCGTGGCGGGCGAGGTCGGTGACGGGAATGCCCACGACACCGTAGATGGTCTCTACGCCATTACGTTTGAGGGCATCAACCAGGAGGTGCATGCCGTCGGTAAGCGGGGCGTTGTCTGTTATATAATTCATAATTTCGTTTATTTAGGAAGTTCAGGAGTCAGGAGTTCAGAAGTACAGACAATAGTCTGTTCACGAAGTCAGTCCAAGCAGTAGTCGAAACATTTGTCTGAACTCCTAAGCGAAGCATCACTCCTGAACTCCTGTAACTCCAAATTTAACAATCTACACAACTTTCTTACTACGCAATGCGGCAATCTCCTCGGCCGTGTAGCCAATCTCGCGAAGCACCTCGTTGGTGTGTTCTCCCAGTGCAGGGGCAGGCTTCACTTCGGGCTTGTAACTCGAGAATTTGGGCGGACAGCCGATGGTGAGGAACTTGCCACGTCCGGGCTGGTCCACCTCGACGATGGTGCCGCACTTGCGCAGCGACTCATCCTCGGCAATCTCCTTCATCGTGAGCACGGGGCCACAAGGTACGCCTGCCTTGCCCAAGGTCTCCACAATCTCCATCTTCTCACGGGTGATGGTGTAGGCCTCTACGGCAGCATATATCTCCTCCTTGATCTTGTTACGCGCCTCGGGAGTGTTGTACTTGGGGTCGGTGGCCCATTCGGGGTGCCCGATGGCAGTAGCTGCAGCTGCGAAGGGCTTTTCCTCGTTCTGCAACACGATGTAGACGAAGGCACCCGGGTCGGTCTCCCATCCCTTGCAGCGGTAACACCAGCCCATCACCTGTCCGCCCTCTACATTACCACCACGGGGCACGGTGTTGCCAAAGGTGCCGTTGGGGTATTGGGGGAAATGCTTGAGTACACCGGTGTGCTCAAGGATGAGCTGGTCGCGCAGCTTCACGCGACAGAGGTTAATGACCGCATCCTGCATCGATTGCTCAACGAAGCAGCCCTCGCCTGTCTTCTCGCGTTGCATGAGTGCTGCTAGGAGGCCGATGAGCAAGTGCATACCGGTGTTACTGTCGCCTAGGGCGGCACCTGACTGGGTGGGCATATTGTAGTCGCCCTTCCACCAACCCGTAGTGGCGGCCGCACCGCCTGCACACTGTGCCACAGGCTCGAAGGCCTTGACCGAGGCGAAGGGCGAGTCATCGTTGAAGCCCTTGATGGTGCCGTAGATGACGCGCGGATTGATCTTATGTACCTCTTCCCACGAGAAACCCAGTTTGGCCACGGCCCCGGGGTGTAGGTTCTCCACGAAGATGTCGGCCGTCTTGAGTAGTTTGGTCAAGATTTCCTTGCCCTCGGGAGTCTTCATGTTGAGCTCTATGGAGCGTTTGTTGCAGTTGAGCTGCAGGTAGTAGAGGCTATCCATGTCGGGATAGTCGAGCAGCTCGGTGCGTGTAGGGTCGCCGAGGCCCACACGCTCAATTTTTATCACATCGGCGCCTAGCCACGCCAACATCTGTGTACACGAAGGACCTGATTGTACTTGAGTCCAGTCAATGACCTTGATACCTTCTAATGGTGCTGTCATACAAATATCTCCTTGTTGTTAAATTAGACATAAATGAATTACACTAATCAACAACAAGGAGATTTGTAGTATGTTTGTTTGCTTAGTTTTTTTTAGCTAATGCGAAATAACTCAATGCCACGATACAAGGCGAAGATTGGTTAATTCTCTAGTGTGAAGATTTCTCCTGGTTGGGTCTCCTTTTCTCTTAATGAAGATTTTTCTTCATCATTTATCTTGATACGCAACATGCCACCTTGTGTTGAGCGTATCTTGCACTTAGAGACTTTACCATCTGTCCAGCAGAGTTCTAAAATCTCGAAACCTCCACGACAGCGCAGACCTTTTACACTACCAGTATGCCATTCATCGGGTAATGCAGGAAGCAGATGGATGTATCCTGTGTGACTCTGTACAAGCATTTCAGCGATACCTGCAGCACATCCGAAGTTACCATCAATTTGGAAGGGAGGATGAGCATCAAATAGGTTGGGATACGTGCCTCCTGTTTCTCCAAATGATGTAATTGCGGGCTTTATCTGTTCGCGTATAAGTTTCATGGCATGGTTGCCATCGAGCAAGCGTGCCCACAGACATACCTTCCATCCCATAGACCATCCAGTAGAGGGATCTCCTCTCGCGATGAGGCTTTTTTTTGCAGCCTCAAATAGTTCGGGCGTATCTGTTGTGATTTGATTTCCAGGATAGAGTCCCCACAGGTGTGATACGTGACGGTGTCGGTCGCGAGGGTTGTCCCAATCTTCCATCCACTCTTGCAGTTGTCCCCATCGGCCCACTTGCATAGGCGCGAGGTGTGATTCTATATTGACTAGTGTGTCTATAAATGCGGCCTTTTCGCCTAGAAGGCGTGCAGCAGCCGTGGTGTTACGCATAAGGTCGCATACCAACTGATTATCCATAGTCGCTCCGGCCACGACACTGAACGAACGGCCATTAACAAAGGGCGTGTTCTCAGGTGAGAAACTTGGTGCAACTACTAACCATCCATTTCTGGGTTCGGGCACAAGAAAGTCAATGTAAAACTCGCAGGCACTTTTCATGATAGGATAAGCTTCGCGTAAGAAGTCCTTGTCTCCAGTGAAGAGATAATGGTCGTAGAGATGATGGCACAACCAAGCATTGCAGGTAGGCCATATGCCGTATGCTGGTCCGTCAACGGCACCTGTACTGCGCCATATATCGGTGTTGTGATGTAGGGTCCATCCACGGCAACCATACATTTCAGCTGTCTCTTTACCCTTTTCCGCAGCTTCATAGATCAGTCTCAGTAATGGTTCGTGTAACTCTGTGAGGTTAGTAACCTCAGCAGGCCAATAGTTCATTTCAAGGTTGATGTTAGAGGTGTACTTACCATCCCAAGGGGCTTTGGGTTGATGATTCCATATTCCTTGAAGGTTGGCAGCTTGTCCTCCAGGTTGTGAACAACTTATGAGGAGGTAGCGTCCAAACTGGAAATAGAGTTCTATCAGTTGTGGGTCATTACCTTGTGCGAACTGTTCTATGCGTTTGTCGGTCGGCATTGCAGCAGCCGGTGTTGTGCCGAGGTTAAGGCTTACGCGCTCGAAATAGTTGCGGTAGTGTGTGGCGTGTGCTGCTTTGGCTTTTTTGTAGTCTGTTGGCATGGCAGCAAGAGGAGCTTCTGCCCGCTGATCAGCATTGCCGCTTATATCTTTATAATTGACAAAGTTAGTGCCTATCGATAGGTAGATGGTAACTTCGTCAGCATCAGTGATGCTAAGTGTACCATTTTGGGCATTTAGATGTCCCCCTTTATGGTCAAAGTAAGCGATGCTTGTATACTTTACTTTTCCCTCTACACCTTCATGATTGGTACCTCGTCCGCGCAGCGTGAGTGTTTTTCTATTAACATCGGCAGTGGGTATGTCGTGTGGCATAGGTGTATCGTAACGTGCTTCAAATGATAGGGCCTCTTTTTTTGAGGCCGTGAGCCGTATGATGATAACGTCGTCGGAAAATGATGCGAAACTTTCTCTACAGAAGTCTATGCCATTGGCTGTGAAGGTGGTAGTTGCGATGGCATTGCTGATATCTAGTTCACGACGGTAGTCGCTGACACTGTCGATGTTGTTGAAGTGGAGTTTGAGCGAACCTACCGTTTGATAGGGCATACCATGAGCACGTTGTGCACTGATATACTTTCCGCACAGGTCTTGAGCCTTAAGGTTTTCGCCTTCGAAGATGAGGGTGCGAATCTCGTCTAGATGGTCTTTGGCAAGTGGGTTGACATTATTGTGTGGCGAACCTCCCCATATGGTCTCTTCGTTTAATTGGATCTCCTCATGTATAGGATTTCCGTAAATCATGGCTCCTAGTCGACCGTTTCCTATGGGTAATGCCTCCACCCATAATTTGGCAGGTTGTTCGTACCACAATTTTAGGTTCTCGTCAGTCTGTTGTGAGCAAGCGCTGAACCCCCAGAGCAGGCTCACTAATGTGATAAAAAAAGAATATTTTCTCATACGAGTCATGTGTTTTTGAGGTTAATAGTGACAATATGGAGAGTAGTGCTATTTAATCCATACCTTGTGGCCATTGATGATATATATGCCTTTAGTGGCTATTTTTACTTCGCGCCCAAGGAGGTCGTATATGATATCTTTTTCAGGATTAGTTTCTACACTTTCTATGTCTGATGCTTCTTTTACATATATCTTACCTGACACTGATGCTTCTATGTCGTTGCCCAATGTCTTGAGCGTATATCTGATAGTGCCAGTCTTGCTGGGTTTACCATGAATGGTGACTGTCTGCGCATCACTGTCGATGTCTATAGAGATGCCGAAATTTGCATATACCCCAGAACGCTGTATTCCAGTTGCATTCTTGTAGTGGAATACGATAGTATTGATCGAATCTCCCAACTCGATAGTTTGTTCGGCCTCTCCTGATAGTGTATCTAGATAGATGCGTCCACCTAGTGAGTCGGGCAGATAATATCCGATGTGCGGTGGCTGATTGTATGCTACATTCTGCCAAGCTACACCCATGCGGTAGGTATGATCGTGCATAAGGGTGGGTACTCGATAGTTGCTTGTGCTACTGGTAGCAAAAACATTGAGTGTGGCGTTGTCGTTGGTGCTCCAGAGGATGATTTCTTCTCGCCAGTCTCCAAGGATGTCGGCTTGCAGGTTGGGGGTCGATTTGCTACCATTACATGTGTTCGATGCGTTGTAGTCGTAGGGGTTCTTGCCGTTGATGTAGAGGCGGCTAGTGCCATTGCCATTCCAATTGTCAATCTTTCCGCCATCGAACAACTCCTCATGTAGGTCGCCGTCCCAGAAGATGCGGAAGTTCATCGAAGTATTACCGTTGCTAGCAACGTTACCTGTGATGGCGCTACGTTGCGATCTGTCGTTTGCTGAGCTGAAGTATGAGCCGCGGTCTGTGGCTGATAGTTGGGCTGCCATGCCGCGTCCGTTGTCTGAAGAGCCTGTTGCCTTGAAAAGTATCTTTCCAGTAGCCGCATCGTGGAGGTCCCATCCGTAGGGCGATCCTTCGTGTACCATAAAGAGTTCGAGACCTGGACGATCAGGATTATGGTCGGCTAGATGCATGGCATCACCATGCCCGAACCCTGTAGCATAGAGCAAGGTTCCGTCATTGTCCAGTGCTGCAGCTCCCCAGATGATTTCGTCGGCTCCGTCACCATCAACATCGCCTACCGAGAGGTTGTGGTTACCATTGCCATACATCGTGCGGCTGCCGCTTCCGCTGGTAGCAGCGGGTGGGGTATAGGTCTTGGTGTTGCCGTCAGCATCGGTTACCTTATACTGTGTCTTGCTATGCGATGAGTGATACCACTTGTCGCTGATTTGCTTTCCGTCGAATGTGACTGCCCATAGGTATGCATATGTATAATAACCTCGTGTAAATACTGCACTTGCATTTTTGTCAGCTCCATCGAGATGTGCTACGGCTGCGAGGTATCGTTCTCCACGGTTACCATAGCTCGCTTTGTCGGTCTTTCCACTACGGTCGTCCCAGTTATATGTACCGGTCGATTCGGTACCTACGGTGGTAGCATTGCGGTTGGGCTTGTAGAACACGGTATGTATGGCTTTTCCCGTGAGACCCTCAAATACGGTGAGGAATTCGTAACCGCCATCAATTTTACCGCCACTGTTCCTCCAGTTCTTTGTATTATTGCAGTTTTGTATCTTTGTGTCAGTACCTGCAGCGCTTACGTAGTTGCCTGCTCCATCTTTGCTTCCTGGTGCTGTCTTACACATCATCTCGGCATGTCCGTCACCATCAAAGTCATACACCATGAATTGGGTATAATGTGCACCTGCTCTAATGTTTACGCCTAGGTCTATTCTCCATAGTTTGGTGGGTGTAGTGCCAGCTCCACCTTGAGTCCAATCTATCTTGTAGCAATCCAGATAGACGTTGCCCGTTATACCATCTTGTGAGTTGTCTTTCGAGTTCGACGGATCCCACTTTACAAAAAGTTCATATTCGCCATCTCCATCTACATCGCCTACAGAGCAGTCGTTAGGAGAGTATGTGTAGCCATTTGCTGTGGGCTTGTCTAGATGCAATTGATAATAATAGTCGGTCCAGGGACTAACAGCTTCCGTCGTATCTATAGGTTCACCATTCTGTTTGGTCACCACTTGATATTTATGTACGGCCGTGCCGTATGTGTCTGTGTAGTTGGTGGCCGTCGCGATATTGCTCTTCAGCATCATGCTGTCACGCAACAGATCAAAAGTGGTGTTCTTATCGTCTGTGGCCAATAGTCTCCAACTGATAAAGTTTCCCTTTGTCGCTCGGTTTACAATAAGACCGCGCCCTAGCTGCTCGCGTTGCGCATCGTTGGTTGCTTGTGCCGATGACATTGTAGCGCCTATCAATAGGGTCGCAATCATTCTCAAGTAGTGCTTTCTCATATTATGATGTTTTTTATTTCGTTTATGTTACTTCCAAAGGCAACTTCCTTATAATCTGCAAATATAACTAAATTTCTTAGCTATTGTCTTTATTTGAGGAAATATATTTACTAGGTACAACGTTTTTTTATTTGGCTCACTCCTAAGTTGTTGTTTTAAAAAAAGAGATGCCCCACGCATCGTGCTCGATGGTGGGGCATTGTGTGAATGTCAAGAACGGGTATTTACTCCTTCACGATGGCGAAGGGCTCGTCCTTCACGTAGATGCGGTATTCCTTGATAGCACCGGGAGCACCCTCCTCCATACGGGGCAGGTACTGCAGAGCGGTGAGCTGCTGCTTGCTGCCGAGATTGATGATGAGGTGGTGGGGCAGCTCGGCACCCTTTGCTGTAGCCCAGTAGGTGCTCTCCTGGAGGTCGTAGATGCGGTCGCCTGTGCGGTTGCTACGGCTCTTGTCCTCACTGTCGGCATACTGGATGGTCCAGGGCTCGCGGCTCAGGCGATTGCCCTCAGCATCGAGCAGATACCACTCGGCAATAGCAGTGTAGGCATCATTAGCCTTCTGGTTGTTGAGTACCTCGATACATACGTACTGGCCCTCGAGGGACTTACCAAACTTCTGCTCCTGCCAGCCGTTGCCAGCCTTGAAGCGGGCGCTCAGTACGGGCTTCTCGCCCTTGAGGCTGAGCACGGTGCCGGGCTCGCGGTGCGATGCGGGCACAGGGTTGCGCAGAGCGTCGAGGATGGGCTTCTCGTGACCGCAGAGCTTGTTCTCCTGCGGACCCTTCACGTCGAGGATGAGGATTTCGTTCTCACCCTTGTTGAGCCAGCAACCAGGCACGTAGAGTGTCTGCTGGGGACCAATCTCCCAGAAGCGGCCGAGGCAGTGACCGTTTACATATACGAGACCCTTACCCCAAGTGGTGAGGTCGAGGAAGGTGTCGGCCTTCTTGTCAACAGTGAAGCTACCCTTGTAGTAACCGGGAGCCTTGGTGTCGCCTACAGCCTGATAGTTCTTGTTGGTGGTGAACTCGTAGGTGTTGGGGAAGAGGTATACATCCCAGCCCTTGAGCTCGGTAGTGGTAGCCTCGCCATTGGCGGCTACAGTGGTGATCTCTACACGGTCGGTGATACCCTTGAAGTCCTTGATGGCGCGACCGAAGTTGATGCGGCCCATAGCCTCTACGAGGATGTCGAGCACAGCGCCCTCGCGCACTGAGGGAAGAGTGAGCACCTTCTCACCGAGGCGACGGTCCATCTTGCCGATGTACTTGCCATCGATGAATACCTGTGCATAGTCGTGGGCGTCGGTGATGGTGAGGCGGCTCTGGCTGTCGGTACCCTTGAGGGTGGTGCGGTAGAGCATAGAACCCCAACCCTGGTCAAACTCCTCCATGGTCTTGATCTCCTCAGAGTGGATAGCCTCGGGGAGGTTGTCGAAGATGGGAGCAACCTCAGTCATCTGGAACTCAGCCACGGTCTGCACGGGCATAGCGGCGGGCACCTCGGGCAGAGGCTTGCCACCGTTGTACTGAGCCAGCATGTTGCGCAACTCATGGTACTTGGGAGTAGCCTGACCCGCTTCGTTGATGGGCGCGTCGTAGTCGTATGATGAGCAGTCGGGTGAGAAGCCGGGGCTGTTGGCACCGCTCCAGTGGCCGAATGAGGTACCTCCGTGTGTCATATAGAGTGAGAATGAGATATTCTTGTCGAGCATCTCCTGCAGGCCAGCCACCATATCCTTGGCGTCACGGGTCTCGTGCTGACGGCCCCAGTTGTCAAACCATCCGCTCCAGAACTCTGAGCACATGAGCGGAGTGTTGGGACGCAGCTCCTTCAGGCGACGGAACTGGCTGTCGATGTTGGCACCGGTACCGAAGTTCATGGTCCACACGAGGTCGTCGAGGGCGTTGAGCTCAAAGTTTGAAGCCCAGTCGCACTGGAACAAAGGCACGTCGGTGAAGCCAGCCTCGCGCACCATATCGCGCACGGCCGATACATACTCCTTATCCTTGCCGTATGAGCCATATTCGTTCTCTACCTGCACCATGATGATGTTGCCGCCACGGGTGATCTGAAGGTCGGCAAGCTGCTTACCCACCTCAAGCTCGAAGAGGCGCACGCGTTCCATGAAGTAGGGGTCCTGCTCACGCAAGCGGATATCCTTCTTCTTCAAGAGCCACCAGGGCAGACCACCCATCTCCCACTCGGCACATACGTAGGGACCAGGACGCACGATGACATACATGCCATGCTTCTGAGCCAGCTTACAGAACGCGCGGATGTCGTTGTTGCCAGTAAAGTCGTATACACCCTCCTGCTGCTCGTGGATGTTCCAGAAGATGTAGATACAGATTGAGTTCATACCCAACGCCTTGCACATCTCGATGCGGTGCTCCCAATATTCGCGGGGGATGCGGGGGTAGTGTACTTCGGCCGCCTTCACGGTGAAGGAGTCGCCGTTGAGGAGAAACTTGCCCTCACCAATCTCGAAGGTGCCGGGCTTCGATTGGCAGCTGGTGTAGAGCACCGAGGTCGATGCCAACAGGATGCCTGCCAAAAGAGTCAGAAGTGTTTTCTTCATACAGTTGTGTTTTGTTAATATTTGATAGTAAATGTTTGCGCGTGTATAAATATGTTGCGAAGATACTACTTTTTTTGTTGACAACTGCCTTTTATATCGAAGTTTATTCTCGCAAACATAAAATAGGGCTGAATAACAAGGGATATGGCTGAAAACCAACAAGCAGACTTTTCGTAGCCATTTATGTCCAACCAAACCACTTGAAGGCGGTCGTCGAGAGTGCTTATCTGTTCAGTACCGATACCAGGTAGTCGCACTTCTGCTTGTCGCCCAGGGTCTTACCCTTGTCGCACGAGAGTTTCACGCAGGGATGCCATTCGCGCGATTCGGTGATGCGGCCATGTACAAGCTTCAGCACGATGTTCATGGGCGAGCAGTCGGTGACGTCGCAGGTGAGGAAGGTACCCACACCGTAGCTGTCCACGATCTTCCCCTCACAGTAGCGGTGTATCTCGATGGCGCGGTCGATGTCAAGCCCGTTGCTGAATACAGCCTGCTTGGTCATGGGGTCGATGCCCAGCTGCTTGTATTTTTGGACGATGAGGTCCACCTGCTCCTCCTCGCGGCCACTGTCGATACGCAGCCCTGAGAAGGTCATGGCCATGCGCTTCGAGAGGTTGTTGAAGAACACGCGGTCGCCAAAGCAGTCGTAGAGGAAGATGCCCACATTGCCATCGTAGACCTCTGACCACTTGTTCATCACGTTGTAGTTGCACTCGATGACACCGCTCACGATCTCCTCGAACGAGATGCACTGGTGGCTCATCGTACCCAGGCAAGGGATACCTTTCGTCATGGCAAAGTAGACGTTCGATGTGCCCGTGAAGCGTCCGCATTGTCCATCGGTGGCCTCTTTCACCTCGTGGTACGACTGCTTCAGAGCATCTATCACGCGCTCCTGATGAGCAAAGGAGAAGCGGCGGCGCGTACCCATATCACCCAGCGTGAGTCCGCCACGCCATATCTGTCGGCCCTTGTCGAGACTCTTGGCATACTCGGCCTCGGCATCGTACTTCGCGGCATCGCCATTGAGGATATGCATCAGCTCCGATATGGTGGCCAGGATGGGCATCTCCCAAATGATGGTGCTCCACCACTTGCCCTTGACGCTGATGTCGAGATGGCCCTCTTCGTCCTGCGTGATGGTGAGCTCTGCGGGATTGAATCGGAAGCCGCGTAGGAAGACGTTGACAAACCAGTAGGGCAGGAAGGGGAAAGCGCGGGTCATATACTCACGTTCCTCGTCGGTGATGGTCACCTCGGCCAGATGTTCCAGTTGTTCGCGCAGCAGGGCATCGAAGCCCTGGGGGTAACGGGTGTGGTTGCGGTCGAAGAAGCGATACTCGGTCTCGGCACGGGGGTATTTCTGCAAGATGTAGTACATGCAGGTGAAGGTATAGAGATCGTTATCGGTAAAGTGTGTGATGATCTGCTTCATGGCGGTTTGCGTTACAAAAAACATGTTTCAAAAAACAAAAGTAATAAGATTCTGTGAGAAAATGCTTGAAACCGCGAAGTTTTTTGTTTTGCAAGCGTCAAATACCTTGTTGGCAAGAACGAAGCGATGAAGGGTACCCAAAAGTCTCAAAAAAGTACCCCTCATGCTCCGCACCTTTCTTGCCGGGAAGAATTATTTACATGCGGAAGGTGCCGATGCGCAGTTGCTCCACGATAGCGCGGTAGTCCTTGCTGCTGGCACCAAGGAAGAGCACTTTCTTGCCCAGTTCCTTGCACTCTACACGGGCGCTACCCTCGTAGAGCAACACCTTGTTGTCCTTGTCGATGGTGATGAGGATGCACTCACTATTTTTAGAGATGAGTGATAGCAATCCGCTTTGGCTCTCGGCAAGTTCGATAGATTGATACACTAG
>JAFOYZ010000244.1 GCA_017424485.1 Bacteroidaceae bacterium
AACTTATAAATGCCCTCGAACAGTGAACGGTGAATGAGCGCAAGGTAATTAGGACCTAAACCAAATGTTTGGTGAGACAGTAGTTGAGCTATACGCACAGCCACCTTGTCTGCCTCAATGGTACGAGCCTCTTGCTTCAGTCCTTCTTGGGTGGTATAGTATTCATCAACCAATCGGCCAACTTCATCAATGGTGATTTCGCCATTGATATTACGACGCACGGTCTCCAACATGTAATTGGACGGTGTTAGTCCATCTACATCCTGAAGTCCAATGGCAGCCATCCAATTACGGACTCTGTCATGCTTGTCGGGGTCACCCTGTATAAGGTATTCACTATAGTCTTCCATATTATAAGGCCTATAATATGCAAAAGTAATAAATTAATATGAGAGAAGCGAACGAATTGTCAAAAAAGGGATGTCAATGGATAGATAGTTCTGTGTACAATGAACTAAAATCAGATACTCCCAATTCTGAGAAGGAGAAAAATGCTGACAAAGAAAATTGGGGTTAAAAGAGTGGGGGATAGGGAGTTATCTTGAAAATTAGCCTCTGAGAACCTTTAGGTCGCCGCCCGTAGGGGCTAAAGGCAATTTGATATTTCTGACCGTCTGTCCCGTTGCACAGAAATATGGCAAGGATGAACAAGAAAAAACGAGCAATTATCAATAGTAGACGAAAATAGTTGTACTTTTGTACAAAAATAGTATGAATGTACATGCGGCTGGTAATAGGAAATAAAAGAAAGCAAAAGTCGGTCATCAAGGTGGCGGACTTAGTGGCTGAGGTAGAATGGAAATGGATTAGGAACATATACCTAAGAATATCTCCGGCTGATGCTCGCATACGTATATCGGCACCTATGACTATGAGCGAGGAGGAAATTAAGAGATTCATGCTATCAAAAGAGGCTTGGATAAGGCAGCGCATAGATCGGGCGAACGTGCAGAAGCGCCCGGCACCATATGAATATGTATCAGGAGAATATCATTACTACAAGGGACACAAGTATAGCCTGAAGGTGGTATGTCACAATGGTGCGGCAAAGGTAGAGATAGAAGGCAACGAATACATTATATTATATGTACGCGAGGGAACTACCATGAAGCGCCGTGAAGAAGTGCTGAGGGAATGGTATCGCGCAGAGCTGAAGGTGCTGCTCACTGAACTCATCGCGAAATGGGAACAAATCATTGGCGTAAAGGCAAACCAAATTACCGTAAAACAGATGAAGACGATTTGGGGAAACTGCAACCACAGGACACACAACATCAACTTCAATCTGGAACTGATGAAGCGTCCGGTGCACTGTATTGAATATGTGGTGGTACATGAACTGCTGCATATTATCGTACGTCTGCACAACGAGCAGTTCAAATCGTTGCTGACTCATTACTTGCCAAACTGGCGAAAGATTAAAGCCGAACTGAACAATCTATATATATAATATATTGAAAATACACATCTGAAAATGTAAATTCGCAAAAGCTGTATAATCGAGATTATGTTTAATTTGGTTGATTGTATTATATAATTAGGAATGTTGAGCACTCCTATTATATAATTATATGGCGTTTGATTGACATGACCTTTGTGCAGACAATCATCTTACGACAACTTCATCTACGAACAGAAAACCTCCATGATGACTGCGTTGTGCTTGATAACGGATATAGCGTGCAGTGACTTTTCCATTCCAACCAAAGGTTTTGAACGTGACGGCATCGTCGCGCACGACATCATTGTCAATGCACTTGAGTTGTGTGTAGTTAACTCCGTCAGTAGATACTGATATAGTCACTTGTGATGGCATAAACACGCCCGGACCACATATCTGCATGAAATCGGCACTGATGCTGCGGACTTTAATAACGGAATCCAAATCAATGGTCATATCTACGCCGTGACGTCCGAGGAATCCCTGCCAGCGCTTGTCGCCATAGGTCCATCCGCCATGCCAACCATCAACCAGGGCGCTATCGCCACCGGCTGTATAACTTGGATAATAGGCCGAGCCATTGTTGTAGCTAACTTGCTTACCTACAGCCAAATGCTGGATGGGCTTATCTGCTCCTGGACGGTTGCCAACCTCATGACTGAGGTCGAAGGCATTATAACCATCACGTTTCATGTGTTTTATGGCTTCAAGCGCTCGATGATGGAAATGGGTGTAGTCTTTATCTTCGGGACTGCTCCACCCTACCTCAGCTATAGCAAAAAGACGGGGATACATCATGTATTCCATGTGCTCTTCGGTGGGTATATACTCGGCAAAGAGATTGCCTTGCACACCATAGAGGAGTGATGCCTGGGTAGCTGTGAGTGTATCGGGCATGGGATCGTAGGAGTAGACCTTATGTAGTGGAAGGTAACCTCCGAAGGCTTCGGGCTGTGTATGCGGGGCATCTTGGTAGGCATCGAGGTAGCAGTATTCGCCTGGTGTCATAATAGCACGGTGGCCTGAAGCAATGGCACGGAGTCCTCCCTCGGTGCCACGCCACGACATAACGGTAGCGTTTGGTGAGAGTCCTCCATCAAGAATCTCGTCCCAACCAAGGAGTTTACGACCATGAGCGGTAAGGAAACTATCGATGCGGTGGATGAGATAGCTCTGTAGTTGATCGACATCGGCCAGACCCTCGCTTTGCATACGTGACTGACATAGTGGACAACTCTTCCACGATTGCTTGCTGGCCTCGTCGCCGCCGATATGGATATACTCTGAGGGGAAGAGGGAGATGACTTCAGTGAGTACATTCTCAAGGAACTCAAAAGTGTGCTCGTTGCCTATACAGAAGTCAGACTCCTTATAAGGTACGTGCGAACAAGAGAGTTCGGGATATACGGCAAGAACCTCCTCGGAATGGGAGGGCATCTCTATCTCGGGTATCACCGTGATAAAGCGGGATTGTGCATAGGAGATGATGTCGCGTATCTGTTCCTGGGTGTAGTATCCTCCATAAGCATGGGTGCTACCCTCCTCTACATACTGACGATCACCATTCCACCACTCTTTCCATGTGGCTTGAGGACGCCAAGCGGCTTGCTGGGTGAGCAATGGATATTGCTTGATCTCAATACGCCAACCTGCGGCATCGGTGAGATGGAGGTGCAGATGATTGAGCTTGAAATGGGCCATGGCATCGATCTGCTTCTTCACGAAATCGACATCAAAGAAGTGGCGCGACACATCGAGCATCATACCACGATAGACAAAACGGGGCTCATCAATAATGGTGCATACGGGTATCTCATCACTCTGAGCATGTAGCTGTAGGAGGGTCTGAAGACCATAGAAGAGGCCTGCTCCCGTGGTGGACTCAATGACAATTGAGGAATCGTGGATGCGTAGGTAATAACCTTCGGGATTGCTTACTTCGGGGAGATTATTAACTCTTTTAAGTATGATGATGTCTTCGGCCGGACGGGGCTCAGCATATATGGATGATGCTATGCTGGATGTGGATATATAGTCGAGCAGGACCTGACGATCGGGCTCGGGGGCGTCAATGTACAGTTGTGTCTCTTCATCGAAATAGAATGTGCCGATGGGATTGATATCTATTTGTTGAGGGACTGGTATCACATTAAGTGACTCGGGGTTGTATATGCAACTGGCGAATGCTGTGCATAAGATGGTGATGATGACAGCTTTTTTCATGGATTTGCAATCTTGTATGAAAAAAAGGAAGTCCGTCACACAATCCCATAGAATTGCAGTTACGGACTTCAGAACCATAAAGATGTGTATGCTTACTCTGCTGCAGGAGCTTCTTCGGCGGGTGCCTCAGCTGCCTTTACCTCTTCGAGGATAGCAAGAGCCTTGTCGAGTACTGTGGTGTCGTCGATGCGTACGAGACCTCCATCAGGACCGGGCTCGAGGTGGATACCTACACTCTGACCCAACTGGAAGTTCTGGCCACCGAAGAAGTTACGTACGGTTTCTACACTTACACCGAGTTCGTCAGCGATGCGGTGCATGCTACCATCGGGCAATGAATCTTTAAGATTGCGCAACTCGTTGAATGTCATTAACTTGCTCATAATCGTAAATTTTTTATTATTACTAATAAGTGTTTGTTATTAAAGTATATTATTGTTAATATATATCAAAGCGTATATGCTAATGAATGTGAATACGGCATATATAGATGCTGTAATCATCTGTACATCATCGACCAAATAGCCTGTACGGGTGTAATTGGCTGTGATACGTACGGAGGTATACTCTATCCTCTTGTGCACCAAACAATATATAAGGTATATGATGGAACCGAGAATGCTACCAAGAAGTGCACCACATAGGATGTCGCCCGGATAGTGTACGCCAAGATATATGCGTGAATAGCTATTTATACATGCCCATAACAGGAGGGATAAACTGAGTGCACGGTTGCGTATTAGAAGGGCGATAATAGTGAATATGCCAAACGAATTGCAAGCGTGACTAGATGTGAAACTGTAGCTACCACTGCGGTATCCATTGAACGTATCAATCAAATGCATAAACGAGGGGTCGTGGCTGGGACGCAGACGGGCTACGATGGGTTTGATAAGGCCGGATGATACCTGATCACATGCTACAATGGTGAGCACCACGGCAAGCACGGTAAGCAGACTGCCACGCGGAGTGTTGTTCTTCAGTACGATGAAAAGGAGAACTAAGGCAACAGGTATCCACACGGTAGTGGTGGTAATGAGGCGCATCACACCATCCATATACAGCGAATCGCTGCCGTTGAGGGCTAGCATCACTTGCTTGTCTATGTCGATCAATCGCTGTATATCCATCGCTCCTGTTATCAAATTTGTTCGATAGCCGAAGCGGGAAGCCAGCCGATGTTGCCATCTTCAATCTCTATTTCCTTCCAATCCTTCATGCTATCATCTTTTATAATTACTTTCTTGCCCTCGTGGAGAATGAAGAGTTCGGTTCCTGATGTACTGGGAGTACTGCGCACCGTAACGCTCGGATCCATGATAATGGCACTCTCACGATAGATCATTTTGTCCTTCTGATTTGAAGCTATCACATTGGCCAAAATGGTGCTTACCAAAGAGAGTAATGCAAATATAAAGATAATTTTTTTAGTTTTACTCTTTTTATTAAAAATAAATAGGGTCAAACACAGAATTAATATTATAAAACATAAAATTCCACACTTTGCCCAGCCATCAACAGTCAAAATGGACGAAAAATCTCTGTACCATCGTACAAAGAAGAGTTCGGTCACAGTGGCATTTTTGTCGACCGCCTTGCTGCGAGCCAACTCGAGGTTGAAGAGAATGTCATCGTCGGATGGACTGAGAAGCAATGCACGCTCATAGTTGAGGATTGAATGGGCGATGTCACCTACCTTAAAGTAGGCATTGCCTAAATTATAGTATACTGAGGCTGCTTCACCTTGGCTGCTGAGCAGATGTTCATAGATATGGATTGCCGTGGCATAGTCGGCCGCTGCATATGCACTGTCGGCCATGGCTTTATTGTAAATTACAGTGCTGTCGGCAAAGACGACGTTTTGTGCATTGACTGGTGCATTCAAAGCACATAGGATGGCAAATACGATATATATAAGATTACGTTTCATATTATCTTTTGATGGCATTTTCTAGTTTGTTCATTAGTGTGGCTACCTTGTCATACACCTTATCGTCGGCATAGCCAGAGAGTGTAGGTGCATAGCGGGCAAACTCACACTCAGCGATTATATTGGAGCACTCATCGATGAGCTCTGAAGGTACCTGACACTCTGATAGCTTGGCTGCTATATTGTCTTTGGAAAGCTCTGATACGGGCATGCTGAGCTTATCGCTGAGATACCCCCACATAGCCTTGAGTACTTCGTCGTAGAACCCAGACTTGTCTTTCTCTTCCATCTTCTTCTTGGCCATCTTGAGACGGCGGGTAGCTACTTTATTGGCCTTCTTAGTACGGGTCTTGGCTATATTGGCATTTTCTACAGCCTGCTTGCGATAAATGATTAGTACCGCTGCAAAAGCCAGTAAGGGAATGATATACCATAACCAATAGACTAAACTGCCAAAGAAGAAGTGGCCTCGAGGACGATAGTGTGTGTCCTTGAGATTGATATAACGGATGTCTTGACCCAACAGACGCAACTCTTCCTTGCTCACATAGCCTACAGGAGCCGAACCTGAAGTACTATTGCTACCCTTTGCCACATTGAGCGTGTACTCGGGGGTTGAGAGTGTCTTGTATGAACCGCTCTTGACATCGAAATAAGAGAACTCGACAGACGGAATAGTATAGGTGCCTCCGTGGCGTGGTATGGCAAGGTACTCGATAACCTTATTGCCAGAGAGGCCACCAGCCTTGAGGGAGAACTTGTTGTCGACCTTAGGATCGTATATCTCGAAATCGGCAGGGAACTTCACCTCGGGGGTTTTGATGAGCTTCATATTGCCTGTTCCTGAGATGATGAGCTTGAGTGTCACGGCCTCGTTCTCTTGCAATTCTGTAGTGCTAATCGACGACGAAATGCTAAAGTCTCCTACTCCACCATAATATGAAGCGGGACGTCCTGAGGGAAGAGGACTGACATCAATGGTCAGTTTGGGAGTGCGTATAGGCTTCTGCACATTGACAAAGCTGCTACCACCATTGAAGAATGCTTCGAAGGGATCGTAATTCTGTACGCGCTGTGCCACAGTGCCCTCAAAGGTGATAGAGGGAATCTCAAGTTGGCCGCTCTGCTGAGGGAAAAGTACATACTGGCTCCAAACAATTGTACGGTAGTTGCGACCATTGTAGTGCTCAAGCTGGAACTCTCGATTGCCCTTGGGCATCTCTACTTCCTGGCTATGGAAACCCTTGAGGTCGGGCATCTTACCGCTCACATTGGTGAGGTTGACAGTAGTATATATTTTATAGGTGAGGAGTATGGCTTCTTGCTCATAGACCTTCTTCTTGTTTACCGTGGCAACGATGAAGAGATCTTCATCACTGATCTTACCGCTTTGTGAGGTGGCCGCTCCCCTATTCTGTGATGCCGATTGCTGCGCGGTCTGCTGGTCGGGAGGCAATACCTTCACGGTGAGTTCCTTGGAGGTGAGCTGCTTGCCTTCAGCCGTGATAGTAGCAGCGGGGATGGTAAAGGTACCCTCTTTCTTGGGGCGGAGGATACAGGTGAAGGTAAGAGTATGCGATGAGGTGCGCACACCATTGATGATAGAGGTGCTCGAAGAGCTGGATCTATTGGGACCAGAGAGTATGTCGAAATCGGTGATATTACCAACTCGGAAACTCTTGGCATTGTGCGTGTTGATGGTATAGGACAAACGGAATGTCTCGCCCATGACAACAGCATTGGGTGCATC
>JAFOYZ010000245.1 GCA_017424485.1 Bacteroidaceae bacterium
ACACCGGGGCCATAGATGTCGTAAAGGCAGATGTTGGGAGTAAGACCAAGCATCAAAGCTGTCTGAGCCATGTTAGAACCGATCATACCGCCGGCACCTACAATCACGAGTTTCTCGTCAGTTAAAAACTTCATAGTCGTTTTTTCTTTTATATAGTTAAACAAATTAATTCATTTTGGTTACAAATTTAGTGCAAGGCGAGCGAAATACCAAATTTTATTTGAGTATTTCCGAGCCGCAGCCTAAATTCTGTGTTCGCGTAGCGGACACTAAATTAGTGCAAGCCGAGAGAAATACCAAATTTATTTGAGTATTTCCGAGCCGCAGCCTAAATTCTGTGTTCGCGCAGCGGACACTAAATTAGTGCAAGGCGAGCGAAATACCAAATTTTATTTGAGTATTTCCGAGCCGTAGCCTAAATTCTGTGTTCGCGCAGCGGACACTAAATTAGTGCAAGCCGAGAGAAAACGCAAATTTATTTGCAGTTTTGACCTCAGCCCCTTCGATTTTCATCTTCGGGCATCGACCTTCGGTTCCGAGGCGCAGTACAAAATCCTGTCGCAAAACATGACTTAAATCAGTGCAACGCCTGAGATTTTCATGATTTAATCTCATTATTTGTGAATTTCAAGAAAAACCTATACCTTTGTAGTAATATGGGAAATACCTATCGGCAATCAGGCGCATGGTACAAATAAGGCCACAAACGACAATTTGCCGGATTAAAATAAAGGACAAAGGTGTACTTCAAGGATATCATAGGACAGGACAACGCCGTACAGATGCTTTGCTCGGCAGTAGCCGAAGGGCGCATACCACACGCACAACTCATCTGCGGTTCGGAGGGAGTGGGCAAACTACCCCTCGCCATTGCATATGCTCGATACTTATGTTGCACACATCGCAGCGGACAGGAGGCTTGCGGAGAGTGTCCGTCATGCAAGAAGTTTGACAAGCTAGTACACCCAGACCTCCACTTTGCTTTTCCCATATACAAAAAAGATTCGTCGAAGACACCACACAGTGACGACTTCATAGACAAGTGGCGACAAGCTGTAGCCGAGAACCCATACATGAACCTCAACCAGTGGATGGATCACATAGGCACAGAAAACCAACAGGGACTCATCTACGCTTCTCAGAGCGAAGAAATCATACGCAAGCTCACACTCAAGTCGAGCGAAGGAGGCTACAAGGTTATGATTATCTGGATGGCAGAGAAAATGAACACAGAGTGCTCAAACAAGCTACTAAAAATGATTGAGGAACCGCCTGCCCAGACGATATTCATACTCGTAGCAGAGAACCCCGACCTACTATTACCCACTATACAGAGTCGTGTACAGAGACTCACTCTACGCCCCGTCGAGGAAGGCAAAATCAGCGAAGCCCTCACCGAGAGATATGGATTGGAAGAGACCGATGCACGACAGATAGCACATGCCTCAGCCGGCAACTGGTTGCAAGCTGTAGAATCCATACATTTAGGTAACAGAACAAAGGAGTATATAGAACTCTTCATGGCACTCATGCGCCGTTCATATGCTCGCGACCTCAAAGGCATGCGTCAATGGGCCGACATGGTAGCAGGCATGGGCCGTGAGCCACAGAAGAATTTCCTGATCTATTGCCAACGTATGATACGTGAGAGCTTCATATGCAACTTCCACCGTCCGGAGATAAACTACATGAATATCGAAGAGGCTAACTTCACCTCACGCTTTGCCCCATTTGTGAACGAGAAAAACATCTTTGGCATTATGGAAGAGCTGAGTGAAGCGCAACGTCACATAGAGCAGAACGTCAATGCAAAAATGGTATTCTTCGACTTGGCGCTGAAGATGATCATGCTGCTGAAGAATTAAAAGTTAAAAGTTAAGAATTAAAAGTTGACCGTTGACTTTAGACATAAAATATTGATTAAAAAAAATAAAAGTTATCGTCCGACAGGAGTCCGTAGACTATTGACTGTTGACCGTAGACTTTAGACATAAAATACAGAATGAGCGAATACAAGACCAATGGCTGCGACGGTATAAGTTGCCAAGGATGCGGCCGACAAGATAAGAAACTCAACGTATACGACTGGCTCGTCGATGTGCCTGGCAATATAGACGAGACAGACTTTGTAGAAGTTCAGTTCAAGAACACACGAAAGGGATACTACCTCAATAGCAACAAGATACCACTACAGAAAGACGATGTGGTTGCGGTAGAGTCTAGCCCCGGACATGACATTGGTACCGTGACACTCACTGGCAGCCTCGTTCTGCTACAGATGAAAAAGGCACGCATCAAGAGCGACGCCGAGATACGCCGCGTATATCGTAAAGCGCGAGAGGTTGACATGGAGAAATATCGCGAAGCTAAAGCTAAAGAGCAAGATACCATGATACGTTCGCGCCAGATAGCCAAGGACCTCGGCCTAGAAATGAAAATTGGTGACGTAGAATACCAAGGCGATGGCAACAAAGCCATATTCTACTATATTGCAGACGGCCGCGTTGACTTCCGCCAACTCATCAAAGTGCTGGCCGATGTATTCAAGGTGCGTATCGAAATGAAGCAGATTGGTGCCCGACAGGAAGCCGGACGCATTGGCGGTATAGGTCCATGCGGCCGCGAACTATGCTGTGCCACATGGATGACCAATTTCATATCGGTATCGACTAGCGCAGCCCGTTTTCAAGACATTTCCATGAATCCGCAGAAGCTTGCCGGACAATGCGCTAAACTGAAATGCTGCATGAACTACGAGGTAGACACCTACGTGGAAGCCATGAAGAGATTCCCTGCCCGCGATATTACACTTGAGACACTGGACAACACCTACTATCACTTCAAGTCAGATATCCTCAAGCGCGAGATTACCTATTCAACCGACAAGAGCTTTGCTGCCAACCTAGTCACTATAAGCACTCGTCGCGCCTTCGACATCATCAATCTCAACAAGAAGGGAGTCAAGCCCGAATCGCTACTCGAGGACGGAAGCAGCTCAGAACCTCAACGTATCGACCTGCTCGACCAAGACAGCGTGACCCGTTTTGACAACACCAAAAAGAAAAAGAAAAAGAAAAAGCCCGCCAATCGTGGAGCAGCCGGCAATCAGAACAGAGAATCGAAACGCCCAGCCGCCAACAATGAGAAGCAAGGTTAACCCCCTTAGTACACTTCGTAAGTTCTCCGTATCGGTCCTACTCTCAGCCCTATGCAGTTGTATGACCGATACGCAACATCTCACATTCCTTCCTATCGGGAATGATGGATGGACACATGCCGATACGCTAAGCTACGACATCGCCCCATTGGGCGGGATTGCCAATAGCGGCATATCCGTACTACTTCATACTGAAGGGTATGCATATGAAAACATCGCACTGGGCATCACCATCAGGCAAGACACAAGCCTAGTCTATCATGAACAGCGAAGCTTCCGCCTCGACCGAACCAATTCAAAGAGCGGTATTGGCCGGCGCTACGACTATACATTGCCTATCGGCAACGTCACTCTTAACGACACGCTACCTACCACCATTACTCTGACCCAACAGCTAGACCAACCAGCACTCACAGGCATACGCGAAATAGGCATACGCATGAGCAAACCCCTGCCTAAACCAGGCGAAGCGGTATGGAAGGTTGAATGGTAAAAGGAACTTAGCACATAAAAAGAAGCGCGTGAGCCCAACTGGTCTCACGCGCGCGTACATTATAATATATAATAGTAAGGACTAAAAGCGGGTTTCACGCTCAGCATCAAGCCTCAACAAGATCGATAGCAGAATAGTAAAGCCCCACAATGAGGATCCTCCGTAGCTAAAGAAAGGGAGCGGAATACCAATTACAGGGGCCAGACCAATAACCATACCCACATTGACAAAAAGGTGGAAAGTCAGAATGGACGCTAGCGAATAACCATAAACACGAGTAAACTTATTGCTCCCTTGCCGCTCAGCCAACGTAATAATGCGAATGATAAAAGTTGCATAGAGAAGCAAGATAAAGACACAGCCCATAAAGCCCTGTTCTTCACCAATAGTGCAGAATATAAAATCAGTATGCTGCTCAGGCACATAGTTTAGTTTGGTCTGCGTACCATTAAGAAATCCCTTACCCCAAACGCCACCTGAGCCTATAGCAATCTTAGATTGATTAATATTATAGCCTACTCCCGAAGGGTCATTCTCCAAGCCTAGCAATACCTTAATGCGCATCTGCTGGTGAGGTTGCAACTTATCGATAAGCATATTGCACGAGTAATAGAAGCCTATTGATCCCAAAGCAAAAAGCGCTATGAGAAGGAACGAAGCATAACGTTCGAGGACATATACTCCGAGCAAATACAATGCCGTACATACGCAAAGTATCAGCTGCACTATACATATATCGAAAGGAATAACGTAATGCGAGAAAAGCCAAGCGATAAGCGTACCTCCCAGATTAAGACCAGCTATCCACCAAGCCCTAGCCGCTCGCTTACCATATATCCCCACCATAAGTGAAGTAAAGAGAGGGATAAGCAGAAAAACAACAAACTCACCCACATTGACAGGCATCTGTTCAAAGAAATTCTCGCTCTGCCCTACCCCAATGACAAAATAAGCGACTGCACATACTCCAATTGCCAAGAGAGAGCCTGTCATTCCCTCGCGATAGAGCACAAGGAAAAAGGAGAGGTAGACAAGCGCAGAGCCCGTCTCATTCTGCAACACAATGAGGAGCATGGGCACAACGACAAGCAGAATCATCTTCACCACATCAGAGCGTTTAGCCATAGAAAAGCCGTACGTACTGAGCAGACGGGCGAGAGCCAATGCCGTAGCAAACTTAGAGAACTCGGCAGGCTGCACTCTTATAGGACCAAACACGAGCCATGAATGCGACCCTTTAATATCAGGAGCAATAAAGATGGTAGCAGCCAACAATACCACAAAAGCGAAATAGACGGGATAGGCCAACATCTCGTAATACTTCTTCTCAATATTGAGCAATATCAATCCCAACACTAAGGCACAACCAGCCCAGACGAGCTGCTTGCCTGGATTAGACGAGAAACTAAAGAAATTAGAATCACCAAAATCATAACTGGCGCCGCAGATACTAAGCCATCCGCAAGCAACCAGAATGAAATAGAGAATGATAGTAAACCAGTCTATTGACCGCCACAAGCTAACGTTCCTGATTGCCATAATAGATTACGCGTTGTTGAATGTCCTTTGCTTTCTGTTCGCTTGTTTCACTAAGCGAACCTGTAAGATATTTCTCCATGATAAGTGCTCCGATAGGTACACCATACACTGCACCAAAACCACCATTCTCGACATATACCGCCACTGCTATCTTGGGATCGTTCATTGGAGCAAAACCCATAAATGCAGAGTGGTCCTTGCCGCGGTTCTGGGCGGTACCAGTCTTACCACAAACCTCGATATCAGGCAGATTGGCTGCACGGCATGTTCCGTTGAGTACAGCCTCACGCATACCCTGCACCACCGTTTCGTAATGCACCTCATCTACCATCGTACGCTTGGGGAAACGGTATAGACTATCCAACTCCTCACCTTGCACCTCTTTCACCACATGAGGTGCTATATAATAGCCTCGATTGGCAATAGTAGCGCCGAGATTAGCGATTTGCAAGGGAGTCAGTGTCACCTCACCCTGACCGATTGATATAGATATGATGGTGAGTCCGTTCCATGACTTACCATACACTTTATTGTAGGTACCTTCATTAGGAATAAAACCACGCGCCTCTCCTGGAAGATCGATACCCAATCTGTACCCGAATCCCATGGCCACCATATGGTCTTTCCAACGGGTTAATGCCACTTGTGAAGAACCATACTTATCGGCTCCAATCATACGATAGAGTCCCCAGCAGTAGTAGCTGTTGCATGACGTGGCCAGCGAGGGTACCAGGGCGATGGGCGAGCCATGAACGTGACAGCCCACATGGAGCCCTCGGTGTCTGAATCCGAGTGCACAGGGAAACTGGGTCTCGGGAGTTATAATACCCTCTTGCAGATAGGTAAGGGCCTGCGAGGTCTTGAATGTTGAGCCAGGCGGATAGGTACCCATAATGGCGCGATTGAGGAGCGGCTTCTGTTTGTCTTTCGACAGCATACGATGATTATCTCCGCGCTTACGCCCAACCAGGATCTGCGGATCAAACGTAGGCGACGAAGCCATGCAAAGCACCTCACCCGTAGAAGGTTCAATAGCCACCACGCTTCCGATCTTATTCTGCAGAAGTCGCTCAGCCAAAGCCTGCAGCTCTATATCAATACTTAGCGTCAGGTTCTTTCCTGGCACAGGTGCAACGTCCATGGCACCATCCAAATATTTACCTTTGACACGTCCGTGAGCATCACGCAACAACACCTCTTTACCTTTCTCGCCGCGCAACGCACTCTCATAATAGCTCTCTATACCCTGCTTACCAATAAAGTCACCTTGCACATAGTAATCATCCTTGGCTATGTCCTTTTTGGACACCTCGCCCAGATCACCAAAAAGATGACCAGCTACAGGATAATTGTACTGACGGATGGTGCGACGTTGGATAGAGAATCCTGAGAATTTATAAAGTTGCTCCTGGAACATTGCAAAATCCTCAGCGGTGAGCTGACTAAGAAACAACTGATCGGTATAGGACGAATAACCGGGATTGAGCCTACGATTCTTCACATCAGCCATACGTTTGACAAAGAACTCTTCAGTAATGCCAAGCGACTGACAGAAAGCCAATGTATCCAGATCCTTTACATTGCGCATACATACCATCACATCGTAGGCAGGCTGATTAGATACAAGCAATTTCCCATTGCGATCGTACATCACCCCACGTGACGGATATATAGTCTTGTTAAGAAAAGCATTACTCTCGGCATCCTTCTTATACTCATCATTCATAATCTGCAGGCTGAACAGGCGGCCTATGAATACAATGACAATAGCAAGCACGATGCCTACAACCACAAACTTACGATTCTCGTAACGATAATCATTATTCATCTTTTATGACGGATAAATTCGATTGACATCACCAGCAACACAGTCAGTAATGTGCTGCACAGTATACGAAGCGAAAGGAATCCTATATGAGCAAACGAGAACGCTTCGAGTAAGAATAGGGCCGAATGATGTAGCAACACGGCAACAGTGACGTAGCGCACAAAAGGCCAAACGCCCATGACAGAAATGCCTGGTTCAAAATTTTCAAATTCCTCGCGTGGAGCGAACAGTCGCAACAGACCAGGACGAAAGAACGCTACCAGCACCGAAGCACCGGCATTAACCCCAGGCGTATTACTAAAAACATCAACCAATAACCCCAAGGCGAAAGCCATAGCCATCAGCGCATTGCGATCAGTATCTCTATCTATAGCCAAAATAAAGTAGATATAGATAAAGGGGGTTGCCAACCCAAACAGACAGATATTGTTGAGCAACAAGACCTGCACCAATGCCAAACCCACGAACCATGCTATACGAGTAAGTATCCTTTCCATATCACCTTTTCTTATTCTTCGGTTTCAACAGTTCCTGCAAAGCGGCCAACTCTTCCGCATCCATCTTACGCATCACGAAAGCATGCTCCAGATTGGCAAACTGTGTGCTCAGCTGCACCTTCAGTGTCACATAAAGTCCATCTGCCGAGGGATAAGCCTCCTGCGCAATACCTACCATCACACCTTCCGGGAAGAATGAAGAGCTACCGCTAGTTACAATCGTATCACCAGGCTCTACAGCCGAGTAACGCGGCAGATCATGCAACATCGCATAGCGAGGGTCGCCTCCCTGCCATCGGAGATAGCCAAAGTGATCGCCACCAAGCACCTTACAGCTGATACTACTATTACTATTGAGCAGAGGCATCACTAACGAATAATGCTCTGTACACTTGTACACTATGCCTACCACACCATCGACACCCATCACGCCCATATCAGGCGCCACGCCATCTGCCGTGCCACGATCGAGAGTCAAGTAGTTATCAACCTTATTGATAGACTTATCGATTACTTGTGCCGGACTCACTTGATACCCTGCACGATGTATACGGCTGACAGCCTCTACTGCCGACAGGCTATCCAGATGGTGCGCCGCGACCATTGCTTCCAGTTCTACAATATGCTGCTGCAGAAGAGCATTTTGCTCGGCCAGCGCCTGATTCTGCTCCACCAGACCCAGATAAGTCGTCACCTTGTGTTTCCCCTTTAGGAGACGAGCAGTCATCCGATTGGCCGTTGACAGATACACACTACTCTGATAATTGTTATAAGAAAACAACAAAACAAAGCAAATAGTCTCCAACAGGATGAAGACTATCCAATGCAACTGCTTATATAGGAATTGAAAGAGGTTGTTCATGAATCTTAAATTTTGAATTCTGAATTCTAAATCCAAGCATCGCAGCATTTGACTGCAACACAGCATTTAAAATTCAGAATTCAGAATTAAAAGCATTATCTCATCAAGAATGAGAAGCGCTCCACATTCTTCAGTGCGATGCCCGTACCACGCGCTACGCAGTGCAAGGGATCATCGGCCACATGGAAGGGGATGTTAATCTTATCTTGTAAACGCTTAGCCAAGCCACGGAGCAGCGCGCCACCGCCTGCCAGATAAATACCATTGTGGATGATATCAGCATAGATTTCGGGCGGTGTATCCTCAAGTGCATTGAGCACTGCTTGCTCAATTTTAGCAATAGACTTGTCCAAGCAATGTGCAATTTCCTGATAGCACACAGTCACAGCCATAGGCAACGCTGTAATTTTGTTAGGGCCATGCACGATATACTCCTCGGGAGCCTCAGACTCATCCAAGTCTGTCAATGCCGAACCCACATGTATCTTGATGCGCTCAGCCATGCGCTCGCCCACTCTGAGATTGTGCTGACGACCCATGTATTCCTGAATGTCGGCTGTAAAATCATCACCAGCCACACGGATAGAGCTATTCTTTACGATTCCACCCAACGAGATAACGGCAATCTCAGTAGATCCGCCACCTATATCCACCACCATGTTACCTTCGGGAGCCTCAACATCTAGGCCAATACCCACAGCTGCCGCCATAGGCTCGTAGATAAGATAGATGTCACGTCCACCAGCATGTTCTGCAGAGTCGCGTACAGCACGCAACTCAACCTCAGTACTACCTGAGGGAACACCGATAACCATACGCAATGAAGGTGTAAACAGGCGAGCACGCGTGTTGACCATCTTGATCAATCCGCGCATCATCTGCTCGCACGCATTAAAGTCGGCAATCACACCATTCTGCAGAGGGCGAATAGTCTTGATGTCCGGAGATGTCTTTTCGTGCATCAACTTTGCACGTCCGCCCACAGCTACCATTTTTTCTGTGCGGCGGTCGAGGGCTACCACAGAGGGCTCATCTACCACAATCTTGCCATTGTGCAAGATGATGGTGTTGGCCGTACCGAGGTCCATCGCTATTTCTTGTGTAAAAGAGAAAAGTCCCATGATTAATAATTATGA
>JAFOYZ010000246.1 GCA_017424485.1 Bacteroidaceae bacterium
AAACTCTTCGGCTTCGACCCGAAACAGACTACTATCCGCACCGAGGTGCTGGCAGGTATCACCACCTTCCTCACCATGTCGTACATCCTTGCCGTGAACCCCTCGATGTTCGGCCTGCTCGACGGTATGCCCGCAGGCGCCGTGTTCACTGCTACTGCCTTGGCCGCTATCGTGGGCACCTTGGCTATGGCCTTCATCGGTAAGCTACCCTTCGGCTTGGCTCCCGGTATGGGACTCAACGCCTTCTTCGTGTTCTCCGTGTGTATGGGCATGGGCTACTCGTGGCAGTTTGCGCTCACGGCTATCTTCATCGAGGGCATCCTGTTCATCATCATGACCATCACCAACATCCGTGAGGCCATCGTCAATGCCATCCCGCGCAGCCTGCGCAATGCCATCGGTGCAGGTATCGGCCTGTTTATCGCCTTCATCGGCATGCAGAATGCAGGCATCATCGTCAATAGTGATGCCACCCTCGTGGTGCTGGGCGAGATTACCAAGGGCTCGGCCCTGCTGGCCATCATCGGTCTTATCATCACGGGTGTGCTCTATGTGAGGAATGTGCGTGGCGCCATGCTCATCGGCATCCTTGCCACCACGCTTATCGGTATCCCTATGGGCATCACCGAGTTCAAGGGTGTGGTCTCTGCGCCCGAGTCTATCGCCCCCATCTTCTGCAAGTTTGAGTGGAGTGACATCTGGTCGCTCGACATGTTCGTGGTGGTGTTCACCTTCCTCTTCATCGACCTGTTCGACACGATGGGTACGCTCATCGGCGTATGTACCAAGGCCGATATGATGGACCAGAAGACGGGCCGCATCCCCCGCTTGAAGCAAGCCTTCTTGGCCGATGCCATTGCCACCACCGTAGGCGCGGTGCTCGGCACCTCTACCACGACGACCTATGTGGAGAGCGCCGCTGGCGTGGCTCAGGGCGGTCGCTCGGGCCTCACGGCACTGGTGATAGCCTGCTGCTTTGCCGTCACCCTGTTCCTCTCGCCGCTGTTCCTCTCCATCCCCTCGGCCGCTACGGCTCCCGTGCTCATCCTTGTGGGCTTGCTCATGATTGAGCCCGTTACCAAGATTGATTTTGTCAACTTCACGGAGTCTATCCCCGCCTTTATATGCATCATCATGATGCCCTTGGCCTATTCCGTTTCCGACGGTATCCTCACGGGTATGATCTTCTATGTGGCCATCAATCTGGCGAGCGGCAAGCTCAAGCGAGTCACCCCCACGATGTTCATCTTGGCAGTGCTATTCATTTTGAAGTATATATTCTTCTAATGGTCCGTTGAGGCTATATGAAACAATAAAAGCTACCCGTGGGTAGCTTTTATTGTTTCTGTCTCGTAGGCCTACTGTTAATTAGAAAGGTAGGTCGTCAGCTTCGTTCGATGTGCTCATCTGTGGTGCGCCAAACGGGTCGGCCACGGGAGGAGGCACGGGAGCACCTGCTGTAGGAGGCACGGGAGCGGCAGCAGGAGCAGCCACATTGCGGTCTACCTTCCATGCACGGATATCGTTGTACCAGCGTCCGTTATATTCGCGGCTGTCGATGTCGAACGATACGGTGAGTACCTCTCCAACTTGTATGTTGAACTGTGATATGCGGTCGGCACCAAATACATTAAACATCATCTTGCGGGGGTACTGTTCCATGGTCTCGAGCACATACTCCTGTATCTTCCATTCATTGCCGGCCTTTGATATGCCACCACGCTCTTGGAGTACAGCTATAATCTTTCCTGTTAGTTCCATAATTGATTCTTATTATTAAATTTTGTTGTTCTATGCATTTCACTTTTGCACGTCGGAACAATCGCCTATTGCAAATGTGGCGCGAAGATACATTTTTCTTTGAAACCTTGCTAATTTTTTTGTCGTTTTTTTTGGAATGCCGAGTAGTTTATGCTACTTTTGTAAAGATATATCGAATACTAACTGAAAATATATATATGCTATGAAATTTGTTGTATCAAGCGCTGCGCTATACAGCCATTTGCAGGCTATTGGCCGTGTTATTAATTCGAAGAGCACGCTGCCTATCCTCGATTGCTTCCTTTTCAATCTAGAGGCTAATCAATTGTCTATTACCGCATCGGACAACGAAACCACTCTTGATACTAGGCTTGAGGTCGTTGAGAGCGATGGTAACTATCAGTTTGCCATTCCCTCTAAGACCCTGCTTGATGCGATCAAGGAGCTTCCCGAGCAGCCCATTACTTTTGATATTAACCCTGCAACTAATGAGGTGGCTATCCAATATATGAATGGAAAGTATGCTCTGATGGGCCAGTCGGCTGACGAGTATCCCATGGCTGCTCTGATGGGCGAAAATGCAGTAAGTTTCTCCATCGAGGCTGATACCTTGCTCACTGGTATTAATCGTACCATCTTTGCTACCGCTGATGATGAGTTGCGTCCAGTGATGAATGGTATTTACTTCGATATCTTTACCGATTATGTTACACTGGTGGCATCGGATGGTCATAAGCTCGTGCGCTATAAACTCATGAATGTGAAGGGTGAGGAGAAAGCAGCTTTCATTCTTCCTAAGAAACCTGCTGCTCTGCTTAAGAATTTGCTTGCAAAGGAGGCTGGTGAGATTAAAGTCTCTTTCGATGATCGTAATGCTACTTTTGAGATGCCTTCACATCGTATGGTATGCCGTCTTATTGAGGGACGTTACCCTAACTATAACTCTGTAATCCCGCAAAACAATCCTTTCCGTATTACAATTGATCGTGTCGCTATGCTCAGCGCTTTACGTCGTGTGTCGGTGTTCTCATCACAGAGTAGTAGCCTTATTAAGCTGCGTATGGCTGCAGGCGAACTCCTTATTTCGGCTCAAGATATAGACTTCTCTACCTCTGCAGAGGAGAAACTCGCATGTAGCTACGAAGGGAACCCTATGAGTATTGGTTTCAAAGCCACCTTCCTCATGGATATTCTTTCCAATATTAATGGGCAAGACGTGAATATCGAAGTTTCTGACCCCTCACGTGCAGGTGTGCTTACTCCTTCTGAACAGTCTGAGGCTGAAGAGCTTCTTATGCTCCTTATGCCTATGATGCTCAACGACTGATCTCTTAAGACATATCGCAACGATACTATAAGCAAGATGGTGCAAAACCATCTTGCTTTTTTGTTATAGGTCCCTATGTGCGGCCATTCGCCACAAACAGACCATTTGCTCACCACTTTAGAAGCCTTACAGTTGTTCTTCATAGGTGGAACCTCTATCTTTGTGTTGAATGTTAAACTAAAAACTCATTTTTATGAAAAAACTTTTTGCAACAATGATGATTGTCTTTGCACCTCTCTGCGCAGTTTTTGCTCAGGATGTTGTTGGTAAATGGAAACTCGATGACGGATCGGCCATAGTGGAGGTGTATCGTCAAGGTGATGTGTACAATGGTAAAATTGTATGGTTGCAGCATCCTACTGAAGCGGATGGTACTCCTGCTGTAGATGATAAGAACCCCGATGCTAAGTTGCGCTCTCGTCAACTGATTGGCCTCAATATGCTCAGTGACCTCAAGAAGGTGAAAGAGGAGTATAGTGGCGGTAGTATCTACGATCCAGGAAATGGTAAGACCTACAATTGCTCGATGAAAGTAGAAGGCGATGTGCTCAAAGTGCGAGGATCGCTCGACAAGCGAGGCCTCCTAGGACGCACCATGGATTGGTATCGTGTGAAGTGACAGAATCTTTTTACTTCTATATGAATGCAGTTCTGCTAATATTTGCAGGGCTGTATTTTTTTTGTGTGGATGATTGATTTGTAAATGACCTAAAAGAGAGTTATATTTGCAAAAAGAAATATGGGACTATCTTCTTTTATCACTAATCTGATTGTCGTAGATGAGAAAAGGCATATATTTTATGATCGTGGGAATGCTCCTCGCTCTTGTCGCGTGTGGTAAGGGAGGGAATGATGTGATGGATGCGTCATCGGCAACTGAGGTGTATGCATCTGTGCAGGAACTGCTCCTTATGGGTGAATACCCAAAGGCCGAAGCGCGTATAGATTCGATGTACCATGCTTCTTCGCTCACAAGGGAGCAGCGCAGTATGGTCTATCTGCTACGTTCGAGGCTGCATCAGTTGCGCGACAATGATCCCTATCGCGCCGCGAAATATATGAAGCTACACATAGAGTTGGCGAAAGAGGAACGACAGAATATGCCTGCGCCGTGGATTGTAGGTAGTATGGCTTTGCTGCTAACCTTCGGTTCGGTGGGGTATTACTCAAAGTCTCGCAAGAATACTGGCGCACCGAGTGATATTGCCTGCAACTTCAGAGAGAAATGGGAGCAGGCGCAGCTTGCATTCTTTGCTACTGAGTCGGGGCGACTGATATTGACTGCTGCCGATAATGCAACGT
>JAFOYZ010000247.1 GCA_017424485.1 Bacteroidaceae bacterium
AGAAAGTATATTCTTGACCCCATATTGTTCCTGTCAACAAAGAATGCCGATCCTGAGATGGCGTTGGCAAGAAGCAGCAAAGGAATCATTGTCGTGTAGAGCGCGGGAAAGATAGCAATGAAGACAAGTGCCAGCAGCATTGTCGTGGTGAGAAAATAGAGGCTCGACTGGGTACGGGCCTTGAGTATGCTGCGTGAGAAGAAGGTGGCGATGATACTGGGTATCGTGAGAAGCAGCAACCATAGCATCTGTATGGCCGCGAAAGATAACTTGTAGCCGTTTACAAGGAGTAGATCCTTATGCGGAGCTGATGAGGTGGGGGATAGGAGTCCCTCTACGAAAGTATCTACAGGAATGGGGGTGTCGGTAAGGAACAGTACGCATACAATCACCCAATAGGGGAGTAACAAGCCGAGTAGAGAAGCCAGTATCGTGCGTATGTGTAGAGACTTCAACAAAGGACAGCATACAAGTAGTAGCGGTGCTACGAACAATAGGGTAGGGCTGATGAGGCTGGCTGCACCAACAAGGACGAATGCAATGAAGTAGCTCCCCATGGCATCGTTTACGCGGTAGGTGTGTAGCAACAGGGAACATGCCGATGCAAGCAGTATGAGCTGTGTCATGGGCATGAGGCTTGTGGCCATCTGTGGTACAAGGACGCAACCCATCAGGAAGAGCGTGCCGGCAAGAGGGCTGTTGCACGGTATATTGAAGGCAGTACGCTTATTGATACGCATCAGGTAGATGCCCAGTGCCGAATAGGCTATGGCAGCAATACCAGATGGCAGCAGTGAAGGTTGGGAGTCGAGAGAAAGCCACCACATGGATATACAAAGTAGGGCAGCGACAATAGTCGCCGCCTTACTGTGCATGATAAGACCTAAAACCCTTTTCATGATGGTATTCCTCTTTGCCCTAAAGTGTAGGGACAACCAATTATTTCAAGATATCCTTGCCGATATCGCTACGGCAATACATGTCGGTAAAGTGCAGGGCCTGTGCATTCTTGAATGAGGTGGCCAGTGCCTCGAGCTGGGTGTCACCGTATGAGCTTACTGCAATCACGCGACCTCCGTTGGTCACTACCTGTCCGTCCTTTACGGTCGTGCCTGCATGGAAGAGATAGCTTCCCTCTACCTTCTCGAATCCTGTGATGGGGTATCCCTTGGCGTAGTCGCCGGGGTAGCCACCCGATACGAGCATCACGCATACTGCGCTGCGGGGGTCGAACTCTATGGTGCGCTCGCTGAGGTTACCCTCGGCTACACCCTCAAAGAGGTCTACGATGTCACTTTTCAGGCGCAGCATCACGCTCTCGGTCTCGGGGTCGCCCATGCGTACGTTATATTCGATGACCATAGGCTCGCCCTTCACGTTGATGAGACCGAAGAAGATGAATCCCTTGTAGTCGATGCCCTCGGCTGCCAAGCCCTCTACGGTAGGTCGTACGATGCGCTCCTCTACCTTCTGCATCCATGCAGCGTCGGCAAAGGGTACGGGCGAGATGGAGCCCATGCCACCGGTGTTGAGACCTGTGTCGCCTTCTCCGATGCGCTTGTAGTCCTTGGCTTCGGGGAGCAGCTTGTAGTTCTTGCCGTCAGTGAGCACGAATACCGAGCACTCTACGCCGCTGAGGAACTCCTCGATGACTACGCTGGCTGATGCTGAACCGAACATGCCGCCGAGCATCTCGCGTAGCTCCTTCTCTGCCTCTTCGAGGGTGGAGAGGATGAGTACGCCCTTACCTGCGCAGAGGCCATCGGCCTTCAGCACGTAGGGAGCCTCCAAGGTGTGGAGGAATGCGATACCCTCATCCAGTGTCTCCTGAGTGAAAGTCTGATAGCGCGCGGTAGGGATGCCGTGGCGCATCATGAATGCCTTGGCAAAGTCTTTACTGCCCTCGAGCGTAGCGCCCTCCTTTGAGGGACCTATCACAGGGATATTCTTCAGCTCCTCGTCATCGCGGAAGTAGTCGTATACGCCCTTTACCAATGGGTCTTCGGGGCCTACTACCACCATGTTGATGCCATTGGCAAGTACGAAAGCCTTGATGCCTTCGAAGTCTGTAGCTGACAAAGCTACGTTCTCGCCTACTTCACCTGTTCCCGCATTACCGGGAGCGATATACAATTTCTCTACTTTCGGACTCTGGCTTATCTTCCACGCCAGGGCATGCTCGCGTCCGCCACTGCCTAATAATAATATCTTCATAGCTTTTTTCAGTTCTATATTAGGGAAATAAATAGTCTTTTCTTTTGCCGGATATTCAGGAACAATATTTTTAAATCCAATTTCCATGATGGTTATCGTTGTTTGTATTGTTGTTTCTGTCACTCCATTATCGGAGAACGACAAATTTACGACAAAATTAGTTTATTTATTGGATATAATCATTGTTTATATGAGATTATCTTTATACAGCAATGATTATACATGTATAATTAATGTTAAAAATGGATGGTCAGCGGCTGTGGTGTAGTGCTGAAGATGATGGCTGTGGCATTAGCCAGATAGAACACTTCAGTATTGGGGTCGTCAGCGTGGTAGAATTGTTCCAAGTGTGGATGTGCATTGACCATGCTCACCACAGCATCGTGGCGCGTCTCAAGATATGCCTCGCAGGTGATGCGTATCCAGTCTTCACCTCGCATGGCAGTCAACTCCACTTTCGGGTTAGCTTTCATCTGGTCCGACACTTTCTTGCCATTCTTGGTCATGATATACAGCTTGCCGTCAAACAGATCTATTGTCCCGAATGGGCGCACACGTGCTTGGTCACCATCTATTGTAGCCAAGTAGTACACCTTGGCCTCTTTCAAGAAATCATATACTCTTTTCATCGTTATATAATAGTTACTATTTATTCAATCAAAAGTTGTCGGGCAAATTCCCAAATGACAATACCTGCTGTCACTGATACATTGAGCGAATGCTTGGTGCCAAATTGTGGTAGCTCGATGCAGCCATCGCTCATGTCTACTACCTCTTGCTGTACTCCTTTCACCTCATTACCGAGGATGATGGCATACTTCTTGTCCTTGTCCAGCTTAAGATCTTGCAGCATGGTGCTCCCTTGTACCTGTTCGATGGACAGTACCGTATAGCCCTCATCGTGAAGCGACCGTACGGCCTCACGTGTATCAGCGAAGTATTGCCATGCCACAGAGTCCTCAGCTCCAAGTGCTGTCTTGTGTATTTCTGCCGAGGGTGGGGTAGCGGTCACTCCGCAAAGAAAGATGCTTTGCACGCGATAGGCATC
>JAFOYZ010000248.1 GCA_017424485.1 Bacteroidaceae bacterium
GACAATGCCGCCATGCGCATGATCCAGGAGCCCACCTTCTTCGATGTCATGGTCACCGAGAACACCTTTGGCGATATCCTCACCGACGAGGGCTCTGTCATCAGCGGCTCTATGGGGCTGCTCCCCTCGGCCTCTACCGGTGAGAGCACACCCGTCTTCGAACCCATCCACGGCTCATGGCCCCAGGCTAAGGGACTCAACATCGCCAACCCCTTGGCACAAGTGCTCTCTGTGGCTATGCTCTTCGAGTACTTCGACCTCAAGGCCGAGGGCGCTCTTATCCGCCAGGCAGTAGACGCTTCGCTCGACGCCAATGTGCGCACTCCCGAGATTCAGGTCGAGGGTGGCGCCAAATATGGCACCAAGGAGATTGGCGAGTGGTTGGTCGACTACATCCGTAAGGCGTGATTCGTAAATAATCTTAATAAATAGGGTGCATCTGACCATTCGGCCAGATGCACTTTTTTTATTCGGCCTATTTATGTATCTTCGCGTTATGAAAAGATGGATTCTTGTAGCCTTGGCGCTATCGTTTACGCTGTTGTCGTGGGCCCAGTCGCAAAGCGAGTGGGCAAGTCGTGCCTATACATACATGGAGCAAGATAGCTTGGTTCAGGCTGAGTCGTGTTTTCTGCGTGCTGTTGAGGCTGCTCCTGCAAACAAGCAGAGTGCGATGCTGCTCGCCAATTTGGGTACTGTGCAGCGCCGCCGTGGTAAGGTGCACGAGGCAATAGAGTCGTATACCCAAGCACTCGAGTATTCTCCCCTCGATGTGTCTATCCTTATGAATCGCGCTATGGCCTATATGACCTTAGGTAACGATGACAAGGCGTATATCGACCTCTGCAATGTGCTCGACAAGCAGACTACCCATGCCGAGGCACTCTACTATCGTGCTTTCATCTACACCAATCGTAGGGAGTATGCTGCTGCCCGTACCGATTATAAGCGTTTGCTGACCTTACAGCCCGATCATGAGAATGGACTCCTTGGCCTCGCCTTGCTCGATCAGCGTGAGGGGCGTCTGCAAGCAGCAGAGCTGCAGCTGACCGTCCTTGTGGAGCGCCATCCTGATAATGTCACCTATTTGCAGGCAAGGGCAAATGTGCTTATCGAACGCCACCTCTATGACTTGGCTCTGCTCGACCTTGAGGGTGCTATTGCCCTGCAGCCTACCGATGCATATCTCTATGTGGCTCGTTCTGAACTGTATCTGAAGATGAAGCGGCGTAGCGCTGCCCGTGCCGATCTTGATAGAGCTGTGGCATTAGGTATCCCCCGTGTATCCTTGAATGAACTGTATAAGCAGTGTGAGTAGGTTCTTGACAACGGACAACAGACAACGGACAACAGTCAAAGTTGCGATTGAGCGAGTGCAAAGACTGCTTGCAGGCTCTGCCGAGCGTAGCAACTTCAACGAAGTTATCGGTCAACCCTCATAACCTCAATCCACAGTACTTACCACTCTGCTGCCATCGGGTTGCTCCTCGATGTTGACGCGCACGGTATCTTCGGGCAGTAGCTCTTCGATGAGTTCGGGCCACTCTATGAAGCAGAGGCCGCGTCCATAGAAATAGTCTTCGTATCCCATGTCATACACCTCGGCCAGACGCTTGATGCGGTAGAAGTCGAAGTGGTATATGGGCCGCCCCGAGGGAGTGTCATATTCGTTCACGATGGCAAACGTCGGTGAGTTTACCGTGTCGGTCACGCCCATCGCTTCGCATAGGGCCTTTACGAAGGTTGTCTTTCCGGCTCCCATCGAGCCATAGAAGGCAAATATCTTATTGTCGCCTATTTGGGCGATAAACTCCTGTGCTGCTTCAGCAAGGCCCGAGATGTCCTTTATTGTAATCTTCATCGTTTCTTGGGTGTTAATGTTACCAATGGCACTATCATCTCTTCCATAGATATCCCACCATGCTGGAAGGTGTCGCGGTAGTATGATACGTAATGGTTGTAGTTGTTGGGGTAGGCGAAGAAATTGTCGCCCCAGGCAAAGATATAGGCAGTGCTCACATTGGGCGAGGGGAGGAGTACCTTGCGGGGATCTTTGATTTCGTACACCTCGCGTGCATTGTAGCTTAGGTTTTTGCCCAGTTTGTATCGCAGGTTGGTGTTTACGTTTCTATCACCCACCACCTTGATAGGGTTGTTTACACGTATGCTTCCGTGGTCGGTAGTAATCACTACTTTGTAGTCGCTTTCTGCGAGCAACGTGAAGAGTTCGCGTAGTGGCGAATGGCGAAACCACGTCGTTGTCACCGATCGGTAAGCGGCCTCGTCGGCAGCCAGCTCGCGCAATGTCTTCGACTCTGTGCGGGCATGACTGAGCAGGTCTATGAAGTTGACTACTACGACGTTGAGGTCATGGTTGGCAAACTGCTTGTATTGTGCCAGCAGTCGTTCGGCTCCTTGCGCATCATTGATCTTGTGATACGAGAACGTATCGTGTCGTCTGTAGCGGTCTATCTGTGTCTGTATCAGCGGAGCCTCATTGAGGTTCTTTCCCTCCTCTTCGTCTTCGTCGACCCACAGTTCGGGAAACATCTCTGCTATCTTGTTGGGCATGAGTCCCGAGAATATGGCGTTGCGGGCATATTGTGTAGCGGTGGGTAAGATGCTGTAGTACAGCTCCTCATCAAATGCAAATTCGCCGCTGAGCTCATGGCTGATGACCTTCCATTGGTCGTATCTGAAGTTGTCGAATACGAAGAGCACCACCTTCTCCTTCTGGTCGAGTAGGGGGAATATACGGTCGCGGAAGAGGTGGGGCGAGAGTAATGGTTGGCCTCCCCCTTGCCCCTCCCGAGGAGGGGTGACTGATGTGCAGCGAGGACTGGAAGCTCCCCCTCGGGGGGAGTTCTTGGACAAGCCAAGGACTTCGCTATTGAGGGGACTAAACCACCCCTCATAGTTTCTTCTTATATACTTGGCAAAGAGGTTATTGGCCTCCTCCTTCTGCATGCGCAGCATCTCGCTCATGTTATTGTCGGCATGCTCCAGTTCCAGTTCCCAGTGTGTGAGCGTTTTGTATACCTCTATCCAGTCTTCGTATGAGGCCGCATCGTTGATTTGCATGGCAATGCGTCCCATGTTTTGCTGATAGTTGGTATTGGTTGTCTCAGTGATGATATCCTTCTTGTGGATATTTTTTTTCAGCGTGAGCAGTATCTGGTTGGGGTTGACAGGTTTGATGAGGTAGTCGGCAATCTTGGCACCGATGGCTTGGTTCATGATATTCTCCTCCTCGCTCTTGGTCACCATCACCACGGGTACGGTAGGCTGCATCTCTTTGATGAGGGTCAGCGTCTCCAGTCCTGTAAGGCCTGGCATATTCTCGTCGAGCAGTATGAGGTCATAGTCCCGTTCGCGGCATCGGTCCAGTGCGTCGCGTCCGTTCGTGGCAGTGTCTACCTCGTACTCTTTTCCTTTGAGGAAGAGTATGTGGGCACGCAGGAGCTCTATCTCGTCGTCAATCCATAGTAGGGTACCATTCTTTGCCATAGCCTATTGTCTTTTACGTTTGCGAAGATAATACATTATTCGCAAAGGCGCCGTCTTTTTTTTCGTAAAAGTTCATAAAAGGCATTCTTCCCTATTGTTCATATTATACACATTGGCTATCTTTGCGCTGTTGAGAATTTAAAATTAATGATTAAAAACTAAAACTAACCCCAAACAGCCAATGGCTGTAATGATAACAAAAACGATAACAAAAACGATAACGATAACGATAACGAAAACTAGCCATCCGGACGGCTCTATACACCCTAAACCCTAAACTCTACACTCTACACCCTACACTCTACACTCTACACCCTAAACACTAAACGATGAATGGTGAACGTGGAACGAGGAACGATGACGATGACGAAAACTTAGCAACTTCAACGAAGTTAACAGACAACAGTAAACCGCGCTGTAAGCGCTTTAACCAGCGACAAAGGAGCGATTAACCGTGCTGAGCACTTTAACCGAAGCGCAGCTTCTTTAACC
>JAFOYZ010000039.1 GCA_017424485.1 Bacteroidaceae bacterium
ATCTTCCTTTGAGACTTGCTGAGTTCGGTACTGTATATCGTTACGAGCAGAGCGGTGAGTTGCACGGCTTGACCCGTGTGCGTAGCTTCACGCAGGACGATGCGCATATCTTCTGCCGTCCCGACCAGGTGAAGGAGGAGTTCACTCGCGTGATGGATATCATCGAAATCATCTTCAAGGCACTCAACTTCGAGAACTACGAGGCACAGATCTCGCTCCGTGACCCCAACAACACTACCAAGTATGTAGGTGCCGATGACAACTGGCAGCGTGCCGAGCAGGCTATCGTGGAGGCTTGCCAGGAGAAGGGGCTCAATGCTCGCGTAGAGACTGGCGAGGCTGCCTTCTATGGTCCTAAGCTCGACTTCATGGTGAAGGATGCTATCGGCCGTCGTTGGCAGTTGGGTACCATCCAGGTAGACTACAACTTGCCCGAGCGCTTCAACCTCGAGTATACCGGTAGTGATAACCAGAAGTACCAGCCCGTGATGATTCACCGTGCGCCCTTCGGATCTATGGAGCGCTTCGTGGCAGTGCTCATCGAGCACACTGGCGGTAAGTTCCCCCTCTGGCTCACACCTGACCAGGTGGCTATCCTCCCCATCTCGGAGAAGTTTAACGACTATGCAGAGCAGGTGAAGCGCGACCTCGAGAAGTACGATGTACGCTGCATCATCGACGACCGCAACGAGAAGATCACTCGTAAGATCCGCGACAACGAAATGAAACACATCCCCTACATGCTCATCGTCGGTGAGAAGGAGATGACCGAAGGTGCTGTTACCGTGCGCAAGCAGGGCGGTATCAACGAGGGTACACTGAAAATCGATGAATTCGGTAAGAAAATCGAAGATGAAGTTAATGATATGATTAATAAGTGGTAACTTCGTGTCCTAATAAAACTACGTTGTTTATTGCTTGAAATTAAGCTCTATCATAGAAATACCAAATTTCTGCATGCTCGGTAAGGAAAATTTAAGTATTTTCTCTACTTTCGCTCGTAGAGATTTGGTATTTCGTTTGATTTGCACTAACTTTGCGCCCGCATTTGATAAGTGTGGCAGGTGAAAGTGACATGCAACACGTTAAGTGCAGAACTTTTTGTAATTAAACAATTAAAAAAGACAGCAGAACAAACCCATTTCATCTGAATGAAAAAAGACAACCTGAAAGGCCAACATCGTATCAATGAACAGATACGCGCCAAAGAAGTCCGTATTGTCGGTGACAACATTGAACCTACCGTAGTTTCTATCCATGAAGCGCTGAGAATTGCCGAAGAAAATGAGGCTGACCTCGTGGAAATTTCACCGAACGCCGTTCCGCCTGTTTGCAGAATTATTGATTACTCAAAGTTCTTGTATCAGCTCAAGAAGAAACAGAAAGAACTCAAAGCTAAGCAAGTAAAGGTAGAGGTAAAAGAAATCCGTTTTGGACCTCAGACCGACGATCACGACTATAATTTCAAACTGAAGCATGCGATTGGTTTCTTGCAAGATGGCGACAAGGTGAAAGCTTACGTGTTCTTCAAGGGTAGATCAATTCTCTTCAAAGAACAGGGTGAGGTGTTGCTCCTCCGTTTTGCCAACGATCTCGAAGAGTATGGTAAGGTAGACCAGATGCCTGTCCTCGAAGGTAAGCGCATGACAATCTTCATCTCACCGAAGAAAGCAGGTGCTCCCAAGAAGGACAAACCCGCAGCGCCGAAGGCTGAAGAGTAAAAAAAAAGGGAATTAATTGTCATTTGTCAGTTGTCCCTTGTCAATTAGAAAAAAGCGGCTGCGTAGGCTAGTACGCATCGTTTATATATTAATAATTAATTAACAATTAACAAACATGCCAAAAGTTAAGACTAATTCCGGTTCAAAGAAGCGTTTTACACTCACCGGAACAGGTAAAATCAAGAGAAAACACGCTTTCCACAGTCACATCTTGACTAAGAAGACTAAGAAGCAGAAGCGCAACCTCGACCACTTCACACTCGTGCACAGCGCAAATGTGAATTCTGTTAAGGAACTTCTCTGCTTGAAGTAATCTTAAAAACATTAAGCGAGTTAATCTACATTACAATTATTAATCGGATGGTTAGCAACTAAAGTCTGCAATATGCAGCGCTAACATCTAAAAAAAGAAACAAAACTATGCCAAGATCAGTAAATCATGTTGCTTCAAGAGCAAAGAGAAAGAAAATTTTAGGTTTGACCCGTGGTTACTTCGGTGCCCGTAAGAACGTGTGGACCGTAGCCAAGAATACTTGGGAGAAGGGTCTCACCTACGCTTACCGCGACCGTAAGAATAAGAAGCGCAACTTCCGTGCGTTGTGGATTCAGCGTATCAATGCTGCTGCACGCCTCGAAGGTATGTCTTATTCTCAACTCATGGGTGCATTGCACAAGGCTGGTATCGAGATCAACCGTAAGGTGCTCGCTGACCTCGCAATGAATCATCCTGAGGCTTTCAAGGCTATCGTAGCTAAGGCTAAGGCTGCTTAATAGAGTAGCTAACGCAGATTAAGTGACGCCCTTCGGGGATGTTATTTAACATGATAACGAAAAAAGAGGCTTCGGCCTCTTTTTTTTGTGCAAAATTGTTTCTATATTTGCATCAGAAAAGGAAAAGAGACGCCTTTGTGAGGTGTGGTGAACAAAACCTTTTCGAACAGCGTTCTTTGAAGTGTGTTTGGAATGAAGAAATTAGAGAGTTGTGTGTAAAATAAACACAGACAAAATCAAAAAAAGGATTTGTTAATTTTCAATTCTCAATTTTTAATTTTCAATTTTCAATTAAATATAGTCGTGTCGGTATAGACTGGGAAACTCATCAATTATATCTGAAAACCGAGGACAGCTTCGACTTCCAATGGCGGGCCACGCCCCGAAAGGGGTAACCTTGAGTCGGTGGATTACAAAGGGGGCGAGCACTCAAATCCTATTTCTCGGAGTTTCATCGCATCATTCCGACACGACTTTTTTATATCAATTAGTTTGCTGCATCTTATTCTTTTTGATTATTTAAATATAGAATTCTTCTTTCCTGCTCAACTCAAATGTTTGTTTTTGCCTAAACCGACGCAGATAATTAACATTCATGCGAGTTAAACTTTGTATTATTCATTCGTTTTATTTATCTTTGCCATTACTTTTATACGTGTATTGTCGCTAAGTCGGTATGGTATATATTGATAACGACCTATAAAAACTTTATAATAACGTTTGTTATGGCAAAAATTGTAACCTTAGGAGAGATTATGCTCCGCTTGTCCACTCCCGGGCAAACTCGTTTTGTTCAGTCCAATGTGTTTGATGTTGTGTATGGTGGTGGTGAGGCAAATGTGGCTGTTAGCTGTGCTAATTATGGTCACGATGCTTATTTTGTGACCAAGTTACCTAAACATGAGATTGGACAGTCTGCTATCAACTCACTCCGTCAGTTTGGTGTAAAGACAGACTTTATTGCTCGTGGTGGAAACCGTGTAGGTATCTATTATCTTGAGACGGGTGCTTCCATGCGTCCCAGTAAGGTGATTTATGATCGTGCAGGTTCTTCTATAGCAGAGGCTGATCCTCAGGATTTTGACTTTGATGCAATTATGGAGGGGGCTGATTGGTTCCATTGGAGCGGCATTACTCCTGCGATTAGTGATAAAGCTGCAGAGCTCACCCGTCTTGCTTGCGAGGCTGCTAAGCGTCATGGCGTGACTGTGTCAGTAGATCTCAATTTCCGCAAGAAATTGTGGACAAAGGAAAAGGCTCAGTCTATCATGCGCCCCTTGATGCAATATGTTGATGTTTGTATTGGCAATGAAGAGGATGCTGAGCTTTGCCTCGGATTCAAGCCCGATGCCGATGTTGAGGGTGGTCATACAGATGCCGAAGGATATAAGGGTATTTTTACTCAAATGGCTCAAGAGTTTGGATTCAAGTATGTAATTTCTACTTTACGTGAGTCATACTCTGCTACACATAATGGTTGGAAGGCTATGATTTACAATGGTTCTGAATTCTATGTGTCAAAACATTACGATATTGATCCTATTATCGATCGTGTAGGTGGTGGTGACTCGTTCTCGGGTGGTGTCATTCATGGACTACTCACTAAGGCTACTCAGGGCGAAGCACTCGAGTTTGCAGTAGCGGCATCAGCTCTCAAACATACTATTCCTGGTGACTTCAATATGGTGTCTGCTGAGGAGGTAGAGGCTTTGGCTGGTGGTGATGCCAGTGGTCGTGTGCAGCGATAGAACTTTTATATGTTTTTTGAGTCTGTAAGTTGTTTTTGTCTCCTTTGAGTAGGGATTAGCAAACTAATTACTCAAAAAACGAATGAATTCAAAAAAACTACAGAAATGGCAAAATTCAATAAACTTCAGGTGCTCTCGGTAATGAAGAGCACGGGTATGGTTCCCGTTTTCTATCATAGCGATGTAGAGACAGCCAAGCAGGTCGTTAAGGCTTGTTATGAAGGTGGTGTGCGAGCCTTCGAGTTTACCAATCGTGGCGACTTTGCTCACGAAGTGTTTGGCGAACTCAATAAGTGGGTAGCTCGTGAATGTCCCGAAATGGTAATGGGTGTAGGGTCGGTGGTCGATCCCGCTACTGCAGCATTATATATTCAGTTGGGCGCCAACTTTATCGTAGGTCCTCTCTTTAATCCAGAGGTAGCAAAAGTTTGCAACCGTCGTCTTATCCCTTATACTCCCGGATGTGGCTCTGTGAGCGAAATCGGTTTTGCACAAGAGTGTGGCTGCGACCTCTGCAAGGTGTTCCCTGCCGGCAATGTGGGTGGCCCCTCATTTGTAAAGAACGTAAAGGCTCCCATGCCTTGGTCTATGCTAATGGTTACTGGCGGTGTAGAGCCTACCAAAGATAACCTCACAGCTTGGATTAAGTCTGGTGTTACGTGTGTGGGTATGGGTAGCAACCTCTTCCCCAAAGAGGTCGTGGCTGCTAAGGATTGGGCTTGGATTACAGCCAAGTGCCAAGAGGCTTTCGGCTATATTGCTGAGGCACGTGGATGATTGTGATTTACGTTTAACGATCAAGAATTTTCTGATCGCTTAACACATATACACTACCACCAAGAGGTCTGCATGAGCAGGCCTCTTGGTGTATATACAACAACTGCTCCTCTTATCCCTAAGAGGAGCAGCCAGATAGATTGAATGATTAAGAAAAAGTTATTTATGTAAGGTAGCAGCTTTTGCTGTTGCTCGATGATATAACGAATCAGGGATAAGAATGTTCTGAACTTTGTTTTTTTTTATCTATACTTGTTTATTCTTTTTCTCAGAATCATTCATTTTGTTGGACTTATGGATAAATCTGCTTATCTTTGTGCAATTGCATAATCTTAAATAATATATTATGATACAGAAAACACGCAATTGGGCATTTGCTGCCATGATGATTTGGGGCATTGGAAGTTCGATGGCTCAACAACGAAACACACTTTTTAATGACGACTGGGAGTTTATCAAAGAAGGGCAAGAAGCTGTTACTGTTGATCTGCCTCATGATTGGAGCATTCTAGGAGTGCCTTCAGCAGACGAACCTTCGGGCAATGATGGAGGCTATTATCCCACCGGAAAGGCTCAGTATCGTAAAGTCTTGCACTTAGGACAATTGTCTTCTGACCGTCGTTACGCGCTTTATTTTGAGGGCGTATATATGAATGCAGAGGTGGTGGTCAATGGTGTTTCAACAGGTGTTCAGCATTATGGCTACTCCTCTTTCTTGCGTGATGTGACCAAATTGCTTCATGAAGGAGACAATGAGATTGTTGTCAACGTAGACAATTCTCAACAGAGAAATACCCGTTGGTATTCTGGTTCGGGTATATATCGTCATGTATGGCTTATCGAGACAGCCGATGTGCACTTCAAGCATTGGGGCACCTTCATTACTACTCCAATAGTAGATGCCGAAGGCACCAGCCAGGTGAGTGTGAAGACTACCCTTGTCAATGAGAGCGATAGGGAGCGTATCATGCAAGTGAAAGTTTGCTTACAAGGCGCAACGGATGATGGCGGAGATTTAAGTGCGACCAAAGAAACCATCATACGCCTTCAACCCAACGAGGAACGTCAGGCTGAGTTGCTGATTGATGTGCCCAATGCGCACCTTTGGAGTCCCGATACTCCGTACCTCTACGAGGCAAACCTATCAGTTAGCGAACAAGGCAATCCGAATAAAACGATTGATCAGGTGACCGAGACGTTCGGTATCCGTAGCATAGCGTTCAATGCAGAACAAGGCTTCCTTCTCAATGGCCAGCCTATAGAGCTCAATGGTGGCTGCTTGCATCACGATAATGGTATTCTCGGTGCTTCGGCATTTGATCGTGCTGAGGAGCGCAAGGCCGAACTGATGAAAGCTGCAGGGTTCAATGCCGTACGTACTAGTCATAACCATCCTTCTTCTGCTTTCCTCGATGCTTGTGACCGTATTGGCCTGCTTGTTATTGATGAGGCATTCGATGGATGGCGTTCCGCCAAGACTCCGCACGATTACTCTAAATATATC
>JAFOYZ010000249.1 GCA_017424485.1 Bacteroidaceae bacterium
CGCCACCATCGACGGCGACAAGGTGCTGGAGCTTGTAAGACGTGGCGACATCGTGGGCAGTTCGTTCGCCTTCTCATGCAGTGGCGAGGATGCTTGCCGCTACTACGAGGATGCCGACGGCATGCTGCATCGCGTGGTGTCACGCATCACGGGGTTGTATGACGTTTCACCCGTCATCGACCCTGCATATACAGAGACCTCCGTGGAGGCACGCTCTTGGGAGAAGCCCGTGGAGGAACAAAGAGAAGAGAGTGTAGAAGTAACCAGCGCAGACGCGAATGAAGGCCGCAAGGCTGCATTGTTTCTGCGCATGAAAGCGAACAAGCATATTTATTAACCGTTTAACTTTTTTGCGTATGAAACTGACAGAAATGCAGAAACGTATGTTTGAGCTCAAGAAACGCTCAGACGAAATCGCCGATGCCGTAGAGGCACGCGGCATGAAGTTCACCGACGAAGAGTTGGTAGAGATGGAATCCATCAACAAGGAGCTCCGCGGCTATGCTGCTTTGGAGGAGAGAAAGAGAAATAACCCTCAAGTAGCACAGCAAGAGACCATCCACGAGATGTGCGAAGAGTTCCGTGCCATGATGCGTGGCGAGCGCAAGGAGATGGACATCAACCTTCGCGCGGCTGTTACCGCCATGAACACCTCTACCACAGCAGCCGCTCAGACCTCATTTGTTGAGGGCGTGCTCGCTCCTCTGAGTGGCACCATCCACAAGCTCGTTGGTACCAAGATTCGCACCAACATGAAGGTCGGTGGCAAGTGGGTAATCCCTGGGAATGTGACCGCCAAGATTAACGGTGAGGCCGTTAAGGAAGTGGCACAGCAGATTCCATTGGATCAGCTGAACACATCGCCCAAGCGCGTATCAATTCAGGTGAACGCATCGAACCAAGCAGTCGAGTACTCTGACGTTGACCTTGTGAACGAGGTTATCCTCCCCGCCATTCAGAACGCCATCGAGCAGATTGTAAACTTGTGGATGTTCTCTACAACCGCTATCGCTGGCAGCAACGGAGGTGCGTTCGTAGGTACAAAGAATACCGTAACAGCCGCAGCCGCTACTCCCACCTACAAGGAGATTCAGAAGCTCGTTGGCACCATCCGCAAGAACAAGGTGAAGAACGACGGCACATTTGCCTTCGTCATGTCATCCATGATGGCTGCTGACCTCCGTGCCACTTCACGTGACGCTGGCAGCGGTCGAATGATTATCGAGAACGATGCTATCGACGGCATCCCCGTATTCGAGACAGAGGACATCGAGAACGGCAACACTGGTGTACCTAAGTACATCGGCTTCGGTCGTTACTCCGACTACCTCATCGGTCAGTTCGGCAATGTACGCTTCCGCGTAGATGACAGCTCTGCCGATGTTGCATCCGCCGACCTCATCTATTGGACTGTCAACATGGATATGGACCAGAAGGTGCTCCGTCCTGAGGCGTTCGGTCTGCTCACCACCAAGACAGCGTAACCCATCCCTTTTTTAGGGCGTAGGCGGCTGATACCTGCCTACGCTCACCAATACCCACTGATATGTATCTACTACTCGAAGACATCAAGAAGCAGTGCATCATCGAACACGATGAGGATGATGCTTATCTTTTGAAGATAGCCAGCGCAGCCGAGGGCGGTATGGCATCCCACATCGGTCAGTCGCTCGAAGACGTGGTCGATGAGAATGGCAACCTACCCACACCGCTGTACCAAGCACTGCTCATGATGGTGGGCGAGATGTACAACCACAGAGAGGTGACGGTATCATATCAGCAATACGAAAACGCGGCCTTCCGCTTCCTTGTGCAACCCTTCATCAAGTACTGAGCATGGACGCAGGCAAGTTGACAACCCCCATCGGTATCTACCGCAACGAGGCCACTCAGAGCGATACTGGCTACACTCCCGATAACTGGGTGGAGGTGGCCAAGCGTCGTGCCCAGGTGATTAGTCAGAAGGGCGGAAAGGCACTCAATAACGGCTCGGTGTGGTACCCCACTGCGAGAGTTATCAAGGTGCGCAAGCCGCTCGACATAGACGAGAGTTGCCGTATCAAGGTGGATGGCGTGATGTATGAGATAATAAACATTGACCGCTTGGCCAAGGATAGTATAACCATTAACTGCGAGCAGGTGCATGAATGCTAAGTTCACAATAGCCGACGAGAGACTGCAACAAGCCTTCGATGGCATGAAGGTCTCGGCTCTGCGTACAGACTTTAGAAGGTCGGCGCGTAAGGGTCTGCTCGTTGTGCGTAAGCAAGCGGTGGCGAACTATAAGAAGACCTACAAGGGAAGTAAGCGGTGGAAGGCTATATGGGTGCGCAATTACGCCAAGAAGAGCGTGATAGGTGCCTATGTATCGCTTCACAAGCTGAACCCTGCCTATGCCGATGAGAATAAGCCTAATCTGCTCAGATGGTTAAACTCGGGAACGTCTGCCCGATTCGTTAAGGGCTATCCGAGAAGCATCAAGTCGAGCGGTAAGCCGAAAGTAGTGCGTGGGAAAGAGGTGAAGCCCCGTGAGCGCACGATAGAGAATTATCGCGGTGCAGTGAAGGGCTCAAATTTCTTCACCAGCGCGAAGAATCAGGTAATCGACTACGCCTCGCAGATTGCAAGTAACGACATGGTGAATCGCGTTCGCGCGAGAGCCAAAAAAATGGGATTGACGGTATGATAGTAGATAAACCACTCAGAATAGGCTCGACCATCCGAGAGCTGCTGCTCACCTCACCAAAGGTGCAGACGATAGTGGGCAAGCACATCTACCCCTACCTCACGCAGGAGGAGATACGCCATCCGCACATCGTGTTCGATGGCCTTGGTGTCACATTCGAGCAGACGAAGGATGGGGAGCTCCCGAGCGAGATAGCACTTACCTTGAATTGCAACACCACCAACTACGACCTCGGCATTGAGCTGGGCGAGGCGGTGATTGACGTGTTCGAGGATCACCAAGATATATCAGTAACATACGCCTCATGTGAGTATGACGCAGGGGCTAACATGTTCACCCATTCGATAACCATTAACATCACCGTAGAATGAAACAATTAGCGAAAAACGTGAAGGTGCTGCTTGGCGGCAGTTCGCCCCTCGCAGGGTTGACCGATTGCAGCCTCAACCTTACAACCGCCTTCGCCACATCGGAGACGAAAGAGGATGCCACGCCCGTAGATGAGCCTCTTCGAGTAGACTGGGAGATCAGCATCTCGGGCGAGTTCGGCCACGAGACAAGTACCAACACTCAAGCTGGTAGTCTGAAGACGAGCATCAAGCAGGGCACCAAGACACCCATCACCTTCGTGGTTGGCAGCCTCGCTCAGTATAGCGGGCAGTCGCTCATCACATCGTATTCAGAGAGTGCAGCCGTGGAAGGCCGAACAACCTACTCGGCCACGTTCAAGGGCATCGGAAAACTAACCAAGGCAGCAGTAGCAGCCACAAACGAGGAGGAGTAACACTATGGCATACGTTTCAAAAGGATACAAGATGATGGCCTTCGTAGACTCTAAGGCTATCGCGTTGGCGACAAACCACACGCTCAACATCAATGCCGAAATCCTTGAAGACAGAACCAAGGACGATGGCGACGCACCCGTGGCCGAGTTTGACAAGTACACATGGGGAATTACTACCGACACGGTGGTAGGCGATAACGAGAACGTGAGCAACGAGCAGACAGTTATTGACCTCATCGACCAGATGCTCACCCTCGAAAAGGTGGGTATCGTGACCGATGCAGCCACACCCACAACGGGTAGCGTGCCCGCAAGCGGCTGGGAAGATGTAGACGATACCAACGAGTACCCCGCATCGCGCGGTGAGGCCTACATCGAGAGTCTCAGCATCACGGCAGGTGCAAGCGGATTCGCAACTTCGAGTGTATCATTCAAAGGGCAAGGCACATTGTCATGAAACACATGATAACCATCAACGGCAAGGAGCACCCATTCCGCTACGGATATGGGGCTCTCATGCTTGCCGAGGAGATACTGGGCAAGCCGTGGGGAGAGTTGCAGAACCTTCGCGCCAACCTGGTGCTGATGTTCTGCTGCCTTCTTAATGCTGACGGTGACTTCCCCTACGACTTCGAGCAGCTGCTCGATGCCTGTGATGAGGATGCAGCCGTAATGCAGCAGATGAGCGCAGCACTCAGCGAGCAGCTATCGCGATGGGGTAAGCCCAAGGCCGACGACTCGGACGATAAAAAAAAAGACTGAGTGCTACGGAGCTGTATAGCTTGTGTGTGGGCAACGGCATGGAACCGACCTACTTCAAGCGAGAGCTTACACCCTACGAAGCAGAGGCATACCTTAAAGGCATCGAGCAGAGAGGGCGAGCCGCATGGGAGCAGACAAGGATGGCGGCATATTGCAGCCTCGCCCCCTGGAGCAAGGACTTGAAGCCCTCCGACGTGATGAAGTTCGCGTGGGATGGTGAGACTAAGACAGAGGCAACGAGAGAGGAAATAGAAGACGTGAGAAATTGGGCTACAATGATAGCCGATAAATTCAAGAAGCATGGCCAAGAGTGATATCATAGCGAGTCTTAAACTCAACTCCACCGACTACGAGCAGAAGTTGGCGAGGGCGAAGGAGAGCACCCGCAAATTCTCGAAGGATGGCGGGAAGGGACTTACCGATATGGTCGGCAAGTTCAAAGGTATCGCCGTGGCCGTGGCAGGCTCTAAGGCGGCTATGGAGGTGTTTAATAGGGTTGTATCTTCATCGCAGACACTCACCGACACATACGCCCGCACGATGGATGCCGCCAGGACATCCGCTGATCAGTTCTTCTATTCTATCGGTAGCGGTGACTTCACGGCCTTCAACAATGGCCTCGACGGTATTATCCGCAAATCTAAAGAGGCATCGAGAGCACTTGATGACCTCGGCACATACGACATTGTACTTGGTTACTTCCGCGAGAAATATGCCTCGGGATTCCGCACAAGCATAGCATCCGCCAAGGACAAACAAGCGACCCCCGAAGAGCGAGCCGCTGCAAAAGCTGCTGCTGAAGGTTACTTCGAGTCATATAAGACTGCAATCGCTGGAAAGGAATCCGAGCTACGCGAGGCATTGTCTGCCGTAGTATCTGCCGCTGGAAGTAATATCGACTCGGTATCTCTTGAACAGATAGAGGAGATACTTGAGCAAGCCGTTATCTTCGGCAAGAGCGGTAAGTATGCAGAGGCGTACAAGGCCTATAAGCGGCTTCCGGACTTGCAGAAATCGTATGACAACGCGGTGGCTAATGCCCTCTCGGCTAAAGGGAAGACAACGTGGGGAGACCAAGCACGTGCGACCAAGGCTGAGATGGAGCGTCTTCGCGCAATTCTCGACGAGGTAGGTGAAGAAGAAGCTAAGATCTACAACGTGCTGCTTGAGAGATTCAGCGATAAGAAGCTATCCGAAAACCTCGGATTGGCGTCATCACTGAGAGCGGGCCAGCGTGAACTTGCTGAGTGGCAGACTGCCATGATCGAGCTCAACAATCAACTTAACCAACCAATCAAGCCTGGCACGGTAGGAGAGGTAATCGCCCCATCAAGATACAAGCCTCAAAGCCTCGGCTCGATGGCTGGAATCGGCAAAGGTACATCCGCATCCGCTCTTCCCGTCACTCTCGAAGCCGTGCAGCCCGTTATCCTCTACGAGAAGGAATTGCAGACGCTTCAAGACACAGCCGTATCGGCCTCTGAGGGTCTCGGTGCTCTGGGCAACGCCTTTGGCAATATGTCGGGCATGCTCGGAGAGGGTGCAGGTGCGTGGATGAACTACGCAGGCGGCATCATCTCAGCCGTAGGCTCGGCACTCCCTGCTCTCGAAGCATTGTCCGCAGCGCAAGCCGCCGCCGCCGTTACCAAGACAGCCCTCTCCCCGTGGACGGTAGTATCGGGCATCGCAGCCGTGACAAGCATTATCGCAGCGATGGCTCAGCTCCCCAAGTTCGCCACGGGCGGCGTAGTACCAGGTAACGCGCTGAGCGGTGATAACGTGCTCATCCGTGCCAATAGTGGCGAGGTGGTGCTCACCAAGCAGCAAGCGAACAACATAGGCAGTGCGCTCGCAGGATTTGGCGGTAACGTGCGATTCGTCATTGAGGGAGATAAGCTGGTGGGCGTACTCAATAATCATAACAGCATAACATCGCGCAGCTATGGGCATTAAGTCGTGTAGATTCACGGGGCGGAACGGGCACGAGTATGAGGTGGCCTTGGTGGGTGCTACGGTAGCAACCGCCACCATCAATCTCGGCATCCCTCCCGCCACCATATCAATGGCGGCAGGTGAGCATAAGTTCTGCGGCTTCAAGTCCACCACGGCCACGGTTAACATCCTCACCGATGTTCCCCTCATAGAGCTATACTCGGCTGGCGTGACCGACATACGCCTCACCATCGAAGACATCACCGCCGACAAGGTGGAGTTTGACGGCTACGTCACCCCCTTCGCTTTCGACCAACCCTATACGGGCAAAAATGACAGCGTAACCGTTAACGCTGTGGACTTACTGACCGCTCGCAAGGAGGTGAAGTACGAGAATATCACAACCGACAACGAGCGCGAATATGGCGCCGACCGCTACGCGATAGACATCATCGCCTCGTTGGCTCACAGCGCGGGCATAGAGGCTATTGTGGAGCATATCAACTTCGATGTGACCACTACGTCACCCTTACACGTGAAAGTGGCGCAGGCGGGATTCTTGCAGGATGAGGTGGGCGAGCTCGATGCCCTCTCTGCCATCTGCAAGTTCTTCGGAATGACCGCGTGCTGCGTAGGCCGTACACTCTACCTATACGACGAGCACTGCCTGCTCCACGCAAACCAAGGGAACCGAATCAACGCGAACGTGTACGACATCTCCGAAGGGCGTGCCGTGCGCACTGCACAGTACTACGACAGCCAAGACACGCCTCTCAACGACCAAGTGCTCATGAGCACCGATGCCGTGCGTAACGACATCAGCGTAACCATAGAGCGTGCCTACGACGGCATACAGATAACACCTGAGGGCAGTGATACCTCGGTGCTGCTCCCCGACGTGTGCGCGGATGAGAATATGGAGGACAGCACAGACAGCGGCCTCGGAACTTCAAGACGGACATACACGGACAGTGGTTATGTACAGTTTCGCACACCTCGAAGCTCCAAGTGGCTAAACACGGGAGCGGATGGACTCACGGCGTTCCCCAATACGGGTGTAGATTGGATGAAACCATCATCCGACAACAACAGCTATTGGATTACGGGTGCCATCCCCATGACGTATGACCACTATACGAAGGAGGCTACACCGTCACCCTCAGACAGCGAGGTGGCCGAATACATAACGGGTGGCGATAACCGCTCGATGATATGGCTACGTTCAGCAGTCGAGACCGCTATTGTTGGTCAACAGAAGGCCGAGAAGCGATACTCTCACACGGGCGGATATGTCCGCGTGGATCTGTCACTTCGTGCAGTGGCTCGCGGTAATTGGCAGAAGCCTGAGGGCAGCAATGTAAACGCCGACTTTGAGCGCATAAAGTTCGTGCAGCTGAGATGCGGCACGCAGTTCTATAAGTCAACCCGTAGCGGTGGCGAATGGAGCGATGCGATGGATAGTCCTATCAGCGTTAAGGGAGGGAAAATCTTAACTAACGATACAGCCGCGAATCTGCTCACGCAGGGATTCATCGTTAAGGTGGCCAGCGACCAACCGATATATGTGGAGCTTCGCGGACGTGGAAGCTCTACGGTAACGCGAGACTACTACATAGAATCGTTGAGCATTTCGGGAGCTGGCGACCCCATCAACACCGACAATGCGCAGCTTCGCCATGTCTACAATGACAAAGACGGCGATATGCTGGGCGTTTCGACCATGCTCACCTCACGCAAGTCGGGAGTGGTGGGGGAGTTGGTGGACGGCCATCGCCCATACGGAGTCAACGCACGCCCTGCCGTAGTTACCGACACCGAGTGGAACGGCGGCTACATGGGCAGGGCTGACTCCGAGAGCATCCCCATCAGCGGCATCCTCATGGAGCAGCTCAAGGCACGCTACGCACAGCCTCGCATCTGCTACAAGATGACCGTGGAGAAGAACATCAAGCCATACGCGGCTGTTTACTTTGGTGGCAAGGGCTACACCGTAGAGGCCTACGATAAGGACTTGTATAATTCAACAACAACGATAACCATAGACTGATATGAGACTACTCGGACGTAAGCTCGGCATATTCATCCACAACGGAATAGAGGAGAAGCCCATCGGCCTCTCCACATCGGCAAGCATCACCGTCAATACCGACATGGTGGAGAAGGCGGCTACATCGGCAAAGGCCAAGGAGTTCCTCCCTGGGCGATACACCTTCACCATGCAGTGTGAGAAGCTGTACGATGCTACCGAGGACGATGGCGGATTCAACATGCAGCGGTACCTACTGCTGTCGCAGCTCAACGGGCGTGTCCTCGACTTCGTACTTGATGAGGCGAAGGTGGTGAGCGGCTCGCTGGCCATCGACCCCAACTCTGCCCTCACTGTGAGTGGGAAGGTGTACGTCAACAACTTCACCGAGAACGCCGCCGCCGACGGATACGCGAGCGTGAGCATATCATTCCAAGGTACGGGAGAATTGGATATAGCATACTAAGATATGGAACTGACAAAGATAACGGATGACCTCTACCGCACAGAGGCGATACCCACACGGAAGATGATGCTTCAGGTGGTGGGTGATGGTGTGCTCACCATTTGGTTGAGCGTGGATGGCGAAGCCTATTCGCAGTGGAAAACGCAGCAGGTGATGGGCTCGGCAGTGGCCGTGCTCGACCTTCCCCTTGAGGGCATGATGTATGCCGAGGTAAGAACGTGTAACGAACCAACCATTATACTCTTATGAAAGAATTATCCATATTAGGCGGAGCTACCGAGTCCTTCGTTATGCTCTACGACAAGGCACTGCTCCAGGTGGACGGCGCAGGCCGCTACGATGTGCAGGCTTCCCTCGACGGGGAGCACTGGAGTGTACTGACCCCCATCACAGCGAAGTGTGACCATCATTCGCGGACGATTGTGCTCGACCTCCTCGCAGGTGCGCACATCCGCGTGGTGTGCGTCACGGGAACGATGGAGGCTGCGCGTTACTCGTTCGACATGAGCGAGACATCCGAGGCCGAGCGTATAGCCGCTGAGGAGGCACGAGAGGAAGCCGAAAATAAGCGCGTAGAGGCCGAGAACGGGCGCGAGGTGGCCGAGGCTGCACGTGAGGCCGCAGAGGCTCAGAGAGAGAAGAAAATAAACGATCTCGCCGACGCTGAAGCTACGCGTGTAGAGAAAGAGATTGAACGTGAGGCCGCAGAGGCGAAACGCCAAGCAACTTTCACCGCTAACGAAGAATCAAGGCAATCCACCTTCGATACCAACGAGGAGGCGAGACAGTCGGTATTCAACGCTAATGAAGAGAAGAGAGAAGAAGCTGATGCACTACGCGAGGAGCGCACTGAGGAGGCTATCGCCTCCATAGCCAACAAGGTAGACCGCACGGACAATGCCCCTGAACTTACGGCAGGCTTTGCTGGTAACTTGGTCGGTCGTGGTGAAGCTACATCCGAGGAGATTGGTTTCCGTCCTTCGGGTGGTCTTACCTCTGTGAATGATGGTGCTGCCCGTATAGAGAGAATGAAGGGTAATACGGTGGTGTGGAATCAAAGGATTGCTGTTGACTTTACGTCTATTACTAAAGACGGCTTAACAGTGACTAATAATTCGGACGGAACAATAACTGTAAATGGGGCTAACACTGGAAGCCTCTCTGTAATTGTAGAAATAGGAAGAGTAGACATATACCCGCAAGGGCATAAGATGCTACTTATAGGCTCTGATAAAATGCAAGGTTGGACTAAATTTGCTATATATGATGCCTACGTAGGAGGTAATACGGCTGTGGGGGGAACTGGCTATACTATATATACTACTACAAACTCTGTGAGTATAAGCCTTGCTGTGTGGGCTGGTATGAGTATTGATAATGTAACCTTTAGGCCACTTCTATACGACCTCACCCAAATGTTCGGAGCAGGCAACGAGCCTACCACCATCGAGGAGTTCAATGCTAGGAAACCTCTTGGAATAGATGAGTATGCCTACAACGAGGGTGAACTTATCTCCACTACTGCCGATGAGATTAAGAGTGTAGGGTTTAATGCTTGGGATGGGCAATTGAGGGCTGGGTTTCTAAATGGTGACGGAATTACAATTGCTGACGGCTCAAGTAGTCATACTTCCAACTTTGTTAAGGTAATCCCTGGAGCAACATACTACAAGAACAAGTCCAACGCCAATCAAACTTCATTCTATGATAGGAATAAGTCATTTTTAGTAGGTAAGTGGTTAAACAGAGGTGAGTTTACAATACCAAATGATTGTCACTTCATCAAGGTTGACTTTCCGACAGCCGATGCAGATTCTTTCTGCATCAATCTTTCCCATACGGGTTACAGGAATGGCGAGTATGAGCCTTACGAGGAGTTCAGAAGAAGCCTACCTATATCCGAGATTAAGGACATCGAGGGTAATGCCTTGTTCCCTAACGGATTGCTGAGTGCTGGTAGTGTGTATGATGAGATTACCGCTACCAAGGCTATCAAGAGGATTGGTGTGGTGGATATGGGGACGCTGACGTGGAATATTACGGGCAAGGCGACCATTTTAATCAATAATATAGGAGTAGCGAAATCCGTAACTGAAAACAAATCACTATTGTGTTCGGCCTATGTAACGCATAGACCAGCGGAATTATACGGAACCGATAAATCGGGTATTGCAGGACCACAACCTGGGTATTGGAACACTATATGCGTATATAATAGCTCCTACACCGATGACGCCACCTTCAAAGCAGCCATGAATGGTGTAATGCTCTACTACGAACTAAACGAACCTATTGAGGTAGACCTACCCGAACCTATCAACATGGACTACGAGGTTAGTGACTTCGGAACGGAGGAGGTACTATCAGACACTCCGACAACACCACTCAAGGCTGACATCATCTATCAGTTCAATGCGGTGGATAGGATTAGGGAGAATAGCCTTTCCCTCGAAGACTTAATCAAGAGGATGGCAGCACTCGAAGCTCAGAACGCAGCACTTGTTCAACAACTAAACGCAACGGGCAATGGAGAAACTGAATAAACTATTCGACATGATAGGATTCGATGGCTGCAAGCACATCATCCTATCAGCTATTCTCACGGTAGTAGGCAAGTTCCTACTACCTCTATGGGTGGTATGCCCACTTGTATTCGCTCTTGGAATTGTCAAGGAAATCTACGACAAGGTGAGCGGTAAGGGCTGTGCAGAGAACAAGGACATGGTATGTGATATTGTAGGTATAATTATTGGGGCGTTATGAACATAATCAGAAAACACGAAGACCGGTTGATATTCTACATCTGCCTATCGGTGGCCATTGTGCTGCTCGCTGTGTCGTTTGTCCTTCCGCCTACGGGAGTAATCGACCCATCGGTATTGAAGGCCGCGGCCATCCTGCTCGGCTTCGCTGCTCTCGGAATCGTGGGCAAGAACCTATCGGACGGTAAGGATGTGACATTCTCTCATGGAGACACGGAGGTCACGATAAGC
>JAFOYZ010000250.1 GCA_017424485.1 Bacteroidaceae bacterium
AGCAGGCCGAACATCGAGGGGTTCACGGCAAGGATGTACGACATGGTGAGGAAGGTGGTGATACCTGCCAGCACCTCGGTGCGGATAGTAGTCTGTTTCGGGTCGAAGCCGAAGAGTTTCTGTAATATATTCATGAATTGATTTATTATTTATTATTTTAGGAGTGCAGGAGTTACAGGGAGTTCAGGAGTTCAGACAATAGTCTGTCCGCTGCTATCATTTTCTGAGTTACAAGGAATTGCTATTCATAGTCGTTACATTGGTCTGAACTCCTGAACTCCTGATAACAATTTTCAACTTTCAATTTTCAATTTAGAATGTCCACTTGGCACCGAGGGCAGGTCTTGCATAGAAGCCTCTGTCACCTCCGAAGTTGTTTGACAACTCCAGCTCACCACCTACACTGAGAGGAATATCACCCCACCCCTTTATCTTATTGAGGTTCACCCAGAACTGAGGTTCGCTTAGGAATACAAGCGTAGAGCCCTCGCTCCAGAAGTCAGCAAAGCCACTGAATGAGCACCATCCCTCAAAGAGACTTAAGCCCCATACGCCAGTGAGCTGAAAATTGTGCATACGGCACTTCCCGGTAATATCCCTAAGGCCGGGAATAGCATTATACATAGCCGAAAGAGACCATGTCTTAGAAAAATCCTCAGAATGACCGGAATAGGTGAGTCCCCCAAGCCAGTGATTATTAAAAGAGTAGGCACCAGCAAGGCCTCCATCAAACTCGAGATGTATAGAGAGCCAACTCCAATCTGTATCCTGCCAAAAACAGAGTTCACGAGCAATCTCCGTGTACGCACCGAAAGCTCTAGATTTGTAGTCCATATCTACAAAATAGAACGTGCTACCGAAAGCGTCGGGACGAAACATCTCAAGCGTAGACGTCACACATCCACGGCTCGTATCATAATAGACTTGAAGGTTTTGTGCTTTTACACTGCACGTTACGCTTGCCCAAACAACGGCAAGGAGCAGAACGAATGTTTTTCTTTTCATGTGCATAGATATTAAGACGTTAATACAATATAAGGATGCGTACAAACGCACCCTTATAATAAATTCTACAAATCAGGCACTGGCGTACCTATTGGATAAAAGCCCACCAAATTCATATCAAAGATAAGTGCCGAATTGGCTGGAATATCCGTCTGCTTACTGCTACCATAGGCTAAATCGGCAGGAATATAGACTCGCCAAATATCCCCCTTGACCATATGTTGTAGAGCAGTACTCCAACCGACAATTACGCCTCCTACACTAAACTTAGCAGGCACTGCCGTTGCCGGATTAATGGCACCTTTGTACGATTGGTCAAAAACCTTCCCTTCAGGAAAACTCAGTGTGGGTATAAGGCGTCCGCGATAGTTGACCTGGACGGTATCTGTAAACTTAGGACTCACAGCACCCATACCTTTTTCAATAATTTGACAATAGATATAGTCTTCGTTATCGAAATCAGCAGGGTTACCATTGACATCCGTGTTATTGAGTTTGAACGAGAGTATACGCATCCATTCGCCATCGGCATCGGCCTCAGCCATCGCAGCTATGGAGTCGATGAAAGCGATGTTGCGCTCCTTCCAGTTGGCATATTCGTCTACCTCAGCAGTCTCTTCGCACGAGGTGAAGAGCAGGCTTCCCGCTACACAAAAGAGAGGGAACATGAATGCACCCATCACCTTTGATAGAGTTAGAAATAGTTTATGAGTCATATTAGTTTATAATCCTCCCCCTAGAGGGGGAGTTAGAGTGGGTCTTTACTTCAAAGTTTTGAGTACACCTGTGATGCTTACCTTATCGGCCAAGAGTCCTACGAGGCTGTCGATGCTCACGCGCTCCTGTTGCATGGTGTCGCGGTTACGCAAGGTCACGCAGTTATCCTTGAGGGTATCGTGGTCGATGGTGATACAATAGGGAGTACCGATAGCGTCCTGACGACGATAGCGCTTACCGATAGAGTCCTTCTCGTCGTACTGGCAGTTGAAGTGGAACTTCAGCATATCTTGAATCTCGCGAGCCTTCTCGGGCAGACCATCCTTCTTCACCAAAGGCATGATGGCGAGCTTCACGGGAGCGAGGGCTGCAGGGAGGCGCAGTACTACGCGGGTCTCACCATTCTCGAGCTTCTCTTCTTCGTAAGAAGCGCAGAGTACGCTGAGGAACATACGGTCAACACCGATTGAGGTCTCGATAACATAGGGCACATAGCTCTCGTTAATCTCGGGATCGAAGTACTTGATGCTCTTGCCCGAATATTTCTCGTGCTGTGACAGGTCGAAGTCGGTGCGGCTATGGATACCCTCTACCTCCTTGAAGCCGAAGGGCATGAGGAACTCGATGTCTGTTGCGGCATTGGCGTAGTGGGCCAGCTTGTCGTGGTCGTGGTAGCGGTAGTGGTCGTCACCGAAGCCGAGAGCCTTGTGCCACTTCAAGCGGGTCTCCTTCCACTTGGCAAACCACTCGAGTTCTGTGCCAGGGCGTACGAAGAACTGCATCTCCATCTGCTCAAACTCACGCATACGGAAGATGAACTGACGTGCTACAATCTCGTTACGGAAAGCCTTACCAATCTGTGCAATACCGA
>JAFOYZ010000251.1 GCA_017424485.1 Bacteroidaceae bacterium
CGGCGCGCTGGCCGAGGGCTTTGATGCCTCTCAGGTCCCGTAGTGGTCTTCGGATGCGAAACAGTCGAGTCCAGGGTGTGAGGGGTCGAAGTCGGCCACCATGCCATTGCCCACGTGCTTGGTCTCGTGACCGATGTTCCAAACTTGCTCGCCAGTACGTGCATCGACCATGCATACACCGCGTCCGTTCGTATGGAAGGGCTCCAGGCACAGGTAAACCTCCATTCCCGGACGATTGGGGTCTATGTCGGTAAGGTAGGCCTTGTCGGGGTGTCCCAGTCCGGCCGACCATAGTGCCGTGCCATTGTCATCGATCATGCATGAGCCCAGCAGTATCTCGTCGCGTCCGTCGTTGTCGACATCGCCGCTCACGAGGCTATGGGCTCCCATGCTGCGTATGATGGGGTTCTCTTCATCGCCATCCCAGCGCCATGCGCGCACCAGCTTGTCGCCACGCAGTTCCCAGGCATCGACCACCATCAGCTTGTATGTGCCTCGGCATGCCAGGATGTAGGGGGTCTTGCCGTCAAGGTATGCCATGCCTATCTGATTGCGGTTTTGGCGCACGAGGTTGCCGTAGCGGTCGTTGCGCTCGGGCCAGTCTACGCGAGCTATCTCGCGGCCCGTCATGCCGTCCCATACGCTGAGATACTCTTCACCACTGTCTACGCGTCCCTTGTCGTTGCGCTTGGTGGTCTCAGGGGCTGTCTTGAGTGCCACTTCGGCCTTTCCGTCACCATTGAAGTCGTATGCGATGAAGGGGGAGTACCATACGCCGGGCTCGATGCCTTGGCCCAGGTCTTTAGACCATAGGAAGGTGCCGTCGCTCAGGTAGGCTTCTATCTGGTAGGTGCGTCCGTCGAGTGTGCCGGACATGCCGGGATCGACGTTGCTGTCGGGGGTACGTACGATAAAGTCGTATGTGCCGTCACCATTGAGGTCGGCCACGGCCACTTTGCCAACGCGCATCTTGGGGTCGCGCAGCTTGACGGTGCGGTAGTTGGTGAGGATAGATCTGTCTACGGCAATTTTTTCTGATGTGCCGATAACCTTTCCCTTGGCGTCGTGTGCGGTGACCCAATAGTGTGCCTGCTTGTCGGGTGCTGCAGGGTCGGTATAGTCGCACACCTCTTTGATGGCTTTGCGGGTCAGTCGTTGTTGCTTGCCATTGGCCATACGGTATACGTGGAAGCTCACTTCGCCGGGATCGGTGTCGAGGAGTCTCCAGCTGAGGTGTATGCCGTTGCCCTCGGGGGAGGGTGCTGCTACTAGTCCTCTACTCAGCGGTTCGGCGATACGCTCCGTAGCATATCCCTCGACCTGCGGTTTGGGCTCGTGACCGGGGTTTAGTGTCTCGAAGTAGTAGTTGCGCTCGCGCAAGTCCTGAGCCTGCAATCCTAGTGATGCAAAGGCTGTGGCAATCACCATTAATGACCAATTCTTTTTCATAGCAATCAATATATATCAATATAATATGGACAAACTATCCCTTTGGGGCGTTTGTTATTGTAAAAGTATAGTATTTATTTTAAGCGTACAAGTTTTTTTGCTCCTACAATACTATTTTATTGTGGTTCAGTCAGTCAAACATCACGCCATTGCCATCGGTATCGAGTGTTTGGGCCAGTTTGTCAATGTTGAGGCTTCGTGCTGAGGCGTCAACGATGTCTTTGTATACGCCTCCCTTGCGGTACAGGTTGTCGGGGTCGCCCGATTGTTCTACACGACCCTCCTTCATGGCATAGATGATGTCGCTGTCGATGATCTGCGATATGCTGTGTGAGATGATGATGACCGTACGGTTGCGCTTGATGGCATCGATGCTGGCCTTGATCTGCTCGGTGGCGATGGCGTCAAGTGAGGCGGTAGGTTCGTCGAGGAAGATGATGGGCGGATTCTTCAGAAACATGCGGGCAATGGCGATTCTTTGTTGCTGTCCGCCTGAGAGGAGCTGTGCCTTGGAGTCAAATCCGTCGGGTAGTTTTATTATTTGGTCGTAGATGTATGCCTTGCGTGCTGCATCCTCTACTTGCTCGCGGGTGGCACCAGGCTTGCCATAGCGTATGTTCTCCTCGATGGAGCCGTCGAAGATATGGTTTTTCTGCAACACCATGCCTATGTTGTCGCGCAAGAACTGGGTGTCGTAGTCGCGCAGGTCTACACCGTCGAGTTTGATGCTGCCGCAGTCGGGGTTATAGAACTTTACCAGCAGGTTGAGAATAGTGGACTTGCCCGCGCCTGAAAGACCTACAAGCGCTGTGATCTTACCGCTGTCGATCGTCATGTCGATATGGTGCAGCGCCTTTGTACCGTTGGGGTAGGTGAAGTCCACGCCCGTAAGTTCGAAATTGCCCTTAACCTGCTGGGGGCGGTAGTGACCGGTAGGTTCGCATTCGTCATCCGCTTCCAGGATATCGAAGAATCCCTCGGCATAGATGAGTGCATCATTCATCTGGTCGAAGATGCGTTGCAGCTGGGTGATGGGTGCCGTTACGTTGGAGAAGAGCATCACGTGGTACATGATCTTACCTATCGACATGCCTGGATAGTCAATAAGCACCAGGTATGCTGTGAGGATGATGATGAGTACGGTACCCGTCTGTCGGACAAAACTCTTCAGTCCGTCAAAGTAGAATGAGGTCTTGCGCACCCGCATCTGATTATCGGTAAACTGGGTCTGCAGCTGCCACTGCTTGTCGCTCTCTATCTCTTCGCGGTTGAACGACTTGATGACGTTGATGCTCTCGATGATATTCATCACTCCGTGGCTCTTCTGCTCGCGGTATGAGCGCATGTTGCGTCTCCAGCCTTGCAGGCGATGAGCCTGGCGTATGGTGATCCATATATATATAGGTACTATGCCCAGTGCCGTGAAACCGACATATATGTTGGCGGCAAACATGAGTATCAGTGCCAGTGCGGCACTCATGAAGAGGGGCAGCAGGTCGATGAAGAAGTTCTGCACGGTAGAGGAGAGGCTGCTTACACCTTGGTCAATACGGGTCTGCAGTTTGCCCGTCTCATTGTTGGGCCGTGAGAAGAATGCCATCCGGTAGCGCAGCATGTGATCGATGACAGCCTGCGACAGATCTTTGGATACATTGATGCGCATCTTCTCTCCGAAGTAGTGCTGTGCATAAGTGATGCCTGCCGAGAATATCTCCTTGCCCAGCAGTACGATGCTGATGACGGTAAGTATGTGTGCAGCCTTGCTCCACACGAGGGTATGGCTCGTGATGAGGGCATTGATGGTATCCACGGTGCGGTCGAGCACTACGGCATTGATCTGCGCGATGAACGAACCGATGATTGTCAGTATGAGTGTAAGTACCACCAACCAGCGATAGGGCTTGACGTACGGACTTATCTTGCGGAAGAGCGTTATCAGATTCATCGTAGGGTGGTGCTATAGTTCGTTGTAGCTTAGACTGAAGGTGTCGCCATCGTTGAGGCGTCCACTGGCGAGGCCTTTCTTCAGCCATCGTACCCGCTGAGCTGATGTGCCATGGTTAAACGCATCAGGTACGGTGTATCCTTGTGCCTTTTTCTGTAGGTAGTCATCGCCAATCTTTGATGCCACGTTGATACCTTCCTCGATGTCGCCATCCTCAAGAGAGCCAAACATCTTATTGTCGTGATGTGCCCAAAGGCCGGCTAGGAAGTCAGCTTGCAGCTCTAGTCTCACGCTGATGCGGTTGCTCTCTTTCTCACTGGCGCGGCTCATCTCTCTGTGGGCATCATCGAGGATCCCTAGCAGGTATTGCACATGATGGCCTACCTCGTGGGCTATGACATAGGCATAGGCAAAGTCGCCATCGGCACCTAGCTGTCTTTTCATTTGAGTGAAGAAGGACAGGTCAATGTACACCGTTTGGTCGGCCGAGCAGTAGAAAGGACCCGACGAAGATGTAGCTCCACCGCAGCCCGATTGTACGCTGCCCGTGAAGAGTACCAGGCGTGGCGGCTCATAGGTGCGCCCTATCTTCTGAAACTCTTTGGCCCATACGTCTTCCGTACCAGCCAATATCTGGCTAGAGAATCTGGCTAAGGCCTCCTCTTCGGCTGTGGGTTCATAATTACCTCCTTGTTCTGTGAGTATGCTCCCTAAATCGGCATATTGCAGTACGCTGAGCGGGTTACCTCCCAATATCCATGTGATTAGCGCTGCAATGACCAGGCCTCCTAATCCTAAGCCTGCTTTCTTACCTCCGCCCATGCGGCGACGGTCATCTACATTGCTGCTTGTTCTCCTTCCATCTAGTCTCATAGTAAACAATATTAAATATATACGGTGTTAAAATTCGATGAGCACGCGTGCGTTGAGGCGTAGCCCTGTGAGGTAGTTGGGTACCGCGTAGCGGTGATTCTCGGTGTCGGTGATCCAGTAATAGGAGTTTACGTTCTTGATACCCAGCAGGTTGAATGCGTCTAGTCCGAGCCAAATGTTGCGGAAATGCCTCTGCCATCCATAGGTGATGGCGTACTCTTCGTTGCTGACGAGTCGGTAGCTCATGCCTATGTCTACACGGCGGTAGGCAGGTGCGCGGAATGTGAGTCTCTCGCGTCCCGAATGGGGTGGACCGAAGGGTAGTCCGTTGGCATACACGGCACGGAGGTTCATCTGCCATCGGTCCGATCCCGGGAAGTAGTCGGTAAGGCAGAATGAGAGGTTAAACCGCTGGTCGGTAGGGCGTGGATACCACTTGCCGTCTATCTTCTCTTCGGTACGCATGATTGATGCTGTGAGCCACGAGTCGGTGCCAGGCACAAACTCTCCGAAGAGCTTCATGTCGAGTCCTGCAGCGTATCCCGATGCGCAGTTTTCGCCGTAGTAGGTGAGGCGCACGTTGTTCACGTTATAGGGGATCAGGTTGGATAATGCCTTGTAGTACACCTCGCCGGTGAACTTGAAGGGGCGATCCCATACGCGAAACTGATAGTCCATGGCTCCTACAACCTGTATAGAACGTTGCGACTTGATGTCCTTGTTCAGTCTGACATAGGATGAACCTCCTGCCTGCACCGTATCGCGAAACTCCTTGTAGAAGGGGCTTTGATAGTACAGTCCTGTGGCAAGACGGAAGGTGAACCTGTCATTCTCTTCGGGGATGAAGCCTACTGACAGGCGAGGGGAGAAGAGGGGCTCCCTGTTCCACGACCAGTAGGAGAAGCGCATGCCTCCGTTGATGACGAAGAGTCCCACATCGGTATGCTTGCGCCATGTGTCTTGGGCGAAGGCTGAGAAGCGGTGGTTGCGCACCTCGTTTTGTGAACGTAGGTTGTAGATAAGCTCTATGCGCTCTCCCGTATGCGGTAGTGAGTATCCTGCTGAGTCACGCATCTCCCATTCGTTGATGTCGTCAGCTATTTGCTCTAGCTTGTATTCGGTACCCCAATGCAGCTCGTGCTGTCCGAGGGTGTGCTTCCCACTCAGTCCGCCCGATACAACTGATGCCGTCAGGTAGTTGCGTGCATGTTCCATATAGGTGCCTACGCCCATGTTCTTCTCTTCGTCTACGTCGTTGAGCCAGTATTGGCTGACGATATCGAAGGTCTCCTCCTCATCGGTACGGTAGGCGGCGATGTTGAGCGTGAGCTTATGGTTGGTGCTGGGTGTGTGGGTCAGGTTGAATGCTCCGAACCATGTGCGGAACATGTCTTCTTCGCGTCCGCTGAAATAAACCTTAAACTCCTTTACATCCTCCAGGGTGCCAAACGAGGTGTTGCGGTCTGATGGGGTAAACCGGTACCTGTTCTGTGATATGTTGCCTATGAATCCTGCTTCCCACTGCTCGGAAAGTTTATAGGTGAGGTAGGTCTGATAGTCTACGAACGAAGGGTCATATTCGCCTTGTGTGTCGAGCGTGCCGAGGAGGTACTGGCTAGTCTTGTAGCGCAGGCTGTGTGTCATGCTCCATTTGTCCTCCTTGCCTATACCGACATATGCATTGGCGCCGAGCAGACTGGCCGAGAGGCTGCTCTCGAGCTTGGCTGGTCTGCGGTAGGTGATATCGAGCACGCTGCTCATCTTATCGCCGTATCGTGCTTCAAAACCGCCCGATGAGAATCCGATATTCTCTACCATGTCGGGATTGACGAAACTTAGTCCCTCTTGCTGTCCGGCCCTGATGAGTAGCGGGCGATATACCTCTATGCCATTGACATATACTGAATTCTCGTCGTAGTTTCCTCCACGTACATTGTATGTCGATGATAGCTCATTGGTGCTGCTCACACCAGCCTGTGTGGCGATGAACGATTCTATGGATCCTCCCGAAGCATCGGGCATCAGTCGGGCCTGCTTCTGCGACAGGCGCTGCATGGTGCCCGTCTGCCGGCGTGTCTCGCGTATGGTGACTCCCTGCAGGGCGGTGTTTGTGTGAGGTAGCATCACGTCCATGGTGATTGTGCCTGTGGGCTTGAAGAGGATGCGGCGGCGAGTCTGATGTCCTATCATCGAGTAGGTGATTTCTACCGTATCGGCCGAGGCTAGGGATATGGAGTACTCCCCTTTGAGGTTGGTGGTAGTACCCTTCATTTGGCGGGCTATCCATATGTTGGCAATCTCTACCGGACTGCCTGTTTCGTCGGTGATGCGTCCCTTGAGGGTAACACCTTCTGATGGTGTGCTCTCCTGTGCATGGAGCAAACCAAACGTGACAATTAGGGATAGGATAAGCAGGGCTACCTTTTTCATATTATATATAAACGGCGAATCTTGGCAAAACGTATGTTGGCGGACGAATTTTTATCATCTCCTCTCGACTGTTCGCTTTGATGTGCCTATTGCCTGCTGGGTGTGCATCCTTTTTTCGTGCTATGTGTTTATAAAATGCAGCTCTATAGCGCGTGATTTTAGAAAAATAGCAGTATTTTTGCACTACGAAAAATAAACTCTATAGATATGAATACGAAAGTTAGATTGATTGTGATGAACTTCCTGGAGTTCGCCGTGTGGGGTGCTTACCTCACTTCTATGGGTGGCTATCTGGCCAAGGTGGGCCTCGCAGAGAATATCGGTTGGTTCTACTCCGTGCAGGGCTTTGTGTCGCTCTTCATGCCAGCGCTTATAGGTATCGTGGCCGACCGCTTCGTGCCAGCACAAAAGATGCTTGGCATCAGTCATCTGCTGGCAGGTGCCTTTATGGCCATGGCCGGATATATGGGTATGACACATGGTGATAGCGTGTCGTTTGCTCAAATTTTCCCCTTCTATGCACTCAGCGTTGCATTCTTCATGCCGACTTTGGGTCTGTCCAATTCTGTATCCTACTCTGCGCTCGATCAGGCTGGACTTGATGCCGTGAAGGCCTTTCCGCCCATCCGCGTGTTTGGTACCATAGGCTTCATCGTATCGATGTGGATTGTCGATCTCATGGGCTTCCAGCATGGCTATGAGCAGTTCTTCGTTAGCGCGCTTTGGAGTGTAGTGCTCGGTGCCTATGCCTTTACCCTGCCACCATGTGCTGTAAATAAGGGTAAGAATTCAGAGTCGATGGTCGACGCTCTTGGCCTGCGTGCCTTTGCTCTGTTCAAGGAGAAGAAGATGGCTATCTTCTTTGTCTTTTCCATGTTGCTGGGTGTGTCGCTACAGATCACCAATGGCTATGCCAACCCCTTCATCTCGAGCTTTGCCGGTATCGCTGAGTATGCCGAGTCGTTTGCTGTGGCTCACGCCAATATTCTGATATCGCTATCGCAGATTTCCGAGACCTTGTGTATCCTGCTCATTCCCTTCTGTCTGAAGCGTTTCGGCATCAAGAATGTAATGATTATTGCTATGTTGGCTTGGGTGCTACGCTTTGGTTTCTTTGCCGTAGGTAATCCTGGTAGTGGAGTGTGGCTCTTCGTGCTGTCCATGATTGTGTATGGTGTAGCGTTCGACTTCTTCAATATCTCAGGATCGCTCTTTGTGAATAAGGAGACTGATATGAGTATACGTTCCAGTGCTCAAGGCCTTTTCATCATGATGACCAATGGATTTGGTGCTACGGTGGGTACGCTGAGTGCGCAGGCTATTGTTAATGCGGTGGTATATTCAAAAGACACCCCAATGGCGCAGATGGCTGGATGGGAGACCGTATGGTATATCTTTGCGGGCTATGCTCTTGTGGTTGCTATACTATTTGCGCTTATCTTCCGTTATAAGCATGTGAAGGAGAACTAAATGAAAGTTGAACTCAAAGTACAGGACCTATTGCAGAAGGCGGCGAACGATAAGTTCTACATCGCCCTGCTGCGCGAGCGTGAGGGTACCCGCAGTCTGCCCATCTTGGTGGGACTGCTCGAGGCGCAGGCCATCGCTATGTTCCTCCGCGATGTGTCTACCGAACGTCCTATGCTGCACGATCTAGTTGCTGGCATGGCCGATGCCTTTGCCATCCGCATTCAGGAGGTCTATATATATAAGGTACATAGTGGCGTGTTCTACTCCTACCTTGTATGCGAACAGTATGGACAGACGGTGAACGTAGATGCCCGTACCTCAGATGCCATTGCCATCGCTTTGCATCAGGGTCGTCCTATCTATATCGATGAGGAACTGCTCAATTCCCAGTGCATGCGCGACGAAGGTGGGGGCGCTTACTCGATGCCTATCACGGTGATGAATACCGAGGTGCTGCGTGGAGTGCTCAAGACAGCCATCGAACGTGAAGATTACGAGCTGGCTGCCCACTTGCGCGATGTGATACGGGAGAGAGAGGGTGATAATTCTGAATTATGAATTATGAATTCTTGCACGACATCGCGGAACTCCAATTCACAATTCACAATTCACAATTGACAACTCATAATTCATAACTCATAATTCATAATTCCAAAACGTGTTTTTGTTCTACACCCCCGATATCGCTACTACACTTGAGTTGCCTCAGGATGAGGCAGCGCATGCTCTTCGTGTGCTTCGCCTCACCGAAGGAGCCGAGGTGATGCTCACCGATGGCAAGGGTTCGTTCTATCGTGCCGAGATTGATATCATCAGTGGCAAACGTTGCTATGTGCGTATCGTAGAGACTACCACACCCGCTCCTTTGTGGATGGGCCATCTGCATTTGGCGTTGGCACCTACCAAGAATATGGACCGCATCGAGTGGTTTGCCGAGAAGGCTACCGAGATAGGTGTGGATGAGATAACCTTCCTCGACTGCCGTTTCTCAGAACGCAAGGTGGTGAAGACCGAGCGGGTAGAGAAGATTCTCGTCTCGGCCATGAAACAGTCGCTCAAACCCTCACTGCCCGTGTTGAACCCGATGACACCATTCATGAAGTTCATAGCCCAGCCCTTCACTGGACAGAAGTTCATCGCCCACTGTTACGAAGGCGATAAGGAACCCCTCATGCAAGCCCTGACTCCTGACGAAGATGCCCTTGTGCTCATAGGCCCGGAGGGTGACTTCAGCCCCGAAGAGGTGCAGGCGGCTATCGACAAGGGATTCCGCCCCATCAGTTTGGGCAAGTCGCGCTTGCGTACCGAGACAGCAGCCTTGGTGGCGGTGCACATGATGAATGAGACCCACCCCTTTCCTCCTTATAGGGAGGGTGACTCAAAGCCGCGACAGTAACCGACTCTTATGACTAACAAGTAATTATAACTCCTTCGATCCTCTAATTCCCTCCCTAAAGGGAGGGTTAGGGTGGGTCTCCCCTCAGCTCTTATGCGTTATTTTATTACCCTTTCATACGATGGGACCAACTATCATGGTTGGCAGATACAACCCAATGGTATCTCTGTGCAGCAATGCCTCGAGGAGGCTCTTACCACGCTCTTGCGTGAGGATATGTCTGTGACTGGTGCAGGGCGCACTGATGCCGGTGTGCATGCTCTGAAGATGATTGCCCACTTTGATACCGAACAGGAGGTCGACTGTCTTCGCCTTGCTGATAAACTCAATCGTATACTCCCGCCAGATATAGCAGTGCAAGGGGTGCAGCCTGTTGATGCCGATGCGCATGCACGCTTTAGCGCCACTTCGCGTACCTATCATTACTATGTGTCTACGGCCAAGGATCCCTTCAATCGTCATCGTGCTATGCGCTTGTTTCGTGTGCCAGACTTTGAACGCATGAACGAGGCTGCCCGTCGCCTCTTCGATTATATTGACTTCACCAGCTTCAGTAAACTACATACCGATGTGGTTACCAACAACTGTCGCATCATGCAGGCCCAGTGGGAGCAGGTAGGGGAGCATGAATGGCGTTTTGTGATTCAGGCCGACCGCTTCCTGCGCAATATGGTACGTGCTGTCGTAGGCACGCTGCTCGAGGTGGGACGGGGAAAAATGACCGTAGAGGAGTTTTGCCAAGTGATAGAGAAGAAAGATCGCTGCAGTGCAGGCACCTCTGTGCCAGCCCATGCACTGTTCCTGGTAGATGTTACTTATTGATGGATGATGGATAATGGATAATGGATACTACACACTACACTCTACACTCAAAATATGTGGTTAGCATTAGCATTTCTTTCGGCCGCGTTGCTCGGCCTCTATGATGTAAGTAAGAAGCAGGCCTTGAAGGGTAATGCGGTGATTCCCGTGCTCTTCCTCAACACGCTGTTCTCGTCGCTCATCTTCTTGCCGTTTATTGTACTATCGGCTACGACGACTATTTTTGATGATACCTTGGTACACGTGCCCGCCTGTGGTTGGGATGTGCATAAGTATATCATCATCAAGTCGTTTATCGTATTGGGCTCATGGCTCTTCGGTTACTTTGGCATGAAACATCTGCCCATCACCATTGTGGGACCTATCAATGCCACGCGTCCTGTGATGGTGTTGCTGGGTGCACTGCTCATCTTTGGTGAGCGTCTCAATGGATACCAATGGGTTGGTGTGATGTTGGCTATGGTGTCGTTTTTGCTGCTGAGTCGCAGTGGCAAGAAAGAAGGTATCGACTTCCGTCACAATCGCTGGATCTACTTCGTGGTACTCTCCTCGCTGTTGGGGGCCGTGAGTGCCTTGTATGACAAGTACCTCATGCAGCGGTTCGATAGCATGGTGGTGCAGTCGTGGTTTACCATATATCAGTTCTTTATTATGGGCGTGGTGTTGCTGGTGCTGTGGTATCCTAAGCGCAGGCAGAGCACACCTTTCCGCTGGTCGTGGGCCATACCACTCATCTCGGTGTTTCTCTCTGTGGCTGACTTTGCCTACTTCACCGCTCTGTCGCAGGATGACTCGCTCATTTCTGTTGTCTCCATGGTACGTCGCGGCAGTGTGGTCGTATCGTTCCTTTGCGGTGCACTGCTCTTCCGTGAGAAGAACCTGCGCAGCAAGGCACTCGATCTCTTGCTCGTACTTATTGGTATGCTGTTCCTCTATTTGGGCTCGCGCTGATGGGTGCGTGCAAAAATATATGATGGTGTGAGGCGTGGTATTCTTCTTTTTATTAACTTTGTATCCCTATCCAATAATCGATATTTATGACACGTCGCATTAGAAGTCTTCTCTTTCTCCTTGTCTGCATGGTGTGTGTATGTCAGGCCCGTACCCCCATGCGGCAGTGGTTGGTGGCTATGCCCGACTCGGTGCTCCCACTGCTGACCAAGACCAACAGACTTGATTTTATTGACTTCTTTGATTACCACATGGATGCTGTGGTTACCAATCGTATGGATGGCAAGTCGCATCTTGATACCCTTACGGCCGATTATCTTCTCATCAATTATACCCGCTCATGTGATGTGGCGATGAAGTTGTTGCCCGTCAACGATAGCACCGATGTGCTCTGCATGGTGACGACGGTAAAGGCTGCGGTGCCTGATAGTAGGGTGGCCTTCTTCGATGAGGCTTGGCGGCCTGTTGCTGTGGAGCGCCACTTTGTGGCTCCGCAGATGGGCGACTTCCGTACGGCCGAGCGTACTGATTCGGCCAATGCTGCGTGGAATAAGATGGATGTCTTCTTCAAGACATACCACCTGGCTATTGACGCGCCCATGCTCACCTGTCGGTTGGGTACGCCGGATTTTCTCAGCCGCGACGATCGTAGTACTGTGGCGCCTTACCTCGTGACCGATTCGCTTGTCTACTCCTGGACAGACGGATGTTTCGTACGTAAATGATTATTGCAGTCCCCATAGTGTGGGGTTGCATTTTGATTCTATAGCCTCCTCTACCTTGTCGGGGAAGTTACAGTAGTAGTCTATACCCGTCAGTTCCTCCAGTTCGTCGATGGTGATGGCATAGTCGCTGAGGCTACCTGTGTGGCGTTCCTTGTGGTCGAAGTAGAAGGCTATCCCATAGAAGCTGTCGCTCTTGCGGCATACGAGTGCCATAAAGAAGTGGGCTGGCACTACGATGCCGTTCATTGTGCGGATGTCTTTGACGATGCTGCCGTGTTGTCCGCGCGAGTCGTAGTACTCTCCGTCGCGTATGGTTCCTCCTTTCACTACGTATAGCGTGTCGCGCATGTTTGAGTTGCTGCCCCATTGCTGTACCTTATTTTCGAGGTCGAGCCAGATGCCTGCGTTGAATCCGTTTAGCTGTGGACTTATGTTTGAGTAGTAGAAGGTCTGTTCGTTTGAGTCCTTCGAGTACAGCCTGTCGGCCGAGGCGCATAGGTGTCCTCTGTCGTAGCGGTCTCTCCGGTGCTCTTCGTCGCCTATGCGTACGTCGTGGGGCAGTAGGGGGTCGGGCTGGAAGGGGTCGCCTTCCCATTCGGTCCATTCCCAGTTGTTGCGGTTCCAGTGTGTCTGTGCTGTTTGGTTGTCAAAGGTGAAGGCCACCCATTTGGCATGTCGCTTCTGAGTGTCGTATTCGATGCTGAAGGTCACTACCTCCTGTCCCTGTATCTTGGTAGTGTAGCAGTTGTAGAGGTTCGCTGCGTCGAGCCGTGGCATCTCAAGCCTTCGGGCCTGACCGTAGGGGTTGCGGTTGGCGTTGGGTGCTGTGGCCCAGTCGAACTCTTGGTGCAGTACGGGCTGCTCGCATCCGATACAAAGCATCAGTGCCAGTATATATATATATAATGTTCGTGCGCGCGTGAGTAGCTTCATTGTGTGTGGGCCTTTCGGAGTGTAGAAACAAAAAAGGTGTACTTGAGGGTCTTTTCCTCTAGTACACCTCTATGTGGATAGGTGTTATCCTTACTTCTTCTGAGTTCTAGCGTAACGGCTCATGAACTTATCTACGCGACCAGCGGTGTCAACCAACTTAGACTTACCGGTGTAGAAGGGGTGAGAAGTGTTTGAGATTTCGAGCTTGATCAGGGGATAAGTCTCGCCCTCAAATTCGATGGTTTCCTTGGTAGCGCATGTAGAACGTGACAAGAAGCAGTCGCCGTTTGACATGTCTTTGAATACTACAGGACGATAGTTCTCAGGATGAATACCTTTTTTCATTGTTTTATTTCGTTTTATAAGTTATTACTTTGTTTATTGCTGGTAACAATAATGTGTAATGGTTTTCGGACGGCAAAGGTACAACATTTTTCTCTAACAGAAAAGTATTTACCTATTTATTTTAAGGATTTGGTGATTTTAAATCCTCGCATCGTGTATCTAGAAG
>JAFOYZ010000252.1 GCA_017424485.1 Bacteroidaceae bacterium
GAGAAGAAGCGTATCGCTCTCGGCTTGAAGCAGCTCACTGCTCATCCTTGGGATGCTCTCGATGCTAACCTCGCTGTAGGCGACAAGGTTAAGGGTAAGGTAGTGGTTATGGCTGACTATGGTGCATTCATCGAAATTGCTCCTGGCGTAGAGGGTCTTATCCACGTATCAGAGATGTCTTGGAGCCAGCACCTCCGCTCAGCTCAGGACTTCATGGCTGTAGGCGATGAGGTAGAGGCTGTAGTATTGACTCTCGACCGCGACGAGCGTAAGATGTCACTCGGTATCAAGCAGCTCAAGGCTGATCCTTGGGAGGGCATCGATGCTAAGTATCCTGTAGGTTCTAAGCACACTGCAAAGGTTCGCAACTTCACCAACTTCGGTATCTTCGTTGAGATCGAGGAGGGCGTAGATGGCCTTATCCACGTGAGCGACCTCTCTTGGACAAAGAAGATCAAGCACCCCTCTGAGTTCACTCAGATTGGCGCACAGCTCGATGTTCAGGTTCTCGAGATTGACACTGACAACCGTCGCTTGAGCCTCGGCCACAAGCAGCTCGAGGAGAATCCTTGGGATGTATTCGAGACAATCTTCAAGGTTGACTCAATCCACGAGGGTACCATCATCGAAATGCTCGACAAGGGCGCTGTAGTATCACTCCCCTATGGTGTGGAAGGTTTCGCTACTCCCAAGCACCTCGTTAAGGAGGATGGCTCACAGGCTCAGGCTGATGAGAAGCTCGAGTTCAAGGTGATCGAGTTCAACAAGGACGCTAAGCGTATCATCCTCTCTCACAGCCGCATTTTCGAAGATGTAGCTAAGGCTGCTGAGCGCGCTGAGAAGAAGGCTGCTGCAGCTGCTAAGAAGAGCACCAAGAAGGAAGATGCAGCTCCCGTAATCGAGAACAAGGCTGCCGCTACCACACTCGGTGATATCGACGCACTTGCTGCACTTAAGGAGCAGCTCGAAGGCAAGAAGTAATACAGACACACTTCTATAACTTCACCGTAAAGGCCGGCCTCGTGTCGGCCTTTACCTTTAATAAATAACACAACCTATCATGGAAAAATTTGAAGTCCACATCCTCGGCTGCGGCTCGGCGCTGCCTACCACACGACACAACGCTACGGCACAGGTGATAGACCTGCGCGATAAACTCTATATGATAGACTGCGGAGAAGGTACACAGATGCAGTATAGGCGTGTGGGACTCAGCTTCTCGAGGCTCAACCATATCTTCATATCGCATCTGCATGGAGATCACTGCTTCGGTCTGTTGGGGCTTATCTCTACGTTCGGACTCCTAGGACGTACGGCCAAGCTACATATACACGCCTTCCCCGAGCTGGAGACGTTGATGAGACCTCATCTCGAATTCTTCTGCGAAGGGATACCCTATGAAGTGGAGTTTCATCCCTTCCCGCATGGATGCACAGAGGTCATCTATGAAGACCGGTCGGTGAGCGTGCAGGCCTTCCCGCTCAGCCATCGCATCCCATGCTGTGGATTTGTGTTTCAGGAAAAACCTACTGCGGCTCATATACGTCGCGAAATGATAGACTTCTATCAGATACCTTTCAGTCAGATCAACCGAATAAAAAATGGCGAGGACTACATCACCGAGGAGGGGAAGGTGATACCTAACAGCCGACTGACCATACCTGCTGACGCACCTCGAAAATATGTCTACTGCAGTGATACACAGTATAACCCCAACAACGTGCAGTATATGCGCAATGCCGATCTCCTCTTTCATGAGGCAACCTTTGCAGAAGACCATCTGGCGCGTGCCAAGCAGACGCACCACAGCACGGCACGGCAGGCTGCCGAAATGGCAAGACTGAGTGGCGCCAAGCAGTTGCTGATAGGACACTACTCGGCACGATATACCGACGAGAGAGTACTGCTCAATGAAGCTCGAGAGGTGTTTGAAAACACTGTATTGGCTGAAGAAGGCAAATGTTTTAGCCTTTAATGGCTGTCAAATTTGCAACATACAAAAGATTGCCTTATTTTTGCAATAAATAACCAAACAAAAGGAAATAGTGTCGCTCCCTACAGACGAAGACATACTCTTACAGCAACTGCGCGACCCCAAAACGCGGCAAGCCACCTTCTCGGAGGTGGTGAAAGCCTACAGCGAGTCGCTCTATTGGCATATCAGGCGCATGGTGCTATCGCACGATGATGCCGATGACTTGCTGCAGAATACCTTCATGAAGGCGTGGACAGGCATAGATGGCTTCCTCGGTAATGCTAAGGTGCTCACGTGGCTCTATCGTATTGCTACGAACGAAGCGATTACTTTCTTGAATAAACCTGCAATGTTCTCTGCTGATGACATTGAAGCTTCTAGTGTGGCTATTGAGTCAGACGAATGGTTTGACGGCGATGAACTGCAAGCACGCCTACAGGCTGCGATACAGACACTGCCACCCAAGCAACGCATGGTCTTCAATATGAAATACTACGAAGATATGCGCTACGAAGATATGTCGGCCATTCTGGGAACAAGCGTGGGCGCTCTGAAGGCTTCCTACCATTTGGCGGTGAAAAAGATTAGCTCATATTTTGACGACGATATTTAAACCTTTTATTTGAGATATAGTCTTAAAGATACAACTTGCTCATAGTGAAGAATATGAAGGACGAAAAAGACTTGATGGCACGATGCGGGAAGAAAACTCCCTTCGAGGTTCCAGAGGGATACTTCGAACAGTTTCACGCGCGGATAATGGATAGCTTGCCCGAGCCCGAGGCAATGTATGCTGCTCCAGCTGCTCCTGTTAGCCTCATGACACGTGTAAAGCCTTGGCTTTACATGGCAGCCCTATTTGTGAGTACCATCTTTGTCGTACAAGGACTGATGTATGTGCAGGAGGCCCGTTTCCCTGCAGAGAATGTGGCTGAAGATTTGTATACCGAAGAGGCAGACCACTTTATGTCAACCTCGCTCTACAATGAGTATGCCCTATATTCCTATTTGACCAACGAAAATGAATAATCTTATGAAACGTTACATCTTACTATTCCTTAGTGTGATTTGTCTTGCAGTGTCTGCTCATGAGCAGAACGGACAGGGGCGTCAGCGCATGACGCCACAAGACTTTCAGAATAAGCAGAAGGAATTTATCATCCAGCATGCCGGACTCACCGAAGAGGAGAGCGAAGCTTTCTTCCCCCTCTATTTCGAGCTGCAGGGCAAAAAGCTAGAAGCTAACCGCCGCGTATGGAAGCAGGCACGTGCAGAGAAATCGAGCGAACGTACGGAGCAGGAGTGCGACATGATAATCGTGGCTCTGGCCGATGTGAAGATTGAGTGTGCTACGCTTGAGAAGGAGTATCTGGAGAAGTTCAGAAAGATACTCTCTGCCAAGAAACTCATGCGTGTGCAGATGGCCGAGGATAGATTCCAGCGCGAACTGCTCAGAGGCATCCAGCAGGGGCACAATAACTCTGATAGGAGAATTAAATGATGATATGTCAGTTGTAGATAATAGCAAAGGTAGCGATCACTCGCTACCTTTGTTTGTTATATGCGCTAGTCGGGATAGGCTACTAGGCTATCTTTTTTATCATTGAGTCTTCAATCTCCATGATGGCGCAGCCTAGTAGATCGACCTTGATAGCAAAGTACCGCTTGTTTTTACTATACACGATGATGCCCTCAAGTCCGGTCAATGTGCCTGCTGTGATGCGTACATGATCGCCCTCCTTTAACGGCTCTTGAGTAAAGGCTATCTGCTGTTCGTTGGCATGGGTGACAAAGAAGATGAAAGCTTCCATCTGACTGTCGGGGATGCGGGCTGGTATAGATTTGCCAGGTACGCATATGGTGTATAGGGCAGAGCCGAAGCTAAGTGTCTCGAGGCGTTCGGGTTCTGTGGCATGTATGAAGATCATCTGTGGGGTGAGGACACGTTCCTTGATGACACGGCGGTCGTGCCATATACGTAGTTCGCTGATGGTGGGTACGAAACATTCGATACCCATCTTCTGTAACTTCTCGCGCATCTTTAGTTCGTGGAAGAGACGTACGCGTATGGCAAACCAATATCTTGGTGTCGTGTTCATGTGGTGACCTGCGCTATGAGGCAATGTGTGATGTCCTCTGATGACTTGTCATCTGCCGGCATACATGCGCTCGTAGTAGTGTTGGTAGTCACCGCTGGTAACCTCCTCGACCCATGCCTGATTGTTGAGATACCACTCGATGGTCTTCACGATGCCTACCTCAAAGCAGGTCTCTGGATACCAGCCTAACTCCTCCTTAATCTTGGTGGGGTCGATGGCATAGCGCTGGTCGTGGCCAAGGCGGTCTTTGACAAAGGTGATGAGCTCATCGTTGATCCAATCAATCGTGGGCAGTCCGTCTTCGCCCATTACTACCTTCTTCAATACCTTGCGGTATTCGGGTTGCTCGGTCATGAGGCGGTGTATGGTGGCGATGGTGAGGCGCACAATATCGATATTGGTCTTCTCGTTGTGTCCGCCTACGTTGTAGACCTGTCCCACACGACCTTTGCGTACCACCATTTCGATGGCTTTGCAGTGGTCCTCTACGTAAAGCCAGTCGCGCACATTGGAGCCATCGCCATATACGGGCAACTTCTTGCCTTCGAGGATGTTCTTGATGATGAGTGGGATGAGTTTCTCGGGGAAATGGTAGGGACCATAGTTGTTGGAGCAGCGGGTGATGGTCACGGGCATGTGGAACGTGTCGTGGTAGGCCATCACGAAGAGGTCGGCACTGGTTTTTGATGCACTATAGGGGCTGTGGGGACAGAGTGGTGTGTCCTCGGTGAAATAGCCCTCGGCACCCAAACTGCCATATACCTCGTCGGTTGATACCTGATGGTAGCGTACACCATCGCGCCAGGTGGGGTAGCCCTGCTCGTCTCGGCCTGTTACCCATGCCTTACGTGCGGCATCGAGCATGTTTTGTGTGCCCAAGATGTTGGTCTCGAGGAAGAGCTGCGGGTTCTCGATGCTGCGGTCTACGTGGCTCTCAGCTGCGAAGTTGATTACAACGTCAAACTTGTATTCAGCAAAGAGGCTGTCTACGAGGGCACGGTCGCCAATGTCGCCACGATGGAAGATGCAACGGTCGTTGTCGATGTCCTTGGCGATGGTGCCCAGGTTGCCTGCATAGGTGAGCAGGTCGAGTACGACAATCTTTACATCTTCGTAGTTCTTCAACAAATATTTGATGTAGTTGGCACCAATAAATCCTGCGGCGCCGGTAACTAAGTAGGTTTTCATTAATTAAAGAATTGAAATTTGAAAAATAAGAACTGAAATAGGAGAATTACCACTACGCAATTACATGGTTGCTAACTCGATAAGGTATTGGCCGTAGGCAGTCTTCTCTTGTAGCTTGCCTAGGTGCTCCAACTGAGCATTGTCTATCCATCCATTGCGCCATGCAATCTCTTCGATGCAGCTTACATAGAATCCCTGACGGTTTTGTATGGTGGCTACGAAGTTTGAGGCCTCGAGCAAGCTGTCGCAGTTGCCGGTATCAAGCCAGGCAAAACCACGTCCAAAAAGTTCCATACGTAAGGTGCCCTCCTCAAGATATAGGCGGTTGAGGTCGGTGATCTCATATTCACCGCGTGCTGAGGGCTTCAGCGCGAGTGCTTTTTCTGTGACAGTGTGGTCGTAGAAATAGAGTCCCGGTACGGCATAGTTGCTCTTGGGGTTGGCTGGCTTTTCCTCCAGCGAGATTACCTTGCCGGTTTCGTCAAACTCAGCCACGCCATAGGCGCGGGGGTCTTTAACGTAGTAGCCGAAGATGCATGCACCCTCCTTGGTGGCTGCTGCACGCTTGAGCATGGCGCTGAATCCTTGGCCGTAAAACATGTTGTCGCCCAATATGAGGCATCCGGGCTCTCCGGCGAGGAAGTCGGCACCCAAGACAAAGGCTTGGGCCAGTCCGTTAGCTACCTCTTGCACCTTATATTCAAAGTGCATGCCCAGCTGCTCACCTGTTCCCAGCAGTTCGCGAAACATAGGGAGGTCTCTCGGGGTGCTTATAATGAGTACTTCACGTATGCCAGCCAACATGAGTGTAGACAGAGGATAATAAATCATTGGCTTGTCATACACGGGCATGATCTGCTTACTGATCGCTTTGGATAGAGGATACAATCGTGTGGCTGTACCTCCGGCAAGAATGATACCTTTCATGGGATAACTCTTTTAAAATCTTCACAAAGATAACGATAAAGTTTTGTATTTGCCAAAGAATCTTTATGCTTGCTTCATTTTTGTTGGATTTTTCGAGAATAATGTGTAAGTTTGCAACGAGATGTTTAATTAGGCTTATTTTGTACATGTCCCAAATGATATAGTTGATATGCGAAGAGGATTGTTTTGTTTGCTACTACTATTTATTGCACTTACCGCCTTTACCGATGGTGAGAAGAAGACTACTGTCTTTATGATAGGAGACTCTACCATGGCCAATAAGTCTATCACGGGAGGCAAACCCGAACGTGGATGGGGGCATATGTTGGGCGGATTCTTTACCGACGATATCATTGTAGATAACCATGCGGTCAACGGACGTTCTTCGAAGAGCTTTATCGACGAGGGGCGTTGGGGCAAAGTGCTCAGTCGGCTCAAGCCCGGTGACTACGTGGTGATACAGTTTGGACACAACGACGAAAAACCTCGTGAAAGTCTGCACACTGATCCTGGCACCACCTTTGATGCCAATCTCGAGCGCTTTGTCAACGAAACCCGTGAACGCGGTGCTACACCCATTCTGATGAATGCTATCGTGCGCCGCAACTTCATTGCCTATCAAAAAGAACCGGGATCAGTAACGGCTCTCGAGGGGCAAGTGGAGGGAGATACCTTATATGATACACATGGGGCTTACCTCGATAGTCCGCGCCTTGTGGCTCAGCGTTTGGGTGTCCCCTTTGTTGATGCCAATAAAATGACTCATACCCTGGTGCAAGGCCTAGGGCGTGAGGAGTCGAAGAAATTGTTCATGTGGGTAGAACCGGATGTTGTTCCCAGTATCCCCGGTGGACGTGTTGATAATACTCACCTCAATGTCTATGGAGCCCGAGTAGTGGCTGGGCTCCTCGTTGACGCTATGGCCGAAGTGGTGCCTGCGTTAGCTCCCTATGTGCGTCATTATGATTTTGTAGTGGCGCAGGATGGGTCTGGTGATTTCTTTACCATACAGGAGGCTATAGATGCTGTTCCCGACTACCGCAAGGAGGCACGTACGACCATCTACGTCAGAAAGGGTGTGTATAAGGAGAAACTCGTTATTCCAGCATCTAAAGTTAATGTGTCACTAATCGGCGCCGATGGCGCTGTCATCTCTGGTGACGACTATGCCAATAAACCTAACCGGTTTGGTGAGAATATGGGTACTTCGGGCTCCTCTACTTGCTATATCTATGCTTCGGATTTTACTTGTGAGAATATCACCTTTGAGAATACTGCCGGTAGAGTAGGGCAGGCCGTAGCCTGTTTCGTGGGGGGCGACCGCATGGTCTTTCGCCGTTGTCGATTCTTGGGCAATCAAGATACACTGTATAACTTTGGTAAGTATTGTCGACAATATTTTGAGGACTGCTATATAGAGGGAACCGTCGATTTTATCTTTGGCTCGTCAACAGCAGTGTTCAATCGTTGTGTCATCCATAGCCTGAGACGAGGTTATCTCACTGCACCCTCTACACCTCAAGATGTGCCCTATGGCTATGTGTTTGTGGATTGTCGTCTGACGGCTTCGGATGGGGTGGAAAAGGTGTATCTCGGTCGTCCTTGGCGCCCATATGGCAAGTCTGTCTTCATTCGTTGTGAGATGGGGGCTCATATCCTCCCCGTGGGATGGCATAATTGGAAGAAACCCGAGTCAGAGAAAACCTGCTTCTTTGCCGAATACAAGAGCACTGGACCAGGAGCCGCCTCAAAGAAGGTACGTGTTGCCTTTAGTCACCAACTCAAAAATCTTAAAGATTATAATATAGAGCAAATCTTGGCTGGTGCCGATGGATGGAATCCGAATGTTTGATTCCCCTTATGTATAAAAGAAATAACAGTAATAACCAATAACAACTCAAAACAAAGTATCACATGAGAAAAACATTATTGACCGCATTCGCTGCTTCGGCGCTTGCTATCTCTGCTACAGCTCAGAATCATGAGCTTACCGTAGAGATGAAGAAGAATGGTGCTCCCATTCAGAAGACTATGTATGGTCTGTTTATCGAAGACATCAACTACGCTGCTGACGGTGGTCTGTATGCAGAGTTGGTTAAGAACCGCTCGTTTGACTTTCCTTATGCCTTCACAGGCTGGCAGGTGGCTGGTAATGTAGAGGTACGCAACGATGGTCCCTTCGATCGTAACCCTAACTATGTGCGTCTCAAGAGCTCAGGCCATGGCCATAAGTGGACAGCATTGCTCAACGAGGGTTTCTTCGGCATCGGTGTAGAGCAAGACAAGGAGTATCGCTTCACTTTCTATGCTCGTGTACCCGAAGGTAAGAATCGTGCTCGCATCCGCATGGAACTTGCACAGCCTATCACCAATCGTGAAGGTCAGGACTTCCTCAGCCGCGAGATCAATATCGAGGGCAGCGAGTGGAAACAGTACGAGGTAGTGGTGAAGTCGCCCATGACAGAGCCCAAGGCACAGCTCCGTATCTTCCTGCTCGGTAACAACGCCGTAGACCTTGAGCATATTTCACTCTTCCCCGTAGATACCTGGAAGGGTCGCAAGGGTGGTTTGCGTAAGGACCTCATGGAGGCACTTGCCGATATGAAGCCCGGTTGCTTCCGTTTCCCCGGTGGCTGTATTGTTGAGGGTACCGACTTGGATACTCGTTACAACTGGAAGAATACTCTCGGCCCTGTAGAGAATCGTCCTTTGAACGAGAACCGTTGGCACTACACCTTCCGTCATCGCTTCTTCCCCGATTACTTCCAAACCTATGGTCTTGGCTTCTACGAGTACTTCCTGCTCTCTGAAGAGATTGGTGCAGAGCCCCTGCCCGTTGTTAACGTAGGTCTCTCTTGCCAGTATCAGAACAATGGTGAGCACGCTCACGTAGCAGTTGATAACTTGGATGAGTATATTCAGGATGCTCTCGACCTCATTGAGTTTGCCAATGGCGACGTTACCACTGAGTATGGTAAGATTCGTGCCGAGATGGGGCACCCCGAGCCCTTCAACCTCAAGTTCCTCGGTGTGGGTAACGAGCAGTGGGGCCCCGAATATGTAGTACGTCTCGAGAAGTTTGTAGAGCGTCTGCGCAAGGAGCATCCCGAGATTGATATTATCGGTTCGTCTGGCCCCAACTCTGAGGGTCGTGACTTCGACTACTTGTGGCCTGAGATGAAGCGTATCAAGGTAGACCTCGTTGACGAGCACTTCTACCGTCCCGAGAGCTGGTTCCTCAGCCAGGGTAACCGCTACGACAACTATGACCGCAAGGGTCCGAAGGTATTCGCCGGTGAGTATGCTTGCCACGGTGCCAACGGTCGTAAGTGGAACCACTTCAATGCTTCGCTCCTTGAGGCTGCATTCATGACCAACCTCGAGCGCAATGCTGATATCGTACACATGGCTACCTATGCTCCTCTCTTCGCTCACGTTGATGGCTGGCAGTGGCGCCCCGACCTTATTTGGTACGATAACCTCCGCTCTGTACGCTCATGCTCATACTATGTACAGCAGATGTATGCTCACAATACAGGAACTCATGTACTCAAAGCTACTGAGGCAGGTAAGCCCCTTGCTGGTAATGAGGGTCAGGATGGCCTCTTCGCTAGTGCAGTATGGGATGCCAACAAGAAGGAGGTAATCGTGAAGGTTATCAATGTATCTGACAAGGCTCAGGAGGTGAAACTCAACTTTACGGGTCTTACAAAACGCCAGCAACCCCAGTTGGTAGACGTTACTACCTATCACTCTGACGACCTCTATGCTGACAATACTTTGGACAATCCTACAGCTATCGTTCCGCAGGTAAAGGCTGCAGAGAACGCTACGCTTGACGTTGCTAGCGTGCCTGCCAAGACATTTGCTATGTATCGCTTCAAAGTAGAGGGACGCAAGTAATCGCGTGAAGCAATCATATTCTTATATCATGCAAGGCCGCTCCTTCGGGAGTGGCCTTGCTGCTTATGTCTGTTTGCCGAAAAATGTTGGAGAAAGGTTTGTCTTCTTTAAGGAATGTTGTACCTTTGTGAATAAGTACCATTCGAAACGGAACATTGCTATGACACAGAAGTTACGAAAACTGTTTCCTCTCTTGCTGCTGGTGGCTTTTACTATTTCTGCACAAGCTGCCGTTTATGATGTGAGAACTTTTGGAGCTGCAGGCGATGGAGTACATATAGACTCTCCCGCCATCAATGCCGCCCTCGAGAAAGCCGCCCGCGATGGCGGAGGCACCGTTATACTACCTCCTGGTATCTATCTCTGCTACTCGCTACACTTGCAAAGCAATGTCACGCTGCGTGTCGAGAAGGGTGCCACGCTGAAGGCTGCTCCCGTGACCGACACTCAAGGCTACGACGAGGCTGAGCCCAACGACTCTCACTACCAGGACTTCGGACATAGCCATTGGCACAACTCGCTCCTCTGGGGCGATAGCCTGCACCACGTGACCATCGAGGGCGGAGGGCTCATTGATGGTACCGGCGTGCTCAGTCGTGGCGAACCTCGACGCGGATATACGGGTATGCCCCAAGCTAACAAGGGGTTTGCCTTGCGCGACTGCCGGTATGTGACGATACGCGACGTCAGTTTCCTCGCTTGCGGACATTTCGCCCTATTGCTCACGGGAGTCGACGACCTGCTCATCGAGAATGTCACTGCCGATACCAATCGCGATGGCTTCGATATCGACTGCTGCGAGCGTGTAGTCATCCGCGGTTGCCGTGTCAACACCGTCAACGATGATGCCATTGTGCTCAAGTGCTCCTACGCTTTGGGATGGGCCAAGCCCACCGAGCATGTGCTCATCGAGGACTGCGAGGTCAGCGGCTACGACGTAGGCTCGCTGCTCGACGGCACCCGCACCACACAGACACTCAAGGCTCCCGATGGTGACGGCCCCACAGGACGCATCAAACTGGGCACCGAGAGCAATGGCGGCTTCCGCCACATCACCATCCGCCGCTGCACCTTCGAGCATTGCCGCGGCTTGGCTCTCGAGACAGTCGACGGTGCTCCCATGGAGGATATCCGCGTGAGTCACCTCACCATGCGCGACATCTGCAACTCGCCCATCTACATCCGCTTGGGCGACCGCATGCGCGGTCCTTCCACCCTGCCACCCTCATCGGTCAAGGATATCCGCATCAGCCATATCAATGTCAGTGATGCCGATTGCCGCTATGCCTGCCTCATAGCCGGCATCGAGGGCCACCCCGTGCGCGACGTACGCATCAGCGACCTCACCATCGGCTACCGCGGAGGCATCACGCTCGACGATGTGGCCCAGCAGCGTGGTTGCAACCCCTTCTTCTACGAACCTGCCCGCACCGACAAGAGCCGTGGCGTACGCAGCTACCCCGAGCCCTCGGCTCATGGCCTGCAACCCGCCTGGGGCTTCTCCATCAATCATGCCGAGGACATCACGCTCCGCCGCATACGTCTCACCACGGCTACGCCTGACGAGCGTCCTTGGCTGTATGAGAACCATGTCAAGAACTTGAAAATGCGTAACCTTAAAGCTGAGAATTAGGTATATTCCTATACCTGCGCGAGCTCCTTCCGTCGCTACGCTTTGTCAGGATGACAATATCGCGGATTTGCATTCATGGATAACATCTTTTCATAACTCATAATTCAAAATTCAGAATTAAAAAACATGCGTCTCCTCTCCTCCCTCCTCCTCGCCCTCCTGTGC
>JAFOYZ010000253.1 GCA_017424485.1 Bacteroidaceae bacterium
GTATGCCAATAACGGTTTCGGTCAGCGTTGGGACAACGTAGGTGCCATGGTCAACCGTGGTGTGGAGCTCTCGGCTAACCTCGATGTTATCCGTACCGAGGACTTCGTATGGAACATCAATGGTAATGCTTCATACAACCATAATGAGATTACTGAACTCTACAACGGACTCGACGAATATGAGATGTCAGGTACATCAACCAAGCTTAAGGTAGGCCATCCCGTAGGTGAGTTCTACATCAACCGCTATGCTGGCGTGAACCCTGCTAATGGTGATGCCCTTTGGTACGACAAGGAGGGCAACATCACCACAGAATTCCGCGAATCCGACAAAGTTCTCGTCGGTAAGACCTATATGGCTCCCTGGCAAGGAGGTTTCGGTACTTCTGTATCATGGAAGGGTTGGACGGCAAGCACGCAGTTTGCTTGGGTTGCTAATCGTTGGATGTTTAATAACGACCGTTTCTTCGAAGAGAGCAATGGCTTATACTCTGTATACAACCAGTCAAAGCGCCTACTCTATGACCGCTGGAAAAAGCCCGGTGACATTACCGATATCCCTCGCTATGGCGTAACACCTCAGATGGATTCACGCTTCCTTGAGGATGCTTCGTTCTTGCGCATGAAGAATCTGATGCTCAGCTATACCTTGCAACCTAAGACATTGGAAAAGATGAAGGGAATCGGTGGCGCACGCATGTATGTACAGGGTCAAAACCTCTTCACTTTCACCAAGTTCAGCGGTATCGACCCCGAGTCTACCAGCAATGTGTATGCTGCGCAGTACCCCATGTCGAAACAGTTCTCAATCGGTCTTGAACTCAACTTCTAAACCACAGACGAATTATGAAGAAACTCAAATCATATCTGCTTATCACGCTCAGCGTGTGTATGCTATCATCTTGTCTCGACAAGTATCCGCAAGATGAAATCCCCGCAGACAGCGCCATCACTACTATTGAAGAGGCCAATCAGGCCGTTATCGGTATCTATAGTGCTTGGCTCAGCGGTGCCCTTTACAGCGGTTACCTCACCTTGCTCCCTGACCTGCAGGCCGACCTAGCCTATGCAGTCAACGGATATACCAACACTTACGGTGACGTATGGCGTTGGGACATCCTTGCCACCAATTCACAGATTACCTCCGTGTATGGTGCGCTCTACAATGTCATTGGTTGCAGCAACTTCTTGCTGGCCAATGCCGATAAGGTGCGTGAGAACATCTACAGCGATGAGGACTTTGAGCGCTTGGAGCAATACTGCGGTGAGGCCTACTTCGCTCGTGCCTTGGCTTACTCAGAGCTTATCAAACTCTTCTGTAAGGCTTACGAAAGCGACGAGGAGGCTGCCGATGAGTTGGGCGTAGTACTCAAGACAGCTTACTACAGCGACGAACCACTAGTACGTGCCTCATTGAAAGACTCGTATGACTTTGTTATCAAAGATCTGCAGCGTGCTGAAGATTGCTTGCAAATCGATGAAGATAATGAAGAGGGATACACCTATTATGATAGTCCCTACTTCAGCATATATACAGTGTACGCGCTGCGCGCACGCGTGGCTCTTTATATGAAGGACTATGCCAATGCCATCAAGTACGCTACATTGCTCATCGATAGTGGAGAGTTCCAGTTGGCAAGTGCCAGCACATTGGCTACCACCATGTCTGACTATTTGTCAATGACCAACAAGCAGATCAGCCTATACGAATACATGTGGCGCTATAACTTCTCTTATGAGACCATTTGGAAGGTAGGCTTCACCACCACGGCTTATGGTGGATCCTTAGGCTCTATCTTCTTCAACTGGGACTTCTCGTCCTACAAGCCCGACTATGTGCCAGCCCAGTGGGTGCTCGCTCTTTATGGGGCTAACGACCTGCGTTACAATGCTATCTTCCAGCAGGTAACTACGGGACATAGCCACGGCCTCACCTGGCCGTTGCTCGCCAAGTACTGGGGCAATCAGGAACTGTTTGAAGGTGCGCAGATACTCCACGTATGTGAGCCTCAGGTATTCCGTCTTTCAGAGCAATACCTCATTCGTGCCGAAGCCTATGCACAACAGGATAAGCCCGATTATGCCAAAGCATCGGCAGATATTACAGAGTTGCGCAAGGCACGCTATAGCACTGGCGCATCGGCAGCACTCACCAAAGACAATGCCATGGATATCATCGAGGAAGAGCGTGTGAAGGAACTCTACATGGAAGGTTTCCGCCTGCAAGACCTCAAGCGTTGGCACAAAGGTTTCGAACGCACACCGCAAGAGCAGTCGCTCTCTAATGGTAGCAGTTTGAAGATTGACAAAGACAACAAACTCTTTGTATGGCCCATTCCGCAGCACGAATTGGAATCACCAAACGCCAACATCGAGCCCAACGAAAGCAATAAATAATGAAGGAGAAACAACACATGAACAAGAAAATAGCACTCGCCATAGCAGCATCTATCGTGATGCTCACCACATTTACCAGTTGTGATGAAGAGCGCACCTTATATAAGGGTCCCGAATACATCATGTTTGCTGATACCCTCACCGTACTTGGGGTAGAGAACAGCGAAGAGATTTTCGACATCGCTATTGCTGCCACCGCCGTAAGCGACCAAGACCGCACCGTGGCCGTTGAGGTTGTCGACAAGCACAGCAATGCCATCGAAGGCATACACTATGCACTCGAATCAAACACCGTGACCATCAAGGCCGGTGAGTTGGTGGGTAACCTCCGCATCAAGGGTATCGCAGAGAACCTCACCGTAGATTACGATCCTGAGGTAACGCTTCACCTCATTGCTAATGAGAAGTACCAGTGGGATCTCTACAGTGGCGATACCACCCGTGTCGTATTACGCAAGGTATGTCCCTTCGACATCAATGCCTTCTCGGGTTACGCAATGATCACCTCTACCTTCCTCTACAACTATACAGGAAGCTACAACCGCCTTATCAAGACTGAGGTCGACACTACCGAGGAGAACACCATTATTATGCGTGATTTCTACTACGATGGCTACGATGTTAAACTACGCTTTACTACCGACGACCCGCTCAATCCACTCATCGAGATGGACGACCAGCCCTTGGTGACTACAGGTGAAGCCTTCGGCACCATCTATGGCGACGGTATGCTCCATATCTACCAGCCTACCAACTATGTTAGCTACTACAGCGCATGTGAGAAGTTCATCTACCAATTTATCACCCTTTGGGTGCCAGGCATGGCTGCAGGTACCAATACGGTAGGCACCTTCATCCATGCTATCGAATGGATTAGCGATGATGAGGCACGTGTATTGATGAATCAAGGATATTAACGAGACGACACAATAAAAACATGAAGAAGAATAAAATGTTATTGGGAGCTGTTGCTCTAGCTGCACTCCTTTTCAGCGCCTGTAATGATGTTATTCAGGGTACTACGGAAGTGACTTTTCCCACTGAGACACAGACTTTCACAGTCAGTCCTAGCGACACGATTATGGTAACCTTTACGGCAAGTTCCTCTTGGCAGCTCTCTTCTGATGCCATGTGGTGCAGAGTCGATGGCTTATTCCTTGATACCAATGGTAAGGCTGGTGAGCAAAGTGTTGCTTTCGTTATCAATGCTGATGGACATAGCGTAAATGAGAGCAAGGCTAATATAACCTTGCGCATGGGTAATGAGAGTGGTGTAATTGCTGTCGTTACTCGCACAGGCATCACCAACGCCATCGTTGTCGGATGCGATACGCTCAATTATAAGCATAATCAAACCGTGACTATCGGCACCAGTGGTATGCAGGAATTGGTGATACGCCAAAGTACGTTCGATATTAACAACCTCTATATTACAAAGAATGCCGAATGGTTTGATGTAGAACGTGTAGATACGATAATTACTCTTAGTGTGAAAGCTGAGTACCTTAAGTATAGTCAGCACAGCATTACTGATTCCATTTACCTCAGTGACAAGGATACTCCTATGCTTTGCCTCAACGTACAATATTCAGGTATGGATGCGCAGAAGGTGATTCTTCAACCGTCTACTCAGTGGGCACTGAAAGTGTCGAGCGATGGTCTCACTTATAAGGAATCGTTGTATGAGACCCTTTATGAGGCTCCGGTCAAGTCTACTATAACGGTTCTCAATGATGCTTATACACTCTATTATGCTATATATGACAATACTGCTGGCTGTGTTCTCGTAGATACGGATAGTAAACAGTGGTTCGCTGTTCAGGACGATAAGTCTGGACACGTCAGCATTTCCTTTGATGCTAACGAGGGAGGTAGACGCAAGGCGTATGTGTTCGTATTGCCTCAAGCTCTTAACGATAGTCTTGCTGGTGCAAATACTCCCATTGCAAATATGGTTTCCGGACTTCTTTTCGAAAAAGTAGAGGATAAATTTGAAATTAAGGAAACAAGCGAGCAGTATCTCATTGCTGAATTTACTCAGGAAAATGCCCTTGCCGATTTTTTCAGCATTCAGCATGGTACCGAGTTGTATGAGATTGATTTTACGCAGGAAACCGATGCTCAATGGCTTGAACAGACGGCCAGTCATGGCGTACCTGCTAATGCCGTATTCCGTACTCAATTGGAATTCGGAACATCATACAATGTCAATCCTAAGCTCTCTGCTGAAGCATGGAAGCCTGATGTTGCCGATGGGGCACACATCGAGTTGTATGGAAAAGACGGTCAAAAGTATGTTGCGGGTTATGACTACAAGGCTGAGCCTGCCATGACTGAAGACGATCTCTATTATTACATGCAATTCCAAATGTATTTGGAGGAGGATTTTGTCATTTACTTTATTGATGACCAGGGCAATCATCTCAAAGCACTAGTCGTAGAACCTATCTTATAAACAATATAATAGGATATGAATATGATAAAGATATATAATCGTTTCGCTATTCTTGCGCTTCTTTTGTGCTCTTTGGTTGGTATCACCAGCTGTACAGAGCAAGCCGATGATTTGGGCGCAGCTTACGGCTACGTACAATTCAAGCTCTACAAGAACGACACCGTTCCTGTAGCTACACGTGCCCTAGACTATCTGCACGAAGCACACAAAGTGAAAGTAACCATGCAGCACGAAGGCTCCACCATCGAGCAAACCCTCGTACTCAATTCCTACAACAATGAGAACGCCGCCTATGGTCTGCGTAGCGATAAGTTGCAGCTGCTCATCGGTGATTACAGAGTGGTCAACTACACCCTTTATGACAGGCTCGACCAACAGCTTATGTCAACTCAGGTATCTTCACAATTCACCATTATTGCTGACGGACTTGTCACCCATAATCTGGCAGTAGAGGTTACCGAGCGAGGTAAAGCATCGTTCCGTCTTGTCAAACCCGAGAGTTTCACTCGCGCTGAGAGTGGTGCATATCCCTTTAGCAACATTAAGGCGGTGAGTATCACCGTAAAGAATAAAGACACGCAAGAGAGTGTCGAGATCAGCAAAGTAGCAACGATCTATGAAGAAGGGTTCCGCGAGGTAGAAGGCTCAGAGTACAACGCACAGACAGCTTACTTCACCGTCGATACCGTTGTATGGCTCAAAGCTGGCACATATAGCATCAGCAATTATGTCACCTATTCCGATAAGAAGGGACGCACTGCCCTCGAAGCCGTTAATGTCAATAGTGAGGAGACATTTACTATTGCAGACAATCAGCTCCAAGAGAATATCCCAGTAACCATTCAGTTGAGCGAGACAGCCGAACATATCAAGGACTACCTCGCATTGAAAGATATCTGGCTTGCTTTGGATGGCCCCAACTGGAGTTACTATGGCGAGGCCGAAGCTCCTGGTTGTAACTGGGACTTCAACAAAGATCTCGACATGTGGGGGCAGCAGCCTGGTGTGACCATTGATAACGACGGTCGCGTTGTCGCTCTCTCATTAGCAGGTATGGGCGCTCGTGGTATCGTTCCCGATGCTATCGGTCAGCTCACTGAGGTCGCTGTACTCTCTTTGGGTACACATGATGAATTGTTGGGTGGTCACCTCTTCGACGATGCTGGTCCCAACATGACTGCTGAGCAACGCCAAGCCATCCGTATGGACTACCATGAGAAGTTCCTCAAGCGCGATATCCGTGAAGGCCTCTCTGAAATCTTGCAGGAAGGCATCAACCGTGATGGCAAGCAGGCTCCCATCAAGCCCAGTAGCCGTATCAGCCTTATGGACGTACAGTTTGGCAACCTCACCAACGAGATTACTGGCATATCACGCGCCATGATGCGCCTCACCAAGCTGCAGCAGCTCTATATCGCCAACTCACCCATTACTACCGAAGGATTCTTCATCGATGTCAAAGAAGATTCGCCCTTCTATGCTGAACAGGACACATGGAGCTGGGCCGACATGGAATCGCTCACCGACATTGAGATATACAACTGCCGCAACCTCAAGGCACTCCCCTTGGAAATGCTTACCGGTCTGCCCGAGTTGCAATCACTCAACATCGCTTGCAACAACAACATTACAGGTGCCCAGCTCAAGAGCGATTGGGAAGCCATTATCGATGGTACCAGCGGTCCCCGCTTGCAGTTGCTCTACATGGGCTACAACAACTTGGAGGAGTTCCCTTCATACGAGCACTTGAGTAAGATGGTCAAACTCGCTTTGCTCGACTGTACCAACAATAAGATCAAGACCCTACATCCTTTTGGTAAGAATATCAACCTCACCAAGGTATACCTCGACTACAACGAGATTGAGCATATCCCCGGTCACCGTGAGGAGGATGGTTACGACTACTTCTTCGGCTACTACGACGTGGAGCTGTTCTCATGCACACACAACAAGCTCACCGAGGTCCCCGACATCTTCAATGCTAAGTCGGTAAATATCATGAAGGATATAGACTTCTCATACAACCAGATTACCGGCTTTGAGAATGGCGACAAGCATCGTGGTATCAATGCTACTTCGGTTTCTCTTTCATACAATAAGCTGGAGGAGATGCCTGCCGTACTCTTCAAGACAGGTTCGCCCATGACCGTACTTGTGCTTTCAGGAAATGGCATGAAACGTATTCCCGAGGGTTCTATGACAGGTAAGTACTCACACTATCTGCAAACCCTCGACCTCAGTTACAATAAGCTAACCGATCTGCCTTCAGACCTTTGGGCTACCAACTTACCCTATCTCTATGGTATTGATCTCAGCTACAACTGTTTCTCTGAGTTCCCCTACGAACCGCTCGACTGTTCTTATCTTGCGACCTTCGGCATACGCCACCAGCGTGACGAAGAGGGTAACCGCACCCTACGCACTTGGCCCACAGGTCTCTACACCTGTCCCAGTCTTGCTGCGTTTTATATAGGTTCTAACGATTTGCGCAAGATTGAGGATACCATCTCACCCTACATCCGTTACTTTGAGATCAAAGATAATCCAAACATCTCTATCGACCTCTCCGATGTGTGCGATTACATAGCTGCCGGTTACTACCTGCTCATTTATGATAAGACACAGGACATCCGTGGATGTGACTATTTAGATCTTGAGTAACACTTGTAACTAGATATAGGATTGAATATGAAAAAGACAACAATTATATTATTAGCCGTTTTGTTCTTTGCCGCCTGTCAGGATGAGAACAATTTCATAACCTTCGAAATTGATAA
>JAFOYZ010000254.1 GCA_017424485.1 Bacteroidaceae bacterium
CGGGGCGATGCTTGGCTACTACAGCATCGAGCGCGTCGCCATCGAGCATGCTGAATACTTCGTACTCATCGGCCACCTGCATGGCAGGGGCGTTCTCGTAGGCATCGCAAGCGATTACATACTGTCCTAATCGCTTTGCAGCGATAACAAATTCTTTTCCCAACTCGCCCGAACCGAGCAACAAAATCTTCTTGGTCATAATGTTTGTTAATGATATTATGACTGCAAATATAGTGCAAGACGGACGGAAATGCAAATAAAAATGAAAAATCTCTCCACTTGCATGGAGTTTGGTTTACTATTTCGTGTATGCAGTGTCGCTTGGGTATCGGAAAAATGCCGGTAAACTTGTTTTTTCTCAAGGGTTGCACTATATTTGCAGTGCAAAATGCGAACAAATCGCATAGGCATTTGTAAATGTAATAATTAATAAAAAACGCAGTGTTATGAAGATTAATGAAATTATTCAGGATCTTGAACGCAAGCACCCGAATGAGCCGGAATATATCCAGGCAGTGACTGAAGTGTTGCATTCGGTTGAAGAAATCTATTACCAGCACCCGGAGTTTGAAAAAGCAAAAATCATTGAACGTATGGTAGAGCCAGATCGTATCCTTACCTTCCGTGTCACTTGGGTCGACGATAAAGGTGAGGTGCAGACCAATCTCGGTTATCGCGTACAATATAATAATGCCATAGGTCCCTATAAGGGAGGTCTGCGTTTCCATGCCTCGGTGAATCTGAGTATTCTGAAATTCCTCGGTTTTGAACAGACATTCAAGAACGCACTCACGTCGCTTCCCATGGGTGGCGGTAAGGGTGGTAGTGACTTCTCTCCCCGCGGTAAGAGTCAGAACGAAATCATGCGTTTCTGCCAGGCTTATATGACGGAATTGTGGCATAATCTCGGCCCTGACACTGATGTGCCTGCCGGTGATATAGGTGTAGGCGGTCGTGAAGTGGGTTACCTGATGGGTATGTATAAGAAGCTGACTCGCGAATGTACGGGTGTGATGACTGGTAAGGGCTTAGATTTCGGAGGTTCGCTTATCCGTCCGGAAGCTACAGGCTATGGAGGTCTTTACTTTGTAAACCAGATGCTCGCTACGCGCGGTCTCGATATTAGTGGAAAGACTGTGGCTATCAGTGGCTTTGGTAATGTGGCATGGGGCGCGGCGCTCAAAGCAACAGAGCTGGGAGCTAAGGTGGTAACCATTAGTGGACCTGATGGCTATGTATATGATCCCGATGGTATCAGTGGTGAGAAGATTGATTATATGCTCGAACTTCGTGATACTGGAGATGATATAGTAGAACCTTACGTAGAACAGTTCCCTTCAGCAACCTTCTATCCTGGACGACGCCCATGGGAGCAGAAAGTGGATATTTGTCTTTGCTGTGCTACGCAGAACGAACTTAATGGTGAGGATGCTCAGCGTATTATAGATAATGGGGTTATTTGTGTGGGTGAAATATCTAATATGGGATGTACTCCCGAAGCAATAGAACTCTTTATTGAACATAAGATGCTGTATGCACCCGGTAAGGCTGTAAATGCCGGTGGTGTGGCTACCAGTGGATTGGAGATGAGCCAGAATGCTTGTCATATCACATGGAGTGCTGCTGAGGTGGATAAAAAGTTGCAGTATATTATGTACTCGATACATGAACAGTGTGTTAAGTATGGCAAGCAGCCTGATGGATACATCAACTATGTTAAGGGAGCCAATATCTCGGGCTTCATGAAGGTTGCCAATGCTATGCTGGCGCAAGGTATATATTAAAGGTAAGTCTATGCGTTGCTGGCGTTGTAAAAAAATGTCAGGCGTGATTTTAGAAGTGGGGTCTTCGGAAGGCCTCACTCCTTTTTTTATGCTTTGTGGTGTTGATGGTAGGCGTTTGTTCAAGTGTGATAGGCTGTTTGCTGTTGCTCCGTTGGGCGCAGAAGTGTCTGTTCTTGGGACTTAATTGCAACGATGTCCTCTTTGTTGCAAATAAACAAAAAACTTAATTTATTTGGTTGATTCGTAGAAATATAGTAATTTTGCAAGCCGATTATTATCAACCTTTGGAATAAAAGGTTAAAAATGAGTGTGTTAAACCTCCAAGTGGAGCCTTTTCGTGGATTAGCCTACATGGAAAAGCAGAGCGTAAGGGGGCTTTCCTGAGAGAAAATCGGGTTGCACAGAGAAGAAAAAGTTTTTTAGTAGTAATAATTTTTAAAAAAAAATTGAAAGTGGACACTTTAAGTTACAAGACCATTTCCGTGAACAAGGCTACAGCAACCAAGGAATGGGTTGTTGTTGATGCTACTGATCAGGTACTGGGCCGTCTGGGTACAAAGGTGGCTAAGTTGCTGAGAGGTAAGTACAAACCCAACTTTACTCCTCATGTAGACTGTGGTGACAACGTAATCATCATCAACGCTGATAAGGTGAAGTTGACAGGCAACAAGTGGAACGACCGCGTTTATTTGCACTATACCGGCTATCCCGGTGGTCAGCGCGAGACTACACCTGCACAGTTGTTGGCACGTCCCAATGGTGCTGAGAGATTGGTAAAGAAAGTTGTTAAGGGTATGCTTCCCAAGAACAAGCTGAGCCGTCAGCTGCTCGATAACCTCTATGTATATGCAGGTGGTGAGCATAAGCACGAAGCACAAAGCCCCAAGGCAATTGATATTAACGTACTTAAATAATAGAGCAAAGCATGGAAGTAATTAATGCATTAGGTAGACGTAAAAGCGCCGTAGCTCGTGTATATGTAAAGGAAGGTACTGGAAAGATCACCATCAACAAGCGTGACCTTGCCAACTATTTCCCTTCAAGCATCCTTCAGTATGTGGTAAAACAGCCCTTGTTGAAGCTGGAAGTTGCTGAGAAATATGATATCGATGTAAACCTCTATGGTGGTGGTTATACAGGTCAGTCTCAAGCTCTTCGCTTGGCTATTGCCCGCGCATTGGTGAAGATCAATCCTGAGGATAAGAAGGCACTCCGTTCTGAAGGCTTCATGACACGTGACTCACGTGAAGTTGAGCGTAAGAAGCCCGGTCAGCCGAAGGCACGTCGCAGATTCCAGTTCAGTAAACGTTAATATAATCGGTCTGGTATGGCACTTCGTGAAGAAGTTGGCCTTGCCGCGTAAAATAGCGTTTAGTATCTAAATCGCCGAGACCACAAAGAAAGTTGAGAGTTGGGTGTTGAAAGTTGAGGGAACCTCAGCAGTCATAATTCAAAATTCAGAAATCAAGGAAGTGTTACTTGGTGATTGGTAAGAATCTAAAAGAGTTACAAAAAAGAAAGTAAACGAACATCAAAACATTAAACAAAATGTCTAGAACAAATTTTGAAACATTACTGGAGGCTGGTTGTCATTTCGGTCACTTGAAGCGCAAATGGAACCCCGCAATGGCTCCTTATATCTTTATGGAGCGCAATGGTATTCATATCATTGACCTTCATAAGACAGCCGCTATGGCTGATACTGCCGCTGAGGCACTCAAGCAAATTGCAAAGTCAGGAAAGAAAATCCTGTTTGTTGCTACTAAAAAACAAGCTAAAGAAGTTCTCGCCGAGAAGGCTACTTCAGTAGGTATGCCCTACGTTATCGAGCGTTGGCCCGGTGGTATGCTCACTAACTTCCCCACAATCCGTAAGGCTGTGAAGAAGATGGCTACTATCGACAAGCTCACCGCTGATGGTACATTCTCTAACCTCTCAAAGCGTGAGATCCTTCAGATCTCTCGTCAGCGTGCTAAGTTGGAGAAGAACCTTGGCTCTATCGCTGACCTTACTCGTCTTCCCTCTGCTCTCTTTGTGGTAGACGTATGCAAGGAGCACATTGCTGTACGTGAGGCTAACCGTCTCGGTATCCCCGTATTCGCAATCGTTGATACCAACTCTGATCCTTCAAACATCGACTTCGTAATTCCCGCTAACGACGATGCTACAAAGTCTATCGAGGTAATCCTTGATGCATGTTGCGCTGCTATCGCTGAGGGTCTCGAGGAGCGTAAGGCTGAGAAGGTTGATATGGATGCTGCTGGTGAGGGTGAAGATGAGGCTCCCAAGGCTCGTCCCGCTCGCAAGCGCACAGCTAAAGCTCGTGTAGAGAAGGCTGAGGAAACTGCAGCACCTGCTGAGGAGGCGTAAATAAATTTTAGAGTTTATAAGTACTCTGAGTTCTTGGAGTCCTCCGAGGGCTCAGAGTTTTTCAATTCAAATAACCATTAAATAAAAAAGACTATTATGGCTGTAAGTATGGCTGATATTACCAAGCTCCGCAAGTTGTCAGGTGCTGGTATGATGGACTGCAAGAAGGCTCTCGAGGAGGCTGAAGGCGATTTCGATAAGGCAATGGAAATCATTCGCAAGAAGGGTCAGGCTGTTGCTGCAAAGCGTTCAGATCGTGAGGCTTCTGAGGGTTGTGTTTTGGCTAAGGCTGATGGTAGCTTCGCTGCTGTTATCGCTTTGAAGTGCGAAACTGACTTCGTTGCAAACAACGCTGATTTCGTAAAGTTGACTCAGGATATTCTCGACCTCGCTGTGGCTAACAAGTGCCAGACCCTCGATGAGGTAAAGGCTCTTCCTATGGGCAATGGTACTGTTCAGGACGCTGTAACAGATCGTTCTGGTATCACCGGTGAGAAGATGGAACTTGATGGTTACATGACTATCGAGGCTGAGTATGTTGCTGTTTATAACCACCAGGGTAAGAACCAACTCTGCACACTCGTAGGCTTGAACAAGGTACATGAGGCTGCAGGAAAGCGTCTTGCTATGCAGGTAGCTGCAATGAGCCCCATCGCAGTAGATGAGGATGGCGTATCTGAGGAGATCAAGAATCAGGAGATTTCTGTAGCTGTTGAGAAGACCAAGGCTGAGATGGTACAGAAGGCTGTTGACGCTGCTCTTTCTAAGGCTGGTATCAATCCTGCTCACGTTGACTCTGAGGATCACATGGAGAGCAATATGACCAAGGGATGGATCACTGCTGAGGATGTAGCTAAGGCTAAGGAAATCATCGCTACAGTATCTGCAGAGAAGTCTGCTAACCTTCCCGAGGCTATGATTCAGAACATTGCTAAGGGTCGTCTTGGTAAGTTCTTGAAGGAGGTTTGCTTGCTCAACCAAGAGGATATCATGGAGGCTAAGAAGACCGTACGCGACGTATTGAAGGAAATTGATGCAGACCTCAAGGTTCTTGCATTCAAGCGCTTCACACTCCGCGCTGAGTAATCCTTAGGATTTATCGTTTAACACAATATGAGTAGGGTTCGCCAATTGGCGAACCCTATTTTATTTATTAAAGTGTGGTTGGGTAGTCCTTTTATACGTGTAGAACCTGATCGCAGAACTCCAATACCGAGGTGCGGTGCGTGATGAAGATGATGGTCTTGTGGTGTAGCTCTGCTGTGATGTTTTGTATGAAACGTCGCTCGGTATTTGCGTCAAGTGCCGATGTTGACTCGTCAAAAAGTAGTATCGAGCCAGGGCGTAGGAGCGAACGGGCAATAGCGATGCGTTGCGCTTGTCCCTCGCTGAGACCTCCTCCATGTTCACTGCATGTTGTATCGAGTCCCTCGGGGAGCTCCTCTACAAAGTCGGCGCAAGCTATACGCAGTACTTCGTGCAATTCATCGTCTGTTGCGTTAGGACGTCCCAAAAGTAAGTTTTCTCGTATGGTGCCGCTGAAGAGTGTGTTGCCTTGTGGTACATAAATGAGATTTGTACGTGTGCGGGGCGATGCCTCTACCTCTTCGTTCTGATTGTATAAGGTGATGGAGCCTTTATCAGGTTTAATGAGTGAGAGGATTAGCCGTATGAGTGTCGTTTTTCCTGCTCCGGTCTTGCCTAATATTGCCGTGATGGAGCCGGGTGTGAAGTTTGCACTGAAATTTTGTAGTACTGTCTCATTTCCGTTAGGGTAGGTGAAGCTTACATCATTTATTCGAATTCCTGCGGTGGCACCTAGTCGGATCGGGTGGTCGCAATCTTCGATGGGAGTTTCTTCCAATTCGAAGAGGCGTTCAGCCGAGGTTAGTGCTCCAACAAGTGCTGGTATCATACGTGCAATGTCGGAGAGTGGCCGTTGTATGCGTCCTACTAGTTGGAGGAAGGCAGTCATCACACCAAACGTGATGGTGCCTCCTTGCATGCGGAATACACCCCATAAAAAAGCGGTGAGATAGCCCATGGAGAATCCTGTCGAAACCAATGTCCTGGAAAATATGCTAAAACGGGTGCGGGCTTGTACCTCTCCGTAAAGGTTGTGTTGAAGGCTTTGTAGCTTGCTTATCATGCTTTCACTCTGCTCAAGGGTCTTTACTACTGTCTTGTGTTGCAAACTCTCTTGCATAACAGAGTGTATTCGGCTGTCGCTCTCACGTACGGCCTTGGTCATGCGGCGCATGCGGTTTACATAGATACGGCTGAGCAAGGCGAAGAATGGCAATATGAGTACAAGCATGATTGCCAAGTTGTTGTCCATGGAGTAAAGGAAACAAAACGAAGCGATAAATTGTACGGCTGTGGTGATGAGTAGGGGAATGGTGCTGATAATGGCTGACACGATGGTGTTGATGTCCTGTATGAGTCGGTTGAGTACATCACCAGAATGGCGGGCCTCTTTTCCTTGCCATTCGCTTTTTATGAGTCGTTCGAAGAGTGCAGTGCGTAGCCTATTTTGTGTCTTTACACTTAAAGTGTTGACTAGCCAGGTGTTGGTTGCGCGTAGAAGTATCTCTGTGAGGATGAGTAGTCCCATGCTCAATCCATAGTGCCATAATATGCCTGTGTGTACTCCGGTGGCAATGTCAATGGCTTCCTTGCTAAGATATACGAAAAGCAGCGAACAGGCTACTGATACGACACCAACGAAAGCACATATGGCTACTTGAAGTCGTGCTCCGTATGATGCCTTCCATATCCCGAAGAGTAGTTGTCGGGTGCAGTATTTGTTTGCATTTTTCATTTCGATGGTAAAAGTACAATTTTTTTTGTGATTTATAGCCTATTGTCGTGATTTTATATGTCATGATGGTTGTATTTCGAGAAAATATCGTACATTTGTCCTAACAGAATCATGATTAAAAATAGCTTTGCAAATGAAAATAACGATTATAGGGACAGGTAATATGGGAGGTGCGCTTGTGCGCGGTCTTGTGCATAGTGGCATATTCCCTGCGGCTGATATCACTTGTACTGCTCTATCAGAATCTACGCTAGGTAAATTGAGAAACTTTAACTCCGCGCTTAATCTTACCACAGACAATGTGGCTGCAGTGTGTGGTGCCGATGTGGTGGTGATTGCCGTGAAACCTTGGGTGATAGCCTCGGTAGTAGAGTCAATAGCTCCAGTGATTGATCCTTCATGCCAGTGCGTGGTGTCTATGGTGGCGGGGATGAGTCTTGATGATTTAGCCGGTATGTTTGACAAGAGTTGCGGATGTGTACCGCCTTTGTGTATTGCTATACCTAACACGGCTATAGAGTTGATGAGTGGTGTTACCTTTATGACAGCGCGTGGTCTTTCACAAGAGCAGCAGTCCCATATCGTAGCGATGTATGATGCGCTGGGCAAGTGCTATGTGGTCGATGAACCCCATCTGCGTGCCGGTACTATACTGGCTTCGTGTGGTATTGCCTATGCTTTGCGCTATATACATGCTGCGGCACAAGGAGGTGTGGAACTCGGATTTCGTCCTTATGATGCGCAGGAGATTGTGGCCCGTACCGTTAAGGGGGCTGCCGAGCTACTCCTAGCTAATGGTACCCATGCAGAACAAGAGGTTGATAAGGTGACTACGGCCGGTGGACTCACTATACGCGGACTTAATGCCATGGAGCATGCGGGCTTCTCTTCGGCTGTCATCAAGGGATTGAAAGCGCAGTCATAGTTGAGTACTTATTATATGTTATAGCATGCATCTGATGGTTGCTGTTTAATAAATATCGAATAGGCGAATGAAGAAGGTTGTACCTACAGGGCTTTCTCTGCTGCTACCTTTGGGTAGTATTGCCCAGCAAGCGCAGACTCCTCCCAATATCATCTTTATCATGTGCGATGATATGGGCTATTCTGATTTGGGGTGTTACGGGCAGACGATTATCAGTACCCCTAATATAGACCGTATGGCTGCAGAGGGCATGCGTTTTACGCAAGCTTATTGTGGTAGTCCTGTGAGTGCCCCCTCGCGTTGTTGCTTTATGACTGGTCAACATAGTGGCCATACTCGCATCAGGGGGAATCGCGAGCATTGGAGTGGTGCTGTGCAGTACGGCATCAATCGCGACTATGCTGTGGGCGGACAAGAACCATACGACTCCGCTCACGTCGTCATTCCTGAAATATTCAAGGGCAATGGTTATGCTACAGGAATGTTTGGTAAGTGGGCAGCCGGTTACGAAGGCTCTCACTATACTCCTGATCGTCATGGTATTGATGAGTATTATGGCTATATTTGTCAGTTCCAAGCGCATTTGTACTATCCCAACTTCCTCAATCGCTACAGCAAGGCGTTAGGTGATACGGCTGTGGTGCGTGAGGTGCTTGCTGATAACATTGCGTATCCCATGCATGGTGATGGCTATAAGCAGCGGTCTCAATACGCTTCTGACCTTATTCATCAACGTGCCATGCAGTGGCTTGGTGAGCAAACTCCCGATCAGCCCTTTCTTGGCATCTTTACCTATACGCTGCCTCATGCCGAACTGGCTCAGCCCCACGATAGTATCGTGCATCGTTATGAACAGCAGTTCATTGAAGATAAGGCTTGGGGTGGCGACCAAGGTTCTCGTTACAATCCTGTCGATGCTACTCATACACAGTTTGCCGCTATGATTACCCGTCTCGATGCTCAGGTTGGCGAGATCCTTAATCTGTTGCGTCAGCGCGGATTGGCAGAAAATACGATAGTCTTCTTTACTAGCGACAATGGCCCTCACCAAGAAGGAGGCGCTGACCCAGTGTTCTTTAATACGCAGCGACTGCTGCGTGGCATCAAACGGACGACCTACGAGGGAGGCATTCGTGTGCCCTTTATTGCTTGGTGCCCAGGTACTATACCCTCTGGCGTGGTAAGTAGTTTGCCCGTAGCTTTCTATGATATGATGCCCACATTCTGTGAACTTGCCGGCATCGAGCATTATGAAGAGCGTTATCGTAATCGGCGTATCGACTATACCGATTACTTTGACGGTATATCCATTGCCCCGACGTTACGTGGCGAGGAGGGTCAGCAGTTGCATGCTCACCTTTATTGGGAACTTGGAGAGGCCAATGTGTTGGCCGTACGTCGTGGCGATTGGAAACTTGTGGTGCGCCGCGGTGTGCCCGAACTGTACAATCTGTCGACCGATCTGCACGAAGATTACGATGTGAAGGAGCAGTATCCGCAAATTTTGAGAGAGCTTGTGGATATTGTCTATCAGGAGCATGTCGATAACCCGCTTTTCCCTATCACTTTGCCGCCTCGCGATTGAGTGTATGTAGAAGCGATTCGCTTTGCTGCTCGTATTGTTTGCTGATTTCGCATAAAAGAGCTATCTTCGCGACTTAAAACGAAAAATAGCAATGAAGAAAAGGAAGTTCAGACGATACGAAGCTAATCCTCGTAAAAGAACATATTTTATTATCGCCTCCCTCGTGGGTGTGGCGCTAGTTGTGGTACTCTTCTCTCACTTTTTCTTTACACATTGTGCCTCATCTGATGAGTCGGCTCTCATGACTGATACACTTGAGGTGAAAGACACCGTGTATAAGTATGGACTTCCCATTGAGTATTTTAAGGTCAAGAACGATACTATCCAACCACGTCAAACCCTTGCAGAAGTGCTGCTCGGATATGGTCTGTCGGCACAGAAAATTTACAACCTGACCCAATGCCCCGATACGGTATTTGATGTGCGTAAGGTACGCGCAGGTCAGCCTTGTGCTCTTCTCTCTGATCTCGATAGCGTATCAGCTCCACGCTACTTTGTTTATGAGATTAACGCTAAGGAGTATGCCGTGTTTGATCTAGTGACTGATACGGTAACTCGTGGCACACGGCCCTCGTCGTGGGTAGAGCGTACGAGTCATGGCGTTGTAGAGTCCTCTCTTTGGAATGCCATGGTCGATGGTGATGCTTCGCCTCAGCTGGCCGTGATGCTTTCCCATATCTTTGGTTGGACTATCGATTTCTTTGGCATACAGAAGGGCGATGAGTTTCGCCTAGTCTACGAGCAGGAGTATGTTGAAGAGCTCCCTCTCAACAACTTCCGCATCCGTGCCGCCTCATTCCGTGCTTCTGATAGCATGTATTATGCTATCCCCTTTGTGCAAGATGGTGAAGAGCTCTATTACAATGAGAAGGGCAACAGTCTTGAAGGGGCTTTCCTTAAGGCTCCACTCGATTACTACCGCATCACATCGCGCTTTACCGGTAGTCGCTATCATCCTGTGCTCAAGCGCTATCGTGCTCATCATGGTGTCGACTATGCTGCACCTACTGGTACCCCGGTATATGCTATCGGAAGTGGTAAGGTTATCGATAAGGGCTATCAAGCCAATGGTGGGGGTAACTATGTCAAGATACGCCATAATAGCACCTATACTACTACCTATATGCATCTTTCGCGTTTTGCCAAGGGACTGAAGGTGGGCGATCATGTTGCACAGAAGGAGGTCATCGGCTACGTAGGCTCTACGGGACTCTCTACGGGTCCGCATCTTGATTTTCGTGTATACGAGAACGGAAAGCCCGTCAATCCCCTCACCATCAAATCGCAACCTAAGAAACCTATCAGCGACGAAAACCATACAGCCTTCCGTGTCGTATGTGATTCATTGGTGCGACGGTTGGGTGCATTATAGAAGAATGCGCTCTTCGCAAAAAAAATGCCCAATCTCTATGTAGGTTTCAAATATCTTGCTAAATTTGAAGCCGCAAGGTAATAATTACCTGATAAAACACATCTAATACTATGAACAACTATCCTAAAATTGGTATTCGTCCCACAATTGACGGTCGTCAGGGTGGTGTACGTGAAAGCCTCGAAGAGAAAACTATGAATCTGGCCCATGCAGTGGCCGAGTTGATATCATCTAATCTGAAGAA
>JAFOYZ010000255.1 GCA_017424485.1 Bacteroidaceae bacterium
AAGCGCACTGAGCACCAAGAACGGCACCACCATCCAAAGCCCTGCTTTCTTAAAGCCTACGGGCAACAAATAACTTTTCTTCATAGCATACATTTTTTTGAGGTTGTACATTAAATAAAACTCTCTTACGTAAGATTCACGCTGCAAAGGTGAGTATATTTTCCGTAATGACAAATATGTTTTACATTTTATCTTGTAAACTTTCTATTTTTACATTCTCGAACAATAGAAATAGTTGAAGAGAATAGTGGGGAATAGGGCTGTACTAAGGGGATATTATTGTTGCCCGAATGAAAAAATAGGATTATTTTTGTCACAAAACATCTGTTCGACTCGTCTGTATAAATGTAAGCACTAAAAACAGACATCAATTAACAATGATAGAATGATGAGAAAGATTATTGTAATAATGGCTTTAATGTTCGGTTTCCAGATGAGCCAGGCACAGACGGTGGACGGAATCATCAGAGAGTTTCGCAGCGAAGAGGATGCCGTGTGTGTAAAAGTTCCTTGGCTACCGATGAAATTGGTTGGACTATTTGCCGATGATGAGGCAGGCAGAGTAATCCGTCATATCAGTTCGATACGGGTATTGGATCTCTCCGATTGCTCACAGCAGGTGCAAGAGCGCTTTGCTGCGGAACTGCAGAAACTGAAGATGAAGGGCTACGAGCCATTACTCACGGTAAAGGATGAAGGTAGTCATGTCAAGATGTGGGGGAAGATGAACGATGAACGCATCAGCGAGTTGGTGATTGGCGTGTCTGGCGATGGAGATGCTACCCTATGCCGCATCAAAGGAAGTCTGCGGATGGATGACCTGGACTTCGCAGTGACTGATGGTGGTATTTCCTTGTTATCAGGCGAATAAATCTGTCGGGAACCTATGATGCCTGCCTCTCTCTTTAAGCAACTGTTATTGCCACTCTACCCACGGCTCCAGCGTGTGGCTTTGCGCTTGCTCGGCAATGCCGAGGATGCCGAGGACATAGTGCAGGAGGTGTATATGAAGCTATGGAGTAAGCGCGATGCATTGCCTGATGTGAAGGATGTAGAGGCCTATTGTGTGACGCTGACGAAGAACATGTGCATAGATCGCTTGCGCATCGCTGAGGCGGACAAGGCAGATGTGGACGAGGTGCCAATAATGCTTGCTGCGACCGATGACGTGGAAGCACAGGTGGAGAGGCACGATGCAGTGGAGCAGGTGAAACAGATAATCGAGACATTGCCCGAGCATCAGCAACAGGTGATCACCCTACGCGATATGGAGGATTGCAGCTTCGAGGAGATAGCGGAGCAGACGGGACTGACGGCCGTAAATATAAGGATGCTGCTGAGCCGTGCCCGAAGGACTATACGAGAGAGATTCAAGAAACTATAACCCTATATAACTATATAAAAGGTATACGATATGGATGCCAAGAGACTGGAACAACAGATAGAGCGCTACTTCGATGCTGCACTGAGCGTTGACGAAGAACGTGAGCTGGTGCGACTGCTGATGGTGACCGAAGTGCCCGAGCATCTGGAGCGCGACAAGCAGGTGATACTTACCCTGCAGGGTGCAGTGCAACAGCCCGACCACACGGAAGCCATGGAGCGCCTGTCGAGTCAGATTGATGAATGGGCAGCTGAGGAGAGTCGCGCAAAGCGGCGTGCACTCACCGTGCGTCTGTGGAGAGCGGCAAGCATTGCGGCTTGTGCGATATTCATTGTAGGGATAGGTCTGCAGTTGGGCCGACTAGGCAGTCCTCGCGACACATTCGACACACCCGAAGAGGCCTATGCTGCTACACGAGAGGCTTTGCTGGCCTTCTCTGCGGCTCTGAATAAGGGTACAGACTATGTGGCGATGGCCGTGGAGACCAGCGAGCAGATAGAGCAGACTGTGACCCATCAACTTGAGAAACTGACAACATACGATAATAACAACTAAAAAAACGAACGAGATGAAACGATTGATCTTATCGGCACTCATTGCCATCACCACATTTGCCGCCCATGCGCAGCACGACTATTTCGACAAATACGCAGATATGGAGGGTGTGACCTCAGTGTATGTATCGAAGGCTATGTTCAAGTTCATACAAGGATTGCCCATTGAGAGCGACGATGTGGACATGAGCGGAATCATCAAGAAACTCGACGGATTGTATATCCTCACTACAGAAGAGCCTCAAATAATGGAGGCACTAGGCAAGGAGACAGCCTTCATCAACAAGAAGGAGGGCTACGAGGAGCTGATGCGCGTCAAGGAAGACGGGCAGAAGGTGACAATCTATATGAAAGAGCTGAAGGATGACCGCTCCGAATATGTGCTGGTAGTGGATAGCACCGACGATGAGTTCGTGGTGATGGTATTCTCCGGCACTTTACAACCTGAAGATGTACAGGGAATCGTAAATAAGGAGTAATTCGGAATTTTAGCCTCATCCAAGAATTCCCTATTTCTCTAATGTGTATGCTCTTGCTGCCTGCGCCGCATCCGACGCCAGTTGATGAAGCCGTAGATGTCGTTGGCAAGAAACATGACGAAGCAGGCCACCATGGGGAGATAAGCGAGATCGTCGGCCGAAGCGATGGCCCAAAGCACGATGAGCACTACATCGTTGGCCCCGTAGCCGATGCCGTAGTAGGGGCTGCGCAGATAGGTGAGGTACGAAGCACCAAAGCTGGTAGCTACGGAGAGCGTGCTCACCCACAGGCTGGCGGTGCCCAAGGCACGAAGGATGAAGTAGAAGGCGAAGGTGACGAGCAGCGTGAGCACCACCACCTGCAGCCATTTGCGGGGAGTCGTATGGGCGACCTGCACCTCGGCACTGCCCTCGAACGGATGGCGTAGCCACGACACGATGGCTGCTACGGCTATGGGGCCCGTCATGCCC
>JAFOYZ010000256.1 GCA_017424485.1 Bacteroidaceae bacterium
AAGCTGCCTCCGCCGAAGCTGCGTCCGCCACCACCGATGATGGGGCCACCGCCAACTCCGCCACCACCGATATGATGGTCTTCGATGCGGTATACGTTGTGTCCGCAATGGGTGCAGGTGAAGGTTACCTGGTCGCGACGTAGGCTATTGGTGCGCATGATGGTCATGGTATCGGTACGCTGCAGGGTATGCTGCTTGCACTTGGGGCATTGTGACAGCTTACGGGATATGATATAGGCAAGCACCACGAAGAAGAGTACGGAGATGACGATGAAGGCTAGGATCCCGATGAGGGCCTGGCGGTCTTCGTTGGCCTCTTGCTGCTCTTCCTCGATGAGCGTGGGGTCGCCCATAAGGTGATTGTAGAGTGCCCGTGAACCGGCTATCATGGCTTCGTCCCAACGCTCATCGCTCAGGAGGTGTACCATATACTTATTCTGTATGCGCTTGCAGATGGCGTCGGGCAGCGAACCTTCGAGTCCGTAGCCGGTGACAAACTGTATGCAGCGCTCCTCTGTAGATAGCAGTATGACGAGTCCGTTGTCCTTACCCTGCTGGCCTACGCCTTGGGCGGTAAAGAGGGCATGGGCAAACTCGAAGCAGTCGGCAGGGGCTATCTCGCCCACTACGGCGACGATGGTCTGTATGCCGGTCTGCTGCTCCAGGGCATAGAAGATGCTGTCCATGGTGCTCACGGCAGCGGCCGATAGGATGTGGTCGGGGTTGCAGGTATAGCGTGTGCGGTCTTCAAGGTGTACCATGGGGAGGGTGGTAGGTGTATATACCTTACTCCATAGAGGAAGGGTCAGTATGCACAACCCTATCGTCATGATGATATGTCTTGCTGTAACCTTCATAATATGTACCTGTATGAATCGTAGGACAAGAGGTCTGTATGACCTGTTGCCGATGCTGCAAAAGTAGTGATTTTTATGTGAATTTGTATAATGGTGGTATCCTTTTGTGGCTATTTTTACATTATTTGTGCTGCAAATAGCATCTATCGCTTGTTGGGGTTGGATATTTTTCGTACCTTCACGCAAAATATTCATTAGCATCATTGTACTCACTATGAATCATACACTTCTCAAAAAAGCTCTACTGACGATTTTACTCTCATTGGTTGTCAAGGTTTCTATGGCGCAAGCCCCCGTATCGTATATACCTACTGAGGATAATCTGAAATCCAGGCAGGAGTTTGCCGACAGCAAGCTGGGAATCTTTATCCATTGGGGCATATATAGTATGTTTGCCCAGGGAGAGTGGTATATGACCAATGCCAATATTGACAATAAGGAGTATGCCAAGGCGGCATCGGCTTTTTATCCTATCCACTTCGATGCCAAGGCGTGGGTCAGTGCCATCAAGGCTGCTGGTGCAAAGTATATATGCTTCACCTCACGTCATCACGATGGATTCTCTATGTGGAACACGGCACAGTCAGACTATAATGTTGTGGATGCTACCCCCTTTGGCCGAGATGTCATCAGAGAGTTGGCCGATGAGTGTCACCGGCAGGGTATAAAACTCCATTTATATTACTCGCATATCGACTGGACTCGGGACGACTATCCTGCTGGACGCACGGGAAGGGGTACAGGTAAGGACATGCAGAAGGCCGACTGGCCCTCTTATTATCACTTTATGAATCGCCAGCTCACTGAGCTGCTTACCAACTATGGAGAGATAGGGGCCATATGGTTTGATGGCTGGTGGGATCATGATCAGGACTCTATACCTTTTGATTGGCAACTCGAAGAGCAGTATGCGCTCATTCATCGCCTACAGCCTGCCTGCCTGGTAGGAAACAATCACCACCAGACTCCCATAGAGGGTGAAGATATACAAATCTTTGAGCGTGACCTCCCTGGCGAGAACAAAGCGGGACTATCAGGACAAGATATCAGTAGGCTGCCCCTGGAGACTTGTCAGACGATGAATGGTATGTGGGGGTACAAGATCATTGACCAAAACTATAAAAGTGCGGAGACACTGATACGCTATCTCGTGAGCACCTCAGGTAAAGGGGCCAACTTACTGCTCAATGTAGGACCTCAACCTAATGGCGAACTCCCTGCTGCTGCCCTTGAGCGATTGAGCGCGATAGGTGAGTGGACCAGCCGATATGGTGAAACAATCTATGGTACCACTGCTGGCGACATAGCTGCGCAGGAGTGGGGTGTCACCACACGTAAGGGTGACCGATTGTTTGTTCACATCTTTGACCTGGATGCCAAAGAGCTCTGCTTGCCGTTGCAGAGTAAGGTGAAGAAGGCATTCGTATACGACACCAAGCAACCGCTGAAGATGAAGCACACGAAGGAGGGCGTGACGCTCTTCTTCGATGAAAAGCCCACGGGTACGGACTATATTGTGGAACTGAACCTGCGTAAGTGATTATTCGTATATCGTAGCTACGATGCGGCGCTCGCCGCCATAGTCGCGAAACTCACACAGATAGATGCCTTGCCAGGTGCCGAGGTTGAGGCGACCATTGGTTATAGGTATGGTGAGCGAAGCCCCGAATAGCGAGCACTTGGCATGCGCAGGCATGTCGTCGGGGCCCTCCATGGTGTGGGTGTAGTATGGCTCATTCTCCTTGACGATATGGTCCATGATACGGCTGAGGTCGGTACGTACGTCGGGATCGGCATTCTCATTTATAGAAAGTGCGCATGAGGTGTGCTGTACGAAGAGATGCAGTAGCGCGGTCTTGGGTAGGGGTTGGGGCAAATGGCTCAATATCTCACGGGTTACTAGATGACATCCTCTGCGCTTGGCAGTAAGGTGAAAGGTGGTTTGCTGTATCATTGTAGTTATCTTGTCTTGGTTGTTATCGTTAGAGTGCTACCCATCAAGTCTTGATGGTGGATGCGGTATCCGCTACGCTTACCATTAAGCATGATGTGGTCGATGTAGTGGCATGACGTGTCAGGATGATGGGTAGAGATGTTGAGCTCACCCTGTGGTGTACTGATGCTCACCTTGTCAAAGGTGGGTGTGGTAATCGTATAGTAGGGCGTACCTGGACAATCGGGGTAGAGGCCCATCATGGAGAATACGGCCCAGGCCGACATGGTGCCCGTGTCGTCATTGCCGGGTATACCATGTGGGGCATTCAGGTAGTGCTTGTCGAGTATTGCTTTCACCGCTTCTTGTGTGCGCCACTCGTCTCCCTTAAAGCGGCTGAAGAGGTAAGGGTAGGCAATGTCGGGTTCGTTGGCAGGGTCGTAGTGTTCGTTGTCGAAAACGCTTTGAAGGCGGTCTATATATATACGCTTGCCGCCCATGAGACGGGTGAGTCCGTCTACATCGTGAGTAGAGGCAAAGGTGTAGGCCCACGCAGAACCTTCGTGAAATCCCGGGACGTTCTCGAAGTGCTTGCCTGTGGCTGGGTCGAAGTCACCAAGGAAGGTACCCTCATGAGTAAGGGGGCGCAGTGTGCCGTGCTCCTTGTCGTAGTAGCGGCGGTAGCTGAGGGAACGATGGGCAAACTCTTTGGCTCGTGGCTTATCGCCCAATGAATCGGCCAGCTGGCTGATGGCAAAGTCGGCCATGCAGTATTCCAAAGCATGCGATACGGAGTTGTCGCCGGAGAGGTCGTTGGCAAAGAAGCCTACAGGGATATATCCGTTAGCGATGTATGGGTCAAGGTCGGGGCGCACGGGATTGTGGGTGCCGGGTGTATAGGCCGACTTTAACATAGCCTCGTAGGCCTTATGGACATCAAAGTTGCGCAAACCCTTTGCCCAACTGTCGGTGATGACAATGGCAGCAGGGTCGCCCTCCATAGTGAAAGTCTCGCGTCCGAAGAGTTCCCAGCGAGGTAGCCAACCACTTTCTTTATACATCCCCACGAGTGAACGCAACATATCGGTTTGCCGCTCAGGATACACGAGCGTAAGTAGGGGGTGAAGGTTACGGTAGGTATCCCATAATGAGAACACCGTGTAGCGTGTATGGTCGGTCTTGCCAGTGTCGCCACTCTCCATCTTGGGGTACTCGCCATTGACATCACTGATGATGCTAGGGTGGATAAGTGAATGGTAGAGGGCGGTGTAGAAAATGGTTTGCTGGTCTGGGCTGCCTCCTTCGATGCGTATGCGCCCCAGGTCGCGTTGCCAATGTGCGGTGGCCTCGGCTCGTATGTTGTCGAACGTCTTGCCTTGCTGCTCAGCATCGAGGTTCAGACGCGCATTCTCAATTGACACAAATGATACGCCGATACGTACCGTTATCTGTTCGCCTTCGCTTAAGTTGTCGTAGCTGAAGCGGTAGCCTATGTCGTCGCCTGCTATCTCGCGATAATAGTTTTCGTACAGTTTATAGGTGCCATCGTCGGGACTCCATGTGCTCTCTATGCCCTGAAGCTTCTGCTGGTATTTCCATGGGCCTGCAGTAGAGGGAGTGCGCGACACACGCATGACAAAGTAGATGGGGAATACAGCCTGTGTGGTGTAGCAGAAGGTACCCATAAGTTTCATTCCCTCTATCTCTGTACTGCTCACGCGGCGCACCATAGCACCGCTCTCATTGGTAAGTCCCTGGCCGAGGTTCAGGATGATGTGTCCCTCTCCTGCAGGAAAGGTATATCGTTCGCATGAAGTGCGAGGGGTGGCTGTAACCTCAGTGGTGATGCCATATTTGCTAAGGCGATTGGTGTAATATCCGGGCGAGGCCTGCTCCTGAGTGTACTCCGAACCATAACTGTGATAGTCAACATCTAGCGTGCCTGTGGTGGGCATAACTAGCAAGGAGGAGGCTTCGGGACATCCTACACCGCTCAGTGCCACATGGGCATAGCCGGTGAAGTAATGGTTGGTATATTCATAGGGCGCCGACCACCAACGCTTGTCCTTGTCGTAAGGATTGAGGTCTGAACCCATGACATTGAATGGCACCACCGACATCATACCATTGGGAGTAACGGCACCGGGGTGTGTGGTGCCGTAGTTGGTGGTACCGATGAAGAGGTTGACCTTTTCGGTAGGAGAGGGGAGGGTCTCTATGGGAAGTGCCACGAGCAGTGTGGTGAGTATGATAGAGCGTAGTTTCATGGGGCTGTTTTTTATTCTCAGGTTATCTGTGAAGTACCAGGACTTCCAGGAATATCCTATTTACAATAATCCTTGATAATCGCAATCGTAGTGCTGTCACAATCGAATACCGAGTACCAGCCTTGGGGTTCGTGAGGCGGGTCGCACAGGTAGTCATCGCCCGCTTGCCATACCTCTTGCCGTGGACGTCCGCTCCCGCTCCAACCCCAGAAGTTGCAGCCCGCAATGGGACCTCCCTCCTCGATGCTGCGCTTCACCTCGCCGAAGATGTGGCTGTAGAACTGGTCGCGACTATCTGTGGGGATGCCTATGCCCGATCTGTTGCCTTGGCGTGAATAGCCGAACTCCTCAATCACGAGTGGCTTGCCCAATCGGTTGGCCATATCGGTGTGTAGGGCTATGTATTGGCTGCTCTTGGCGCAGGCATTGTCAATGCCGCTGTCGGGGTCGGTGCGTGGTGCCCAGCCCCAGTTGACGGGCCAGATGTGTATGGTCAGGTAGTCGATATTAGGGTCGGCATGGATGCGTTCGCAAAGTTCTGCGTCAGCTTCGCAGCCTACGGTTCCCTCACTACCTGTTGATACCAGGTGGTTGGGGTCAAGGCTCTTGATGAGTGCCGCAGCGCGGGCAATCCATTGGGCAAACATCTCCTTGGTGTGGATGTCGCGGGCAAAGGGACGTGGCTCATTGCAGAGCTGCCATGCCATGATGGATGGCTCATCCTTATAGAACCTGCCAGTGATGGTGTTGCGGCGCGATACGACTTGCTCAATATATTTATAGTATAGTGCCTGTGCGCAAGTGTCACGTGAGAAGTCGGCACAGTAGTCTACATAGCGGTTGTATCCTCCTTCGATGTTGGCGTTGGGCGAATCGCCATAGCCGCATTCCTTGAGATAGAAACCATAACCGCCACTCCAGTCCCATGCATTGTTGAGGTAGATGACGGCATCCATATCGCGCTTCTCCAGCTCGGCGATGACATAGTCGAGACCCTCAAGGATGGTATCATTGAGCACGCCCGGGGCTGTTTGCAAGTAGGGCTTGGCAGGGTTTGCCAGTAGACTACCGGCATCGGGACCAGAGAGAATGCGTACGTTGGTTACACCTAAATCTTGCAGTTGATCTAATTCACGGCACAGACGATCACGGTCTCCTCCTGTTCCTGTAGATCCAAGTATAGATGCGTACCAGATGTTACATCCTATATAGTGATATGGTTTTCCGTCCTTGATTAGCTTGGTGGCATTGGTCGTAATAAACTCTTGCTTGTATACATGTTTGCTTTGTCGTGATGTACATCCACTAAGAATGATGGCGATTGTCAATAACAGATGCAAGTGGCTTTTCATAGGCAATAATATGGTTGAATATAAATGACTATTCGTGAATTGTACAAAATTAGGAAAAAAAACTATTTAGCCGATACATGTCGGCCTATTTTTCCATATTCTATCTGTTTTTCCATGAGGATATGCATTCAGCCTTTGTGGTTTATGATGAATTTTTGTGTCTTTGTACTTTTATAATCTGAAACAATTCATTACTTTTGTAGTGAGTCTTGAATAAAAGGATAATCAACGTGATAAATAAACCTATATGTATAACGTAATCATCGTAGAAGACGTAAAATTAGAACTCAAAGGTACGGAAGAAATCTTTCGGAATGAGATACCCGAAGCACAAGTTATAGGAACTGCCATGACCGAGGAGGAATTTTGGCCTCTCATGGAGAAGCAGTTGCCCGATATGGTATTGCTCGATTTAGGTTTGGGTGGGTCTACTACTATTGGGGTATCTATATGTAGGACAGTGAAGCAACGTTATCCTGAGGTTAAAGTGCTTATATTTACTGGTGAAATTCTGAACGAAAAGTTATGGGTCGATGCATTGGATGCAGGCGCCTGCGGTATTGTACTCAAGACGGGTGAATTGCTTACTCGTGCCGAAATACAAGGAGTAATAGGAGGCAAGCAACTGGTGTTTAATCAGCCCATTCTGGAGAAGATTGTAGCGCGTTTCCGCCAATCAGTATACGCCGAGGTAATGCGTCAGCGTGCTAGCATAGCATATGACATTGATGAGTATGATGAACGTTTCTTACGTCATCTGGCGCTGGGCTACACGAAAGATATGATAGCAGCATTGCGTACTATGCCTTTTAGCCCAAAGTCGCTCGAGAGACGTCAGGCCGATCTTATCAGTCGCTTGTTCTCTGTGGATGAACAACGTGGAGTAAATGTCACACGCCTTGTTGTACGTGCAATAGAGCTACATATCATCGATCCCGAGAATCTTGTGGCTGATGAGTGCTGATGAAAGATTATTGACTGACTCACCTTGTAAGAAAAACAATGCTGACCATCATTTATCTCTTGCTCATAGTAGCTCTTGTACTCTTTTCTTGGGTAGGGAGTATTTATGGTCTTATGTTGCCCGATGGCACGATACTTCCCAACATCTTGAGTGAGGAGAGTGTACGATGGTTTGTGCGACACAGTATCGACAATATAGCTGCGGCTCCCTTTGTGGAAATTCTATTGGTACTGATTTCGGTAGGAGCCTTACGTAGTTCTAACTTCTTGGCTGCTGTCTTTCGCCGTGTTCGTATTACTCGTCGTCACAGGTATGCATTACGTACGTCGGTAGTGGTATTTGCCGTATGCATATGCATCCTAGCTTTCAGCATTGCTCCTGGAGGTAATCTCCTGAGTGTTACGGGACATATAGCAGGTGGCCCCTTTGCTAATGGCTGGCTATTTATTATAACACTTATCCTATGCTTGCCATGTATTATATATGGGTGGATGAGTGGACTATGGAATACGGAGAAAGATGTGCTCAACGGACTTTCTGCTGAGATTGTCTGTTGTGCCGATTGCTTCATAACCTGTGTTGTGGCTTCACAACTGGTGGCTGCAATGCGATACGTATGTCTGTTTGACCTGTTGGGGTGGAGTGGAACTGTGTTTGCGATGACGGAGTTACTCTTATATGCTCTTCCGTTTATTGAGTGTTGGCTTATGTCGTCAGCCGCTCACCGAAAATCATAGAACCAATGCGTATGATTGTGCTGCCCTCGGCAATAGCAATGGGGTAGTCATCGGTCATACCCTCAGAAATCTGACAAAAAGAAGGTATGTCTGAAAAATAACAACTCTTCAGCTCTTCGAATAATAATTTTATCTGATGAAATTCTTGACGTACTTGGGCTGTATCGTCAGTGTTGCTTCCCATTGCCATGAGTCCGACGATGCGCACATGCTGTAATTCACGCCAGGGTTCATTGGCTAATAATTGACGGCATTCGTCCATCGTGAGGCCATATTTGGTGTCTTCTTGGGCAATATGTATCTGAAGTAAGCAATCAATGATACGATTGTTTCGGGCTGCATGCTTATCTATCTCGCGAAGCAAACGGAATGAATCGACCGCATGAATGAGGCTGACAAAGGGGGCCATGTACTTTATCTTGTTGGTTTGCACATGTCCCGTAAAATGCCATTCTATATCACTTGGGAGTATGGCAGCTTTGGCTGCCATCTCCTGTATGTGATTTTCGCCAAACATGCGTTGCCCTGCATCGTAAGCCTCTTGGATAGCATCGGCGGGCTGATACTTCGAGATGGCCAATAGCTCTACACCATCGGGCAACTCATGCTTGAGTCGGAGTATTTGTTCTGCAATAGACATTTATTTAACTTCTAAGCCTGGATCGTATGGATATACATCCATAATCATGGTCTCGGTGACTGCTGCAATCTGGTAGTCCATGATGGTGCCTTTCATCTGTTCATCAAGGTGCTTGATAGCCTCTCTCAGGTCGGCAGCCTGTACGAGTGCGTATGAGTTTGTTCTCTTCTCTGCACCGCTCTTCTCGTCCAATGTGATGAACGATAGCTTACACTTAAACCAGCGGTCGGCACTCTCTGCATCGTTGTAGAATACTTCACTATAGTTGACACGCTTAATGTCGGAAACCTCAAATTCGCCTGTCATAAAGGGGCGTATCTCCTCGATAAATCGCTTCTCGGCTTCTGTAAACGAGATAGCATCTACGAGGTAGGGCTCAGAAACTTTTTTGACGAGACCATTTTCCATGGTCTTTTCATATTTTACTTTACATTCAAACCATTTATTCATCATAGTGGTATATATATCATGTTTAAAAAAATCATACAAAGCTAACCAAAAATTATGACACTACCAATTATTTTTGTGTTTGGCTATCTTAGAATCTCATCGGTACTATGTACGATATGGCAGGCTCCAAATTGACGTAACTCTTCTTCTCCGCGGAATCCCCATGTTACTCCTATACTATCTACACCAGCATTGAGCGCAGTTTGCATATCAACTCCTGAATCACCTATATATATTGTATCTACAGGTGAGATTCCTGTTGCCTGCAAGATGTCATTCACAATAGTAGGGTCGGGTTTGATAGGTATTCCATCACGCTGTCCGTATACAGCAGCAAAGCAAATATCGGGAAAGAAATGCCTTACAAGCTTTTCGGTCGCTTGTTGGTATTTGTTTGAGGCAACAGCTATCTTTATACCTTCACGTTGTAATTGATGCAGTAAGGATACGATGCCAGGATATGGGCGACTTGCATCAGCATTATGTTCATTGTAATAGGGTATGAAGAGAGAGCGTATACGTAAAATGTTCTCTTCAGTGCAAGCCTCTTTGGGAAGTGCACGGGCAAAGAGTTTGTTGATACCATTCCCTACAAACTGATAATATGCTTCGATAGGGTGAGTAGGATAACCACACTTAGCCAATGCCTGATTGGTAGCATTGGCTAAGTCAGCTACCGTGTCAAGTAATGTGCCATCAAGGTCGAAGATGGCAAGTTTCTTGTTTGTCATCATTAGAGGATGTTGTTTATTCTATTTTGCTGACAATTTCTAAGGCCTTTGTAGAAAGAGATACGCTTAAGGGTTCTTGCTTGTTCCATTGTTTGACCCAATTGAACCATTCCTCTGCGCTATGTATCTTACTCTCTTGCTCCTTATCAGAAGCAAATGCAATGTGATAGCTGAATGCGAGCTCTTTTGTTAGTATGCGTGCCTTCTCACCCAATAGATATATCATGTTTTCTGCGTTTTCAGGTTCACCTACTACGTTGCGTTGAGGAATTTTCACGGCCATACCTAAGATTTCTTTTTTACGACCTAATGTGTCTTTTTTTCCTGCAGGCCAATTGTCACCCCATACGGCTGCTGTCCCTTTATGGTCTGAATATGTTTGGCAATTGTCAAGTTTGATCAGTCCTGTACAAAAGGTGCTACTGATGGGTTCGTCAGAACTTACCTTTACTGATACTTCAGCATCGCGATGGCCTCCGTATAACGTATAGCGGAGGGTTAGGTCAAGTGTCTGGTTGTTGTATTGCCAATCTTCGTCATGTATTTCAACTACAGTACGTAGTGGACCATAAGCAAGGATACTTTCTGTGCGCGAGCGTACAGGTTGTATGTATGACGGATTGTTGTCAGTGTATCCACGAAATGTACCTAAAGCACATGTGGTACCTGCCCATAGTATATCGTCGCCATAGCCAGCAGCCAAATGCTCTGGGGTAGGATAGAACTGTGTCTGCTCAATTTCCAATTGTTTTTTACGCTTGCCATAGATGTCTACTGTTTGGCGCTCGTCGAAATAAACGCGGAAAGCAACTAAATCAGATTCAAATGCCGGACCATGATGATGGAGGTTGTCGTAAACGTTGACATCGCCTGGTACGGTCAGTGACTGAATAGGCTTATGCCCCTTCTTCTTATCGCTAAGCAGCATCTCTGCATATACTTGTGATGGATAACGCATGTTTTTCTTTGCCTGACTGAGTTCAACAGTGACTGAGCGCTCTTCACGTCTGGGTATATCGATAAGAAAAACTAACTCCTCTGCTATTCCGTCATTATTAAGGTCGTCAAGCTGTGAGGGTATCTCGATATCCGTTTGAGTATCTTCATCCCATACACATACTGTAGCCGATGCATATCGATTGAGCTGCTCTTCGGGGTTGATAAGCAACACGACAGGCTCATTCTTAATGTCGTATGTAGACGTATTGTTTATGGTGATTTCAAACTCTTTCGTGGTGATTTGTGCTATAGCACTAAAACTGAGCATGCATGCGATGCCGGTAAATAAAGTTTTCATATCTTAAATATTTACTGTTTGTAATTTCCCTATTAATGCATGGTTGGTTCCGTTGACTGTTACGTTCTTCACTCCGCCCATTCTAACCTTGGGGCTGCCATCTGATGTCTCTATATGTAAGTGGTTGATTGTGACATCTTGTGCCTCTTGAAATATGGCGCCTTCCTTGGCATCGGTGATGATGATATTGTCGAGATTGATATTGGCAATACGCATTTCGGGCAGACCATTGAAAAATATAGCTCGCCCTGCGCCTTTGCAAGTGACATTGTCAATGTATATGTTACGGAAAATAGGTGTCTCTTCTGATACAGGCACCATTTCGCCGCTTATGTTTCCTTCTTCGTCATAGGTTACCTCTGCGCGTGACTTGCCATTATAGAATAGATTAAAGATAATCGCCTCGTTGGGGATGTTTATCATATTGATATTGCTGATGTATATGTTCTCTACAAGTCCGCCACGCCCACGACAGCTCTTGAATCGCAGTCCGACATCGGTACCCATGAATGTGCAGTTATCAACAAAAATGTTCTGTACACCGCCACTCATCTCACTACCTACAACAAATCCTCCATGTCCGTGCAGTACTACATTGTTCTGAATGATTACATTTTTACAGGGTTCGCCACGGCGGCGGCCATCTTCGTTCTTTCCTGATTTGAGACAGATAGCATCATCGCCAGCATCGAAATGACAATTGGCGATAATGGCATTCGTACATGACTCGAGGTCCAAAGCATCTCCGTTTTGTGAATACCAGGGATTGACCACGGTCACCTTGTTGAGTGTGATATGGTCACATGAGCGTGGATGCAGACACCATGCTGGCGAATTTTTGAATGTACAGCCTTCAATGAGTACACGTTTGCATTTCACGAAGTTGAGAAGCACCGGACGTAACCAATCTCGTATGCTATTCCAATCCTCCATTGTTTCTATTCCTGTGGGATTGTTGAAGTCAACGCATGCATTCTTGCCTTTTAGTGAACCCTCGCTCGGATACCATGTGGTGCCGTCTACGATACCTCCCTTTTTTATAAGTCTGTTCCACTGGCTTTCGGTCATCTTGCTTTTTTTTACGGCACGCCAAGTGTCACCATTTCCATCAAACGTTCCGTGTCCCGTGATAGCTATGTTCTCACAATGCCACGCTGATATGGGTGACTGGCAACGTCGTGTATCCAAACCCTCAAAACTCGTCTCTATAATAGGATAGAGTGAATGGTCGTCTGAAAAGTATACAAGAGCATTATACTCCGTATATAGATTGACATTGCTTTTCATCTCGATAGGGCCTGTCAGCCACAACCCTTCAGGGACTACTACCACACCTCCACCTTTCTCATTTACATGGTTGATGGCATCGTTGAAGGCTTTTGTGTTGAGTGTTATGCCGTCGGGGATGGCACCAAACTCGGTGATGCTTACTTTATAGTCCGGAAATGTGGGTAACTGCACCTCTTCCATCTCAAAGGGTAGCCGGCAATATACCGACTTGTCGATAGGGTAGTTGTCAACTTGCTCTACGCATGCTGTAAGCAGAATTAGTGCGGTTAAAGACAGCAGTCGGTAATGATGATTCTTTCTCATATTGTGTTGTATTAGTTTTTTTAATGCAAAACATGTTTTTTCAACAGCAAATATACAACATATTTTTCTTTTCCGTGTAGATGAAGCCAAATAAGTGTCTGCTTCATGGGTGTATTCACTATCGCATATGTAAAAAACAAATGTTTAATTTCCTTGTTAAGTGTTGTATGAAAGCAAATATTATGTTTTATCTATTGGTGTCATGCGCCATACAAAATAGTATAGCTCAAGAGGTTCCGTATAGCTTTGTTGAAGCTAGAGAACGGTTGTTCCTGACGAGCAATGCATTGAAAGCATCGTCTGCAGAGGAACAAATTGCCAGGAAAGAACAAGAAAAGATTTCATCACTATGGTGGCCGCAGATACAGGCCGATGGTCTATATGTCCATCTGTCCGAAAAGGTGGAGGTACGCCAGCCATTGTCCCGATATACAGATCCTGCAAAGGCGTATATTCAAAGTGTCTTACCTTCCGAAAAGTTGCTTTGCGGATTGCTTGATGAAGTAGGGCAATACACCCTCTCCTTTCCTCTTTTGCCTAGGAATGTATCATCGACAGGACTTACTGCCGAGTGGTTAGTCTATAGTGGAGGTAAGCGTATCTTTGCCGAACGGTTTTCTCATAGGTTGGTAGATATTGCACAGATGCATGGTCGACAGGTATCTGCAGCTGAGCAAGTGATGCTTGTAAAGCGTTATTATGGATTAGTGCTGGCTATCCAGACAACGCAGGTGTGTCATGAACATTACAAAGGTGCTCTTGCACACTATGAGCATGCTGTGAAGCTCGAATCGGCAGGTATGATTGACAAGGCTGCTCGTTTGTTGTCACAAGTGAACTTGAGAGAGGCAAAGCGCGAACTGGAACGTGCTAGAAGTGCTGAGCAGACAGGTCAGTTGGCACTGAAGGAACTGCTGGGTATTGTAGATGATTCTATACGCATAATGCCTTCATCGCCACTTTTCATAAATACGCATATACCTATGGAAATGGTCTTCCAGGAAACTATGCGTAGTCATAATCCTACATTGAATAATATGCACTTTGAAGAGTCAATGGCTTCTGATAAATTGCGTATGGATTATAGTGCCTATCTCCCCGAAATAGCCGTTTTTGGTAAGCAGACACTTTATGCACAAGGGGTGCCAAGTAATCTGTTGCCTCGAACAATTGTTGGTATAGGCTTTACCTGGAATCTTTTTGATGGACTGGAACGTGAACGACAGATTGCTCAAGCACGTATAGCTAAACAGTCTGTCACATGGAGTCGTCTTCAGGCAGAGAGTGAACTGTCTGTTCTCGTCACAGAACTTTACTCTACCATGCAACAAGCAATAGAGGATGCCGAGTTGCTTAAGACGACAATAATACTGAATGAGGAGGTCTTGCGTATGCAAAAGGCCGCTTTTGCCGAAGGCATGGCTACATCGGCCGATGTTATTGATGCAGAGAATGTGTTGGCTGATTCACGGCTGGCACGCTTAGCCTCTTTTTATGCTTATGATGTAGCATTAGCCGGTTTGTTGTCGGTTTGTGGTATTATGGAGCAATTGGAAACTTATATAGAGTGACTGCATATGAAAGACAATAGAAAATTTATATCATTAGCGTTTATTGTACTATTGATCGTTGTAGTACTCGTTACTGCTTTAGGATTGCTGTTTAGCCGTAAACCACCATTGGTGCTGCAAGGTGAGGTTGAAGCTACTGAAATACGTATTAGCGGCAAACTACTAGGGCGCATCGATTCTTTTCTTGTTGACGAAGGTGATAATGTGTATCGTGGAGACACATTGGTGATTATTAACAGCCCTATAGTACAAGCTCAATATCGTAAAACCGAAGCTTTGCATCGGGCTACGATAGAAGAAAACAAGAAGATTGATGCTGGCACACGTCGTCAGCTCGTAGCTGCAGCTTACCAGTTGTGGATATCGGCAAAGAGTCAGGCAGAGTTAGCAGAGAAAACGTACGAACGCATACTTGCGTTGTTTGCTGATAGCGTAGTAGCACGCCAACGATTCGATGAAGCTGAAGCGGCTATGCTTTCGGCACGAGCTGCCGAACGAGCCGCATATGAACAATATATGATGGCTGAAGAGGGAGCTCAGCGTGAAGATCTTGCAGCTAGTCAGAATATGGTAGAGGCAGCAGCAGGTAGTGTTGATGAGATGGCGGCATTGCTCGTTGACACTAAGTTGACGGCTCCTGCTGACGGACAGATTGCAGGCATATATCCCAAACGTGGCGAACTTATAGCACCAGGCTCGCCGGTGATGACACTGGTGGTGGTAGATGATAGCTATGTCGTGTTCAATGTGCGTGAGGACCTAATGCCTCATTTCCGTATGGGGTGCCGATTTACCGTGAGTATTCCCGCCCTAGCACGTGACGACGTCATGCTGTCGGTTTACTATATAAGTCCGCTCGGAAGCTATGCAACCTGGAAATCAACAAAACAGGCTGGCAGTTACGATATGCGTACCTTTGAGATTAAATTGCGCCCTGAGAAGCCCGTCGATGGATTGCGTCCGGGTATGACGGTATTGATGAATCTTGAAAGATGAATGCTATCACTCCCTTTGTAGTTGTTTTTCGTCGTGAATGTTATCGCATGACTTCACGGCGAATCTACCTCGCATCGACGGTCATATTGCCACTGTTGCTTCTGTTTTTTATGTGCACCATCTTTGGTGACGGACAGATGCGCCATCTCCCTATTGGCATTGTTGATGCCGACAATACAGCCACATCTCGCGAGATTATACGAAACATAGCGTCGGTACCTACATTTTTCGTATCTCAGCACTATACAGATGATGTAAGTGCACGAAGAGCTGTGCAGTGTAAAGATATATACGGATACCTTTCTATTCCCAAGGATTTTGAATCTCGCATTATGCGTGGCGAGAGTGCTGTACTCAACTATTATTATCATTATGCCCTATTGGCTGTAGGTGGGGAGGTGATGTCTGGTTTCGAGCAAGCATTAATTCCTGTTCGCATGGCTCCCATCATGCTTGAGGCAGAAGCCTTGGGAGCGACAGAAGGGAGTATGCAGACCTTCCTCTTGCCGATGACATCTGATGATCATGCGCTATATAATCCTTCGCTAGACTACGCTGTATATCTCACTTTACCCATATTCTATATCATGTTTCAGATACTCGTGTTGTTGACTACGCTGTATGCTTTGGGCAGTGAATCTAAGATGGGAACAGCGCGTGATTGGCTACAATCAGCCAATTATCGTACGATGGTGTCTGTGGGAGGCAAGTTGCTTCCTTACACCTTATTCTTTGTTGTAGAGGCATTGTTAGCCAATTATGTGTTTTTCTATTGGCTACGAATCCCTATGGCGGGTAGCATAGGACTTTTTTCTCTTATCTCTGTCCTTTTCATTATTGCTACTCAAGCCGTTGCTGTAATCCTTTATTCCCTGTTTCCTGCGTTGTCGCTAGTTATTAGCGTGGTGTCCATGTTTGGTTCATTAGGAGCAACGCTGTCTGGACTCACATTTCCGCTTACATCAATGTATCCCATAATTCAGTATGTAGCATTGTTGTTTCCTTTGCGTCACTTTACAGAAGCTATGCAGCGTATCGTATATTATGGTGGCGGATTTACCTCCATCGCCCCTATGCTTTTAGTTCTCTGCTTGTTCCCCTTGGCAGCCATTCTCTTGTTGCCACGTTTGAAACGTATTTTGCTTATTCGTCGTTATGATACGTTGGAGTAGACCTCTCTTATGCTTTCGTGTTGCCAGACGTGAATTTCATGCTATCAGTCATAGCTATGCCGTTTTGTTAGTTCTGGTTGGAGGCGTGTTTTTTTATGGTTTGCTATATAATTATATGTATGCACCTAATGTAGTTCGCGAAGTTCCTATTACTGTAGTCGATCACTCACATACAGCATTGAGCCGTCACTACATTCGACTTATCGATGCTACCCCCGAGATCGCTGTTTATTCTTACACCGAGGATATGTATGCAGCCAAGGACCAGATGCTTCATGGAGAAGTGTTTGGTGTGTTGTATCTTCCTCGCGACTTCGAGCAGCAGATGTTTCGGGGAGAAGAATCGGTATTCCCCTTTTATGCATCTACCGATGCTTTTCTTTATTATGAAGCATTGGAGAAAGCCAACCTCCAGGTGATGGAAGCTATGGACGGTATGTATCGCATGCAATTGGTCGAGTTCCTCACGCCCCAAGAACTGTTGGCTGTAGCCTCCCGTCAGGCGGTAGAGGTTGTGGGTACTGCGCTCTACAACCCTGACGAAGGCTATGGCATTTACCTTATTCCCTCGGTGTTGATGATCATTGTCTTCCAGACCTTGATGATGCTTGTTGCTATGATGACGGGCAATGAGTGTAAGAATCGTCTTTTGATACCTTATAGCAGACTTAAGTGCGACAGAAATCATGTAGCCATGTCTTTGGTCTGTGGAAAGAGTATGGTATATTTTTCCCTTTATGGAATTTTCTCTTTTTTTCTAGTCGGATTATTACCGCTTGTCTTCAATATTCCTCATAAGGCCTCATTAGGTGTTCTTGCAGTCATGCTGATACCCTATATTTGTGCTACCTCTTTTCTCGGTTTGACCTTGTCAAGGTGGTATACCGATGCAGAAACTCCTATTCTGGGTATTGCATTCTTCTCTATCGGACTCATCTTTCTGTCAGGTGTTTCTTATCCGTTAGAACTAATGCCTTGGTATTGGCAAGCTGTACATTGTATTATTCCGGCAGCACCAGCTGTATTGGCCTTCGTTAAACTTAACAGTATGGAGGCATCGTTGACAGATGTCCATAGCGAACTCCTCATATTATATGCACAAACCATCATCTATTTCTTTTTGGCTGTAGCGGTATATAAAGATAAGTTGCAACAGGAAGACACAAATTATAAGCACTCTTGACGATTTTTATGAAATATTTCGTAATTTTGCGTCAATCAAACGAATAACCAGAGTGCTATGGATTACGAAAAGATGGTATCTGATGCCAAGAAAGAGTTGTTTGACTGTGTCAGCAAGCGCGGTTTTACAAATGAAGAGATAGAACAAGTACACCGTGCGTATGATTTGGCTGAAGAGGCACATCGCCCTCAGCGCCGTAAGAGCGGAGAACCCTACATATTGCATCCTATTGCAGTGGCGATGATTGTTGCCAACGAGATTGAATTGGGCGCTAACCCCATTTGTGCTGCATTGTTACATGACGTTGTGGAAGATACCGACCATACGTTGAAAGAGATTCGTGAGATGTTTGGCGAAGACGTAGCTACCCTTGTTAATGTAGTTACCAAGAAGAAGAGTAACCATTATGAAACATCGCTGCAGGTCGACAACTACAAGCAGATGTTACAATCTATCCACTATGATATCCGTGCACTGTTGCTTAAGTTGGCCGACCGCCTGCACAATATGCGCACCCTTGAGTCTATGCTTCCCCATAAGAGGCTAAAGATTGCATCGGAAACAGATTATTTCTATGCTCCATTGGCCAATCGTTTGGGGTTGTATCGCATCAAGACCGAATTGGAAAACCTTAGCTTTAGATATCGATTGCCCAACGAGTATGAAGAGGTAAAGGGGCAGATAGCTCGCTACGTAGCTAGTCATGCCGATGCCGCAGAGGCATGGATGACCCCAATACGCGAAGCTCTACAGCGTAGAGGTATCGAAGCCTCTGTGGAATGTCAGCCACGCTCTGCCTATTCCATCTGGGCCAAGATGCAAGAAGATAGCATCTCCTTTTCCGAAGTTGAACATATCCGCATCGTGCATATCGTTTATAAAAACTGGAAACAGAAGGGCATGAATGAGAAGGAGATGGCATTGCTCATCTATTCTATTGTTTCTAATCTGTATACAGAGAAACCCGGTAGCATGAATAGCTACCTTGATGTATCAAAGGACAACAACTATCGTAGCTTGCATTGCAAACTGATGGGTAATGAGGGCCGTTGGATGGAAGTCCATATCGCTTCGTCAGAGATGAAGCGTATTGCCAATATCGGCTGCTTGGTAGAACGCGAACATGGAGTAGACCGCTGGATTGAAAATTTCAGAGTGGTGCTTAAGGAGATAGCTGAGCAGGGAAAGACTGGAGGATTCATGGAAGATGTCCGTTCTACTTTCTATGAAGACGATATCTACGTGTTTACTCCAAAGGGAAAAATGATTGTACTACCCAAAGGATCTACAGCTATTGACTTTGCTTTTGAGATACACAATAAGATAGGTGAGCAGATGAAGTTTGCCGTTATCAATGATAAATTGTGTTCGGTCAAGACTGTTCTTCGCAAGGGTGATCGTGTACGTATAGGTACTGATTCAGCCCCCTCGATAGACAAGTCATGGCTCGATCACGTGATAACGTATAAAGCACGCAATGGTATTCGTCGTTTCCTTAACCATCAATCCAATAAGGTATACGAGGAGTTTCTACGATGCCCTGTGTGTAAGCCCATTTTTGGTGATGAAATCATTGGATTCAAACTTTCTGATGGTCGCACTGAGGTACACCAATGTCATTGTCGCAAGGCAATCGAGAAAGCGGCGCAGTCAGGAGATTGTATTATCGAAGAGGTGAGCATGGCTGAGTTTGAACAAATGGCATTCCCCATACGATTTCATATTAAGTCGGTCAACAAAGACCAACTGCTTCTTACAATTGTATCACTTATATCAGACCGTATGGCACTGAGTTTGGGCAATTTGCAGTCGACGATTGTTGACGATATCGTATCAACCGACTTCGAGGTGTTTGTACATTCGCATAGTGAGATTCAAGAACTTAAGGATGCTATAGCCGCATTGCCCAATGTCTATGGACTGCGTACCGATTAAACATCCCAATAGACAAAAAAGAATAATGTTTTTTGTAGGGAAGAAACTTATCACTATCTTTGTACATTGAATGGTTAACGATTAACGTTGAACGATTAACGATTAACGATGGATGGAAACTCATAAATCATAAACTCAAAAATCATAATTCAAAAAAAATATAACAATGGATCAAGAACTTTTGAAACAGGTAACCGCGAAAGCCAATGAATGGCTCTCACCGGCTTACGATGCTGCCACTCAGGCAGAAGTGAAGGCTATGCTCGAGAAGGAAGACAAGACAGAGCTTGTAGACTCATTCTATCA
>JAFOYZ010000257.1 GCA_017424485.1 Bacteroidaceae bacterium
CTATCTCATCATCACCGCCTTCTCATTAGTATGGGTAATGGCATTCAGAAAGTATCTCGTGAAGATGAACAACACGATCTTCCTCTTCGACGCCATCGGTCTCGCCCTCTTCGCTGTAGTAGGTATACAGAAAACGCTCGATGCAGGATTCCCCCTCTGGGTAGCTACGATCATGGGTACGATGACGGGTGCCGCAGGCGGCGTCTTGCGCGATGTATTCATCAACGAGGTTCCTCTCATCTTCCGCAAGGACATCTACGCTATGGCTTGCGTGATGGGTGGCTTCGCCTACTGGGTATGCGGTCTGATAGGATGCGACTCCATCGTGACACAGATTGCATGCGGCATATGCGTATTCCTCACCCGCGTATTGGCAGTAAGATTTCACATCAGTCTACCCATCCTTAAAGGAGAAGAAAACAACTAATACAAACAAAAAAAACGAAAGCAATGGGGGTGTGTCAAAAAAACGACACACCCCCATTGCTACATCATATATCAAGAACTTAGAATCGCAGTCCCAATGTCACCATTCCCTTCAGCAGGTTGCGGTTGAGCGATGTAGCCTCCAGATGAGGATCTTCAAAGGGATAGAAATCTGCCGTCTGGTGACTGTAGAGCAATGCTGCATCAGCATAGAAGACGTCACCACGATAGCCCACACCACAAGAGACATTATTGGTAGACTTGAGATTCTTATAAGCCGTATTGGTTTGTACCGAATTGAGCGGAATCATTTTCCATGCATCAGCCTTATAGCCACTTGAGATATAGTTATAACCTGCACGTACATAGTATGAACCTGCAAACATCTTTTCCACACCCATGCGAAGCACATGCTGACCTCTGAAGTTGTCGTTCGTATGTTGGTTCATGATAGAATTCTCGTCTCCATTCTTATAATACAGCTTGGTAGCCCCATAGTTAGAATATTCATACTCAGCACCCAAAGCCCATGACGTACCTATAGTACCACCAAGACTAAGATTCAGTTTGGCAGGAGCTATCATGGTGTAGTCAGTATAGCAATCTTCACCATAAGCATCTTTATGCTGCGTATCCATCTTGAAAGACTCTACGTACGAACCGATAAACTCTCCAGCATCATCGAATTCATCAAACATAATATTGGAGCTGATAATAGCCGAGTTGTAGTCACGCAAGTTATATACAGCAGGAGTCGTTGCAGCTACGCCTATACGGAACGAAGACTCCTCGATAGGACGAAGTATAACACCCAACTTGAAGTCGTATCCCGACCCCGTAGTAAGGTAATAGTTATTCAACGTATAGTCACCGCCATAGAATGTCTCTGAATAGGTTGACTCTAACCGACGGTCCACATCGTATGCCGTCAAGGTCACACCCAGATATACCGCATCCATAAGGTTGAACGACAGGTTAAAGTCAAAAGCATCGATACCTCCACTCAGTACCTCATTATATCTGTTAGCATCAGAAGGATAAAAATTACCTCCATCCTTTGAAGATGCATCAATCAGACGGCCATCGGCACCGAGCAAAGTGAGCCAACCGATACTCTCATCACCATAGTAGTTCTTCTGGTAGAAACCATCAGGGCTATTGTAGTCGAAGTCACTTGCATAGACATTCTTATTCTCAAACGCCTGCCATGCCATTTGTCCGCTCTGTGAGAGTCCATTCAGATTAGAAGACATACCCATCTTCCCACCAAAGCGTTTCACATTGTGATAGTTGAAACCAAAGTTTACAAAGCGTAGCATATTGTCATTGCTAAGCTTGCTGGCCATCACTATACCCACATTATCCATTGTGCCGTAGGATGAGAAGGAGCGATTTCGTGCCGAATTAGAGTAGGTACGCTGAGTAACCCAGTTGCCACCAAACGACATGGAAAGGTCCCAGCTACGATAGAGTCCGATACCTGCAGGATTGGTTCCCATCGTACTGACGTCAGCACCAAGAGCACCCATAGCTCCACCCATACCCACAAAACGGGCAGTACCACCAAGGTCGGTATCGAGCAACGCAGCTGCTTCGTATGATGTTTGTGCTTGCATTAACGATGATGTAGTCAACATCGCTGCAGCCAGAAGAAAAAGTCTATTACGTGTCATAGTCATTTTATTTATTTGAATTATGATATTTGTTATCTATCTCAGCATACCCCTAAAAACGGAGCCAAACTATTTACCTGCGGCTACCGCTGCTGCCACCACTACGTGAGCCTCCGCCATATGAACCTCCGCTGCTACGCGAACTGCTACCGCCGCTATACGAGCTACCTCCACTATATGAGCTGCTACTACGCGAGCTACTGCTATATGAAGAGCTGCCACTGCTATATGAGCTGCTGCTACGCGAACTGCTATACGAAGAGCTACCGCTGCTATATGAACTGCTCGACGAACCACTAGAATAGCTGCCCGAACGGCTCGATGACGAACTTCTGCTTACCGATGAAGATGAGCTTCGTGTACTGCTAGGACGGTTGTATGATGAGCCCGAGCTGCTACGTGAGGTACTCTGACGAGTGTAGCTGCTACGCGAGCTGCTTCCTGTTGTAGCACTGCGTCCCACCGAAGAGGAGGTGCTACCACCACGACGCAACACATCATCATTCACACTCCGATTTGTTGTAGAGCGCACCACACCAGAGGCACGACTATCCGAAGAGCTGGAGCGACCTGTAACCACGCGAACCGACGAGCTACGTGTAGTGCTTCCATCCGTACGAGTACCAGTCATCTCACGGCGTGTAGTCGATGTCGATCCACGGCTGACACCATTATTGTCTTGTGTACCCCGACGCGTCGAGGCAACCATTGCATGGCGGTCGTTCTCACGAGGACGCGAACCGGGTATCACGCCACCCCATCCGGGTTTGCCATGACCAATACCGGGGTAATACCCTGGATAACCATGGTGATATCCGTGATGCCAACCGGGGTAGTATCCACAGTAGAATGGATCATACCAAGGATCATACCATATATTTCCGTAGAAACCTCCCCAATGGTGGCCATAGTGCCATCCCCAATGATGGTTCCAATGGCTTCCCCATGGGCTCCAACCGAAAGGATAACTCATTCTATAGTCCCAATACAGCCAGTTGTTTGCCGTAGGGAATACATAGGCATACAACCCGTCGTCATAGATATTCCAATCCCAGCTGGGCCATAAAGCGCCACCATACACCACATCCCAATAGAGCGGGCTACTCACTGGAATCGCATATCGCGGATTACGGAAACGAACGATACGCATGGCATACTCATAGTCCGAGTCGCTGCCATCGAAGCCATTGACCCATCCCTCATCCTCCTTCACACGAGTGAGCTTCAACGTATCGGTATCCATCCACATCGTATCACCTTCTTCTGTGATGAGCACAAAGCCATCATCGTTCATGACAAATTCAGATACCGCATCGCCCTGCTCGGTCACAAATGCTCCACGTCGATTATAGGCATCCTCATCCATATCCAGTCCACGAGTTGCACTCACAGGTTCCTGATAAGACGAAACAGTCTCCTCTTCTGCAGCCACCTCAGTGCGAGCAGAGGTCTCCACCTTCGTCTTTTTCTTGGGAACAAAGTACAAATCATCATGCTGTGCAGATACCGAAACCGTGATACCTACCATCATCAATGCTACCAATACTACTCTTTTCATATCTTTATCTATTATATATGATTTCACGTTACAAAGATAGAGCAAACGAGTGAATAAAACTTGTTTTATTTCCAACGAGTGCAGCCTATCTTCACCTTCACGTTGCAAAGATAATAAGTAAAAACAACTCTCCTAGAGGAAATTCCCTATCATTTGTGAGGAAAATCCCTAAAAATGCGTATTTTTGCAACAATAACGACAACCATAACGATAAAGAAAGCCATATGCAATACATTGAAGTAACCTTTACTGTAACCCCTACGAGTGAAACAGCCAATGACATCATAGCAGCCCTTGCTGCAGAGTTAGGTTTTGAGAGTTTTGTTGAGTCCCCCGAAGGCACCATTGGCTACGTCCCCGCCCCACTCTACAGTGAGGAGGCCTTGCACGATGCACTCACCGACTTCCCCATGACCGACACCACCATCACCTTCACTGCCACTGAGATGGAAGACAAAGACTGGAATGAGGAGTGGGAGAAGAATTTCTTTGAGCCCATCGTTGTCGATGACCGTTGCGTCATCCACAGCACCTTCCACAAGGACTATCCGAAGGCTACCTACGACATCATCATCAATCCACAGATGGCCTTTGGCACCGGTCACCACCAAACCACACGACTCATCATCAGCTACCTGCTCGATATCGAGTTGCAAGGCAAGACTGTGCTCGATATGGGCTGCGGCACCTCTATCCTGGCCATCCTGGCCTCTATGCGTGGAGCCTCATCACTTACCGCCATCGATATCGACGAGTGGTGTGTAAACAACTCCATCGACAACCTCGCCCTCAACCATATCGATAACATCAAGGTTTTTCAGGGCGACGCCTCATCACTTGCAGCAGAAGGTCCATTCGATGTCATCATTGCCAATATCAATCGTAACATCCTCCTGGCCGACATGCAATATTATGTAGCTCGCATGAACGAAGGAGCAGAGATCTACTTCAGCGGCTTCTACGAGAGCGACCTCCCCATGATACAAGCCGAAGCCGAGCGCCTCGGGCTACGTTACCTAAGCCATCGTGTAGAGAAGGATTGGACAGCTGCACAGTTCAAGATTTAAGCATTGAGTCTAACAAACGGCTCATAACCCAAAGCCCATTGCTCATCGCTCATTGCTCATTGCTGATAGCTCATTGCTGATAGCTCATCACTGATTGCTCATCGCTCATCGCCCATAACCCATCGCCATCATATGAAAAGAATATACACCACCCTACTCATCCTCCTCGGCTTGACACTCCATGCCGCAGCTAACAACTGGATATCACGCCTGCCCGACCACCTCTTTGTATCGCAGCTCTCCATACCTGGTACTCACGATGCCGCCACAGGCAATGGCGTACAGTTGGCCATGTTCTCCCAATGTCAGGATGTGAGCGTCGACAAGCAATGGCAATCTGGCATACGCGCTTTTGACCTACGCCCCATCGTCAAGAAAGACCATCTGCATATCAATCACGGCATTGCAGAGACCGATCTTCGATTCGATGATGCTCTATTCCTTCTGCGCGACTCGCTGAAAGCCAATCCAGGTGAATTTGTTGTGATACATATGCTCTATGCCAACAACTACAGTGACAACAAGGATACCTACGTGACGATGTTGGGCGAACTACTCGGACGTGAAGATCTCAAGGACTACCTGGTAGACTTCCGTCGCGACCTCACACTGGGCGATGTGCGTGGCAAGATGCTCATTCTCAGTCGCGAGGCATATGCCGATCGTCCTATCGCCGGAGGGTTCCTACAAAACTGGTGTGGCTATGTAGATTGGGCAGCACAGACCGCATGCTACATCACCGGCCCCGGCTCAGGAGCAGACAACCGCAGCAAGCTCTACGTGCAGGACTTCTCCAACACGAAGGACGACGACGGAGGCATCACCAAGAAAATTGATGCCGTCAAGAAGATGCTTGACTTCAGCACCCGACACACCACAAAGGACAAGACAGCCGTAACCTGGGTTTTCAATTTTGCATCATCATACCCCGGGAGCATCTCTACCGCCAACGGATATAGAGGCAACGCTGCCGAGACCAATGCCGCCATCATCGAATACCTTCAGACCCAACCTGCTGGCCCTACGGGAGTGATACTCATGGACTATGCCTGTGTAGACGAAAGCAACAGCCACAAGACTCGCGGACAAGAGCTCACCGACACCATCATCGCCAATAACTTCAAATGGCTCGGACGACTCAACAAGGAGATATACGATGACCAGATGTCCCGCATAGAGCGTCTTTACCAGCGATGGGAAGATATCAAGACACTGATGGAAACAGAATGTGCCGATGTAGCATCAGAGTTTACAGACCGCCTTGCAGAAGCAAAAGATTCCATCGATGCCATGCAGCAAGAGGCCGACAGCTTATATGCTAATCTACTACTCGTCGATGGTTATAAGGGCAACTACACCAAGGTACTGCTCCTACTCTCCCGACTAAGCACAGACATCAAGAAAGCACAAGAAGAGTTCGACAACCAAACCCATATCACCGCATTGTCCAGCGCACCTCCAAAGAGTATAGCCCAGATCTACTCCATCAGCGGACAACCTGCCGACAAAGTCAAGCAAGGCTCCATCTATCTGATAAAGTACACCGACGGCACCGTCTGTAAAAAAAGATTATAGCAATAGCGAGTAAAGAAGCTACTTTACCGTATATCGCTGGAGCTCATCCAGCGAACCGTTAAACACATTAAGGTCGACACTCTCATCAATACCGGGAACAGTACCATAGTCGGTATGTTGCCAAAACTGCCATGCACCCTCATAGCTGAGCGTATCCACATAATAGTGAGCTATCCATAGCGGATAGTTGTCAAACTCAGGAGTATTCAAGTAGCGAGTCATATACTTATACGAAGTGTATATGATAGGTTTCACACCATAATGTTGTTCCAGGCGATTAAGGAATTTCACGAGATCGGCCTGCAACTGAGCTTGGCTGCGTGGTTTACGTTCGATATCGAGCACCGGGGCAAGGTCCCCCTTCTCGAGTTTGACCTGCGAGATAAAGAAATCGGCCTGACGGATAGGATCTGAGTTTGGATTATAGAAGTGGTATGCCCCACGCATGAGCCCCACCTCTCCTGCTTGACGGAAATTCTCGGCAAACCGGCGGTCCTTATAATCACCGCCCTCGGTAGCCTTCATAAACACAAAACGAATGGGATAGTTCTGTGTTTCCGTTGCCTTTACAGCCTGCCAATCTATCGTTCCCTGATGGTGCGACACATCTATACCATGCACCTTATAGTTGACGGGCAAGCACACCCCATAGCCTTTATATCCGTAGCAAGGTTTCCAGCGATAGCTGTAGGGGCGTATGAAGAAATAATAGAAGAAAGCCAGTAGGGCTACCGAACAGATGGCCGTAAGAATCCAGTGCATCGTACCCGACTGTCGGAAACGTGCCCATGCCAGGGCACGCGCCTTGCGGCGCTTAGCCTTGCGAGCAGCCGCCTCGCGAGCCTTAGCCTTCGCCTTGGCAGCCTTGCGCTTCTCCTTCTCCGTCATGGGCTTCTTCCTTGAGGCCTTCGTCTTCGGCTTGGCCTTCGGTTTGTCCGTCATGCGGATGGTGGTGGTACGTACAGTGGAACTTGTCTTCGCCATTCGTATCTTATAGATATAAGTAGGGGCAGACAACGTCTGCCCTTACTTAGCCATATGATTTAATTGTCAATTATCAATTGTGAATTGCCAATTATTAGAGGTCGCCCAACTCATAACGGAGAGTCATTGTAGGCTGGTCGCACACTTCGCGAGGACCGTAGTACTGGATAGGACCAGGGAATACATACTCGGTCTCGCTAGCCCAAGCCTCACGCTTAGCAGCGAAAGCCTTGAAGGGTGCACCGTCGAGCTCTACGAGCGCCTTCTTGATTACGGGCTTCATCTGACCATGACGACGCTCCATGTTCATCATCATCGTTACAGGGATACCACCTGCCAACCACTCCTCAGCAGGACGTGTGGTCTGACGGATTGAAGGCATGTAACCAGTCTTGCCAGCAGCGATGAGCAATGATGCAGCATAGCCGAGTGAGTAGCAGTAGTCAGCATCGTAGTTTGAGGGAGCTGCGCAACGACCTTCGTAACCGAAGAAGTGGTGCTGCGCTGCAAACTTACCGTTATACTTGCCGGCAGCCTTCCACTCGTCGAGCTTGTTGCCTACCATCTCAGAGAGCAACTTCTCTGTCTCGATGAGCGATACCTGTACGTTACCGTGGGGGTCGCGGTCGAGTGAAAGCTGGCGAGCTACGCCTTCGGGCAGACTTGCATATACCTTAGCATTAGCCTCAGAGAGGTGATCGATGATATACTGACGCTGGTTAGCCTCCTCTACAGCAGCAAACTCAGCAGCGTTGTGAGCGAGGAAGTCGTTGAGCTCACTGATGAGCGACTTGATCTCGGGGATAAACTCGATAAGACCCTCGGGGATAAGTACGATACCATAGTTGCAGCCATTCTCAGCACGCTTTACAACTACATTGGCGATATCGGTAACTACCTCGTCGAGTGACTGCTTCTTAGCCTCTACCTCCTCAGAGATGATACATACGTTAGGCTGTACCTGGAGAGCAACCTCAAGAGCGATGTGAGAAGCCGATCGGCCCATCAGCTTGATGAAGTGGTAGTACTTACGTGCTGAGTCACAGTCACGCTCGATGTTACCTACAACCTCAGCATATACCTTACATGCGGTATCAAAACCGAATGAAGTCTCAATCATCTCGTTCTTCAAGTCACCGTCGATGGTCTTGGGGCAACCGATAACCTGTACGCCAGCGTTGATTGAAGCATAGTACTCAGCGAGTACGCAAGCGTTGGTGTTTGAGTCGTCACCACCGATGATCACAAGTGCATTGATCTCAAGCTTCTTGAGGATTTCAAGACCCTTGTCAAACTGCTCCTTAGTCTCAAGCTTGGTACGGCCTGAACCGATCATATCGAAACCACCGGTGTTGCGGTATTCGTCAACCACCTCAGCGGTGAGCTCACGATAGTTGTGCTTCACCAAACCATCAGGACCCATCAAGAAGCCATACAGACGGCTTGCGGGGTTGAGCATCTTGAGGCCATCAAACAAACCAGAAATCACGTTGTGACCGCCAGGAGCCTGACCACCAGAAAGGATTACACCTACGTTCAGGGGCTTGCTCTCTACCTTGTCGGCAGGCACAAACTTCAACATAGGCATACCATAGGTATTGGGGAACAATTCCTTGATAGCTTCCTGGTCAGCTGCAGACTGAGTGAGGGCACCCTCTTCGATCTTTACAGCACTTCTCAATACTTGGGGGAGCTTCGGCTGATATGAAGCTCTAGCCAATTGCAATGCGCTTTTCTTCATTGTGGATAAATGTATATAGTTAAAAATTACAATCCGTTTTGTCCAAACCACATTACCCTATATACACATTAAATAGGATAAGTTGACGCAAATTTTGCAAAATTCCTTGAGACTATCAAATTTATCAGTTTTTTTCTCTACCGTTTGGCATATTAAACATTATTGACTACCTTTACCGAACAAACCGACGACAAGGATTGCAACCTCTACGTTGCACTTGTCCGCCGTAACATTAAGAAATACATTAAAAACAAGAGACTATGGCAAACAAAAGAGAACTTAAGAAAAGCATCAACTACATTGCTAGTGATTTGTTTCAGGAGTGCATCGTACTCAAGATGATAAAGAAGGCCGACAATGCCAAGGCCGATGAGGTTATGGTCGATATACTCAACTTACAGGATGAGTTCCTGGCACGTGCAAATCATCCCCAGCCCGGTGCCGTAAAGGCATACTACCGTAAGCTCTACACCGACTTTGCCGATGCCGTAGAGAGCATCATCAAGAAGATGCAAGAGATGTAATCATATCATCTGAGATAAACAAAAAAGAGGGTCGCAGCCCTCTTTTTTTTATACCTGACGTTTTGTACTAAAACAAATCCATCTTCTTGGCACGCGCTTCCTCCAGAGTCATCAGCGTCTGCTGCTCCTTCTGCGCAAATTCCTGACGCAAAGCCTCCTGCTCACTCTTCAGCTGCGCCACGAAGGCCTCACGCGTATCATCACCAAGCAAGGCAGCCGCCACACCCGAATTCTGCGAAGCATCCTTCACATACACCACGGGGCCATCATATACGGGAGCTATCTTTAGTGCCGTATGCATGGCACTTGTTGTGGCACCACCAATAAGCAAGGGAGCGTTGATGCCAGCGGCACGCAGCGCCTTAGCCACATCGACCATCTCGGCCAATGAAGGAGTGATGAGTCCGCTCAGCCCGATAATGTCCGGGCGGCATTCAAGTGCCTTCTGCACGATATCCTCGGCAGGCACCATCACACCCATATCAACAATATCATATCCATTGCACCCCATCACCACACTCACGATGTTCTTACCGATATCGTGCACATCGCCTTTGACGGTGGCGAGAAGAACCTTTTTTAATTGACAATTGACAAAGTTGCGATTGAGCGAGGGCAAAGACTGCTTGCAGGCTCTGTCGAGCATAGCAACTTCAACGGAGTTAATTGACAATTGACAATTATTTTCCGAACGATTTACTTCCGAGTTTTGGGGTAATCCTGAAACTTCTCCATTGTCAATTGTCAATTGTGAATTGTCAATTGTCAAGATCTCCACCGCCTGCTTCATCGTGCGGGCCGTCTTCACCACTTGGGGAAGAAACATGCGACCTTCGCCAAACAAGCGGCCCACCTCCTGCATACCCGCCATCAGCGGACCTTCGATAATGGCTACAGCCGAGGGATACACCGTGAGCGCCTCTTGCAGATCGGCCTCCAATGTATCACTAACACCCTTGATGAGGGCATTCTGCAGACGCTGTTCGAGGGTTCTTGGACGAGCCAAGTGCTTCGCTATTGAGGGTTGAGAGTTGAGCGTTGAGGGTTTAGTGCCGACCGTTCTGGATCACGAGATCCTTGTCTGCAGGAAGGCCGCCTTCGTATGCAGTGTCTGCAAGCAGCTGGTAGCCGTCCGGGGCAGCGGTTTCCGTCAGTCGGTACAGGCGCTCGGGATGCAGGCCGGTGAATTCCACCAGGCCATCTGCTCCGGAAATGAGTCTGCCGTTTTTAAGACCTGCACTTGTACAGGTCCCTTCCAGGACATACTGAGAATCAGTATGGGAGACAGGCTGCCAAGTCTTGCCGTCCACGGACCACTCCAGCAGGAATTCCGCAC
>JAFOYZ010000258.1 GCA_017424485.1 Bacteroidaceae bacterium
AAGGAACTGCTTCATCATCGGGGTCATCACTATATCTTCTGCCATAGGTGTGTATGCTTAGTATATCCTTATATTATCTGAGCAAAGGTACGAAAAAGCGAGCGAATAAACAAAGTTTATTCAAAGCGAGCGCAAAGTACCTTCTTGATTATTATCATAAAGGTACGAAAAAGCGAGCGAATAAACAAAGTTTTCAATTCACTACAAACAAAAAAGTACTTTTACAGAAGGTTGTAAAAGTACTTCTTAGAAGTTGTTTGGAATCCAAACAGTTTCTTATTCGCCGATATGGAAAAGGATTATTCTGTCCACCAACCCTTGCGGTGGTGAAATACGATGCTCTCACCGCTCTTACGCTTGCTCTTCTTGAGGAAAGGTATCTGATAACCCACGCCAAACTCTACATACTCACAGATGTGAAGATGAGTCTTAGCCGTTGCCTGCAAATAGAGATTATCCCAAATACGGGTCTTCAAGCCGAAACGGATGTAATGGAAGGCCTCATCATTGCCAGGGCCATCGTTCTTGTAGAACAAAGGACGCTTACCATAACCATAGATGGGGTGATCGCAATCGTAATAGTTGCGCGAGGGATTGAAGAGGTATACACCCCAGTCAACAATACCTGTGACCAACCCAAATCTGAACTCATTGTTCAGAGCGATACCTGCACGAACTTTGTCTAAGGTAGTATATTCAATATCCTGACGATAGAGTGAGCGTCCAGTGCCCTTGTCGATGGCACCATTGTAGAACACATCCAATCCGGCACCTACGCCATACCAGTTTGTCACGCTATAGACAGCACCGGCATGGAACGAGGAGATGAGGTACAGAGGATATTCCATCCATGCTCTGTGCGCTCCTGCTGCTCCTGTAATATTGAGTGCCCACTTGTAAGGGAGTTCGGGGAACTGTATAGGCTCCTTCCTCACATCAGAATTGAATGTCGTGACTACACCCACACCACCATAAAGAATATTGGCACCAAGATTAGGCATACAGGTGCGCCCGTTGCTCATATGAAAATAGCCCACCTCACCATGGAGTGCCACATTACGAGTGACGGAGTAGTTAAAGTTGGCACCCGCACTCAAGTAGGCGTTGAGGTAGGAACCAAAGACATTGTTCGTCATCGCATCATCATGGAAGTAGTGGTCAGGATCGTGGTCTTCTTGGGTATACCAGGTCTCATTGACTACGCCCAAACCTGCAGCAAGCTTGAAGTTGAGCTGAAACTGACTAGTGCGCACGGTAGGGATAAGAAGGTAAGGATACATCGCTATAGCCTTGCCCAAGTACTCACTTTGCCAATCGATGACCGACAGGCCAACACCCAAAGTAGCATTGTTAAGATACTGCTGCCAAGGGCGCTGCTGCTCTGAAGGGAACTCAATGCCTAAGTTCATACCACTCAGATTATCCAAACCGAGTTTCTCGAAATGATGGTTGCCCTTATCAAGATAGGTACCCAAAAAAGGCTGCACTTTGATGGCAAATCTGTCGTTCCCCGTTTGGTATGTCTGAAAGTCCTGTGCCGATATGGCTGTTGTAAAAAGAATCGTCGTCAGTAAAGATAGTAGGATACGTCTCATTATGTGTTGATTATTGATAAAACCCGCTTTTTTTATATCGGGCGCAAAGGTACGCAATATAAATGACACAACACATCGTTTTAGTCTTAATATAGGTTTATTGTGGTTAAAATTACCGTTCAACTACATCGCACAATAAGAAACGACTACTTTGACTACAGCACCTTACAATATCGTACTCAACTCGCGCATACCCTCTGATGCGCCTTTGCGTATCGTATGAATAGGGCGATTGTAGGGCACTTTCACCTCGGCAGGATCAATAAGATATATCTGGGCATGGCGCTGCGCATATTGAACAAGGCCCGCTGCTGGATAAACATTGAGCGATGTGCCGATAATAATCAAGATATCGGCTTGCATCACATAATCTGCTGCCACCTCAATAGCGGGCACGGACTCGCCAAACCACACGATGAAGGGACGCAACTGACTACCATCTGCAGCGCAGTCACCCATGTGCACCTCATACTCTTCGGGACACAAATCGCGTATATACTTCGGGTCGTTGGGACTGAAGCTCGAGGTGACCTTGGTGAGTTCGCCATGCAGATGAATCACCCGAGTGCTCCCCGCCCGCTCATGCAGATTGTCGACGTTCTGCGTCACAACAGTAACATCATACTGCTCCTCCAATGCGGCCACAAGCCGATGTCCCTCGTTGGGCTCTACAGTGAGCAACTGCTTGCGCCGGGCATTATAGAAGTCGATAACAAGTTGAGGATTACGTGCATACCCCTCTGGAGTTGCCACATCCTCTACGGGATACTGGTCCCATAGTCCGCCCGAATCACGGAAAGTACTTATACCACTCTCGGCACTCATGCCGGCACCTGTGAGAACGACTATTTTCTTCATGGCTACATGGATTACTTGTTTGCTGCAAACTTACAAAAAATCTGCTTATATACAGCAAACAGTAAAGATTTTTCGTATCTTCGCAACATAAAAACATTTTGAATGGTATGAAGATTCTCATTATCGAAGACGACCTCTCATTCCAGGAGATTCTGCGCCGAACATTGGAGCAAGAACGGTATATCGTAGAAGTAGCTCCCGACTATCGCACGGGGCTCTTCAAACTGTCAGACTATACGTATGACTGCATATTGCTGGACATCAACCTACCCGACGGCAATGGACTGAATCTGCTACGCGAACTCAAGGAGATGAAGAAAACGGGTAGCCTCATCATCATCTCGGCTCGCGACAGTATAGAAGATAAAGTGGAGGGGCTCGACCTCGGGGCCGACGACTATCTGGCCAAACCATTCCACTTGGCCGAACTCCTCTCACGTATCAAGAGTGTGATGCGCCGCAACAATCATGGTGGAGAGCAATACGTCAGCTATGGCAACGTGAAGGTCAACCCTCATACGTTTGATATATGGGTAGGTGATACCAAGCAGGAGCTCTCGCGCAAGGAATTTGACTTGCTGCTCTATTTCATACAACGCCCAAACAGACTGGTAAGCAAAAGCATGCTGGCCGAAGCTATCTGGGGAGACCACTTTGACGATGTAGACAACTACGACTTTATATATGCCCAAATCAAAAACCTGCGTAAGCGACTCACCGCATGGAACGCTAGCATCGAAATAGCATCGGTATATGGTATGGGGTATAAATTAATTGAGAATTGACAATTCCGCAGCGCAGCGAGAGCAATGATAAGTTCGCTTAATCATTGCAGAGCAAGCAAGGAATCTTAATGCGAAGCATTATAATTTATAATTCACAATTGACAATTCACAATTCATAACTCAAATGAAGCTAACCACTCACGCCATACGTAGCCTAATACTGCCACTACTCCTTATCTTTGGAGTATGGTCGGTAGTGTTTTACTTCATCTTAAGTGACGAACTCATCGATGAGGTGGACGACCAATTGGAGGTGCACTCCGAACGCATCATGCGCCAATGGCTTTCGGGAGAGGCTCTACCCGACTCTACCGACGGATCCAACAACACCTATTACATACGACAGATAGGTAAGGAAGAACTGGCTGTAGGTGAAAAAGTAGAATATGAATTCAAGAATATCCATATCGCTTCGCGCCACGAAGAGGAACCAGCCCGTGTGATGCATACCATATTCGAGCACAACGATGGCACATGGTGGAAACTTACCGTAATCACTCCGGTATACGAGCGCAATGAAGTGATCAGTACTATACTGGTAGCTACCTTCATCTTGATTCTCGTGATGATGCTTGTCATCATTGGCGTGTTTGCATGGGTATTCGTACGACACACACGACCACTATACAAGGTGCTTCACTACCTGGACTCGTATGCCATAGGTAAACCCCAACCGCTGAACAATGAGACCAACGTGACGGAATTTCAGCGGCTCAACGATTCGGTCACAGACTGCATACAGCGTATAGAAGAGGTATACGAACGCGAGCGCCGGTTTATTGGCGATGCATCGCACGAACTACAGACACCATTAGCCGTATGCCGGAATCGCATAGAACTGATGATGAACGATGACACACTCACCGAGCATCAAATGGTAGAATTAGCCAAAATGGAGCAGACCATAAGCGAACTTATACGCCTCAACAAAACATTATTATTCTTATCGAAGATAGAGAACAACCAATACATCGAACAAACCGAAGTAGATATCAATAGCAAGATCCGACACCATATGGAAATGCTTGCCGAGGTATATGAAACAAAAGATATTACCATACACCTCTACGATAAAGAGCAATGGACACTCTATGCCAACGACGAACTCATGGCATCGCTCGTGAGCAACCTCCTACGCAATGCCTATATACATAGCTTGCCGCATGGCACGATTGATATATATATTAAAGAAGGAGCACTGAGCATCGCCAACACCAGTAATAGCGATGCGCTAGATGCGTCACGCCTCTTCGATAGATTCTATTGCGGAAATCCAGGAAAACAACATTCCAATGGACTGGGGCTCTCTATAGTGAAAGCGATATGCGAAACTAGTAACCTCAAGGTAGGCTATGCGTTCGAACAAGGGAAGCATATCTTCACCATTAATAAGTAAAGAAACATCAAGCAATGAAAAAACTCAATATCCTCGAACTCAACCGCATGCAACTGGCCGACTACCGTGAAGCCCAAAAGGTGCCTTTCGTAGTGGTCCTCGACAATGTACGTAGCCTGCACAATGTAGGCTCGGTATTCCGCACCTCCGACGCCTATCGTGTAGAGAGTATCTATCTCTGTGGAGTCACTGCTACCCCACCCTCGGCAGAAATACACAAAACAGCGCTCGGGGCCGAAGACTCCGTAGCATGGCACTACTATAAAGATACACGCGATGCCGTAGAGCAGCTGCATGCTGAAGGATACACCATTTACTCCATTGAACAGGTGCAAGGAAGCATTGCATTGCAAGACCTCCAGCTAGAGAAAGGAAAGAAATATGCGGTAATCCTAGGTAATGAGGTAAAGGGTGTACAACAAGAAGTGGTGGATATGAGCGACGGCTGCATTGAATTGCCTCAATATGGTACCAAGCATTCGCTCAACGTGTCGGTCACGGCAGGTATCGTCATCTGGGAGTTTGCCCGCCAACTATTGATAGAGTAAGAATATTCCTAAACATGCTTACTTGTGATAAGCAATCGGGGTATCATACATTTACAATCATGCCCCCCAATTTTCTCGATCGAGACTACGATAACCGATAGCTTCAGCTATGTGCATCGACTGTATCGTATCACTGCCATCAAGGTCGGCAATGGTACGAGCTACCTTAAGGATACGATCATAAGCACGTGCTGAGAGGTTGAGCCTGTCCATTGCACTCTGCAGCATAGCTTTTCCACGCTCATCAGGCTGCGCATATTTTTGCAACAGGCGTGGAGTCATTTGTGCATTGCTATGAATACCCGGCTCGTTAGCAAAACGCTGTTGCTGTATTTGGCGAGCACGGATAACACGTTCGCGGATAGTAGCACTACTCTCCGCTGGAGTGCTCTTAGTGAGTTCATCGAAGGGGACAGGCACTATTTCTACCTGAATATCGATACGGTCGAGCAAGGGTCCACTTATCTTGTTTAGGTACTTCTGCACTTGTGAAGGGGTACACACACAAGGCTTGGTAGGATGATTATAATAACCGCAAGGGCAAGGATTCATCGATGCTACCATCATAAAACTCGCCGGATAGTCAATACTGTACTTGGCACGGGCTATGGTGATATGGCGATCTTCGAGTGGCTGGCGCAACACCTCCAACACGCTGCGATTGAACTCTGGGAGTTCGTCACAGAAGAGCACTCCATTGTGAGCAAGGCTTATCTCACCTGGCTGCGGATTAGTACCTCCTCCTACAAGTGCTACAGACGAAATCGTATGATGCGGACTGCGGAAAGGGCGTACAGCCACGAGTGACGCATCTTTTCCGAGACGTCCTGCTACAGAGTGTATCTTGGTAGTTTCCAAACTCTCAGAAAGCGACAAAGGAGGCAATATAGTAGGTAATCGCTTGGCCATCATTGATTTTCCCGATCCAGGAGGCCCTATGAGAATGATATTATGAGAACCCGCTGCAGCCACCTCGAAAGCACGCTTCACATTCTCTTGTCCGCGCACATCGGAGAAGTCTACCTCAAAGCTGTCTTGATGGGCATAAAACTCCTCACGTGTGTTTACAATAGTTGGCTCTAATGTATCTTCACCATTGAGAAAACGCACCACCTCTACGATATTGTCTACACCATACACCTTGAGGTTGTTTACCACGGCTGCTTCACGGGCATTCTGATTAGGAAGTATGAACCCCTCATACCCGAGTTCGCGTGCTTTGATGGCAATGGGCAGTGCTCCCTTGATAGGCATCAGATTACCATCAAGCCCTAACTCACCCATGATGAGGTAGCGCGATAGTTTGTCGGTATTGACAATATCACCTGCAGCCAATATACCGATAGCAATGGGTAAGTCATATGCCGATCCTTCTTTACGGATATCGGCAGGTGCCATGTTGACTGTTATCTGGTTTCGGGGAAACTTATATCCTGTATTGAGCAATGCAGCACGTATACGCTCGCTGCTTTCTTTTACAGCAGCATCGGGCAATCCTACGAGAAAAAATTTTATTCCTCGCGATGTGTTTACTTCAATGGTAACAATGGTTGCATCTACCCCCTGCACGGCAGCACCATATACTTTGACTAGCATAGCTTTATAGAATCTGTATTATTTCTTTTTAAGTTCCCTAATATTAGTGGGTGTCTTCTTTGACTTATTTTCTGGTTTCCTTATATCGGTGAGTTCGTCAATTTTCTTATCCAACGCCTCTCCATAGAGATCTATAGCTTGTATGCGTCGCGAAGGATTGAGCAACACATTGGCTGGCAGATGCTCTATCTGCATACGCTCTACGATTCCTGTAGACCATCCGTCAAAATCACATGCCTGACGCCAAGTGACCGAATCCTCATTGATAGCTTGTATCCAAGTGGCACGATCGGTATCAAGCGATACGCTGAGAATGTCAAAATTGTTCTTTTGGTACTTTTCCTTTAGTACGATAAGTTCACGCTGACGCCGGCGGCTCTCCTCATCCCACGATGCCCAAAAGGTGATAAGCAGATAGGTATCCTTATAGTCTGATGTACTCACATTCTTACCTTCACTGTCGTGAACATTATAGTTGGTCACCACACTGTTCTTCACCAAGGGTTTGCGAGCATTGAGCATGCGCTGCAACTGTCGTATGTAATTGTTGTCTTGCATGTTACCACTCATCGTACCGATAAGAGTCTTTATCCTTGTCTGATCAGGGTGAAGTTGATTGACAAAATATTCACGCAGCAGATGGATACTCACCTCTGAGTAGGGATTGGCACGAATAAATGAGTCGGCCACTACTGCAAGTTCCTTTGCATCACTAATGCTATCGGTCTTTTGATGAAAATTCTGCAACAAGGCATTCTGTTCACCTCCCTCGATACGTATATGCCCTATTGCAGCCGTATCGCCTTGCAGTGTCACCTCCAGACCCTTATCAGCAAACACCATTTCACGGTGCATATTTGGGAAGAGCACCCATAGCGGAGTTACGGTATCAATCTCGGCTGTGTAATGAAATATACCATCAGTTGCCACTACCGTATCCATACGCTCATACAGTGCATCAGCGCCATATATATAGATGGTATCGTGTGTGAGACGACCTACATTACCTTCAAGCACAAAGACATTTGCCTTGTCCTTACACGAACACAGACAAAGCAAAAAGAGGATCCACCCCCAGCCCCTCCCTCTATGGAGGGGAGTAAAAGACGCAAGTCCTTTTCTCTTCATATGCTTGAATATGGTCATACACTAACTCTTTTCCCCTACTCCCCTCCATAGAGGGAGGGGCTGGGGGTGGGTCTCCTTACTGTCTATTCGCTCTCTTGCGCTCTATCTCGTCGAGGATGATCTTGCGCATACGCATCGACTTGGGTGTCACCTCTACATACTCATCCTCCTTGATATACTCGAGCGCCTCCTCCAGAGAGAAGATGATGGGCGGTACGATACGCGCCTTATCGTCAGAGCCACTGGCACGCATATTGGTCAGCTTCTTACTCTTGGTTACATTAATCACCAGGTCATTGTCGTGTACATGCTCGCCCACTACCT
>JAFOYZ010000259.1 GCA_017424485.1 Bacteroidaceae bacterium
ATGCTGAGTCCGGCGTCGTCCATGAAGTGGCGTGGGATGTCAAAGCTGAACTCTCCGCGTGAGTTGGCTTGCACCGTATCACGAAACTCCACTTGCTCGGATTTTAGTTCGATGGCTACCCACGGATTCTCTATGCGCTTGTATTCAAGAGCGTTCCATTTGAGTCGCTCTTCTATCAGCTGATCTGCTACATAGCCGTCCACAATGTATCCTTTCTCGGGAGCATAGTAAGGCTCTGGAGCTTTGCCTTGCGCCATGGTCACCCATTCGTATCGTCGCCATCCTTGCGTGAGCATCAGAAGGTCAATGTCGGTATGCATAGCGTTGGGTGAGGTATGGGCAAAGTAGCTACCTATATCTTTGATAAATCCTTTGAGGTCAGAGGTTAGCAGCAGTTCGGTGCGTATGTCGCGTGTGTCAAATGTCGGGGACTGCTCATCGGCATCGGTGATGCTCACAGAGAGGTGACTTTGTGTGCCGCCTCCCCAAGCTGTGCGTGCCTGCAAGTTTACCTCTATCTTTTCGAATGGCCGGAGTGAGTCGGTTGGGAGCTCAGCGAGGATTGTTGGCAGGTTGGTTGGTGGTTGTACAAAAAAGAGTCGATCGGCCAATATTTGTCCCTGGGCATCGAATAGGGTAAACTGGTTTACACCGGGGCGCAAACTCTTTGTGTCTATCGGCAGACGTATGATTTGCTTGTTACCGACAGACAGCGTGTCAAATGCTGTAAGTGTGCCACGGCATTGGAGGCTCCATCCAAGCAGTTGTGGCTGTTCGGTCGAGGACTGTATGGTTACCATATAGCCTGTATACCCTGCTGTAGGTGTTATGCGCAATACATAACCGGTTTTCAAGGACTTGGGCAAGCGATAGCGGTATGTCTTCTCCTTGTATGTGACACGTGCCTCGTAGCGCTTGCCTTGCTCGGGAGTAAACTCAATACGTGCACGGCCTCTGTGTCCGGTAAGGAAACTCACTATAGTCTTGTCATCACATACAATCTCACCCGTCACCTTTTTCTCTCTTCCCCACTGATCGCTGGATTCGATGGCAATTACGGATGTCAATCCATCGACTAGGTATCCTCCTTCGGGATAGAATTTTACCTCAAGGTTATCCTTGCGCATCTTGGGATCAGTCTCGTCTGGTATGGCAAGACGTGTGTGTATAGGGTAATACTCGAATTCGCGCTTGTATATGCCTGCCGTATCGGGACGGCTGAATACGGGCACAGTGCGTGAAAACAGACAATGGTTGATGGGAGGTACAAGGTCTTGTCGGGCTTCCTTCTCTGAAAGCTGACTGAATTGTCGTTCGGCCTCCTTCTCCATAAAGTCAAAACGGGTGAAACTCTCGTTGCCAAAGTTTATCATATTGCGTGTATAAGCACGCAGTTCGTAGTATCCTGTATAGTACTTATCTTTGAGTGCGAAGGCGCCATGGCATTGACCTTTTTCGAGTCGGAGCTTGAGAGTCTCCATCTCAACTCCTTTTTCGTTGAGCAACTCTACATAGAGGATTTGGCTTATGTCAGTGAGTTTTAGGGTAGAGGCATTCGTAACATAAGCTTTGAACCAAATGGTGTCACCTATGAAGTAACTATGGTTGTCGAGGTGTAGATATACCTTCTCTTGTGGATAGGCCTGATTGAAACTGTGTATGTTCGTCAGGTATTGCTTGATGCGTATCACCGCACTATCTGCCTGCCCAAAGGTAAGCAGCACGACACATGTCATGCTCAATGTACATATAAGTCTCTTCATACAATGAGCGTGTAGGCTATCTCTTTTTTACACCTTTATATATAATATAGCCGAGTGCCATGGCTACGATGGCAATGATGATGTAACCTATCTCGTGGCTATATTCTGTAACAGTACTGATGAGTTGGTCTTCGGGTACGATAGATTCGAGGTACCAGCCTAGAGTTGCGAGTACAGCATTCCATATGCCTGCACCAAGAGCAGTAAAAGCGACAAACTTGGCAATTCCCATCTTGGCCAATCCGGCAGGGATAGAGATGAGTTGGCGCACGGCAGGGACAAGGCGTCCGATAAGTGTAGCAACTGCTCCATGTTTACGGAAGAATTCCTCTGCGGTTTCTACCTTTTTCTGGTCGAGTAGACACATGTGTCCTATGCGGCTATTGGCAAACTTATACACAATGGGTTTGCCAAGCCATAGGGCCAGATAGTAGTTGACGAGTGCTCCTATAATAGCTCCTACGGTAGCAAAGAAGATGACAAGCCATATGCTGAGTTCGCCTGATGCTGCTGCCTTGTAGGCTGCAGGAGGTACTACAACCTCAGAGGGGAAGGGTATGAATGAACTTTCTATAGCCATCAGCAAAGTGATGGTCCAGTAGTTGAGATTGTCGAGACACCATTGGATGAATTGTACGGATTCCATGTTTGTGTTATATTTTTTGAATGATGTTTATTTTAATTCTGAATTTTGGATGATGAATTCTGAAAAGGATAACTTTCAATTCTCAATTTTCAATTGCTTCAGCCTTTCTATCATGCTGTCGGCACTTTCTCCCTGAGCTGGAGTAAGGCTAAATATGTCGTACGTTTTTTGTGGACATATAGAAAGTGCTTCTGCTAGTGTGTCACGTAAGTTTTTAGAACGTAGCACCCATTCGCAGTAGCAGAGGTAGGGATACAGAATTTCAGCCTCTATGGCAGGATTATCCTTGAGCAATCGTAGAATGTAATGACTCATCTCACAGTTCCCGTTTTCGAGCATCGATACACTGATGAGGAAGAGCGAACGCTCTATGTTTTCGGCATCGCTCTCAAGAGCTTGTAGGAAATGATCTATCGCCTCCTCGTACATGCCTTGGCACAACAGTTCGTGCCCCTTCATGATGATAAGTTCGGCATTTTTAGGGTATATTCGGAGTGCCTCGTTGGTATAGTTTACAGCCTTGGCATGTTGTCCCTTACGGCTGAAGATGAGCGACATCTGACTGTATATCTGTGCCTGCTCTGTAGAGCCTTCGGGGATGGTGGTAAGCGCTTGAGTAAAGAAGTCGATTGCGCCATCATCATCGCCTCGGTTTACGCGACACATGCCCATGTGGAATAGAGGGTCTACAGTCTCGGGATAGTGCTCATGTATAATATGGTAATACTCTTCGGCACGTTCGTAGTTGCCAATGTTGAAATAGCAGTTGGCCACGGCATACAAGGCATAGTGGCATTCATTGCCATTGATAGCAATGACAAACTCGAAGGCTTCAATCGCTTTGTCAAATTCTTCGCGGCGGAAGTATATCTTACCCAGTTCCTCCCAGTAGAATGTTGAGTAGGGGTCTATGTCGAGTAGCTGATTGTAGAGTGTGATTGCTTCGTCAAACCGTTCTTGAAGCGCATAACTAAAGGCTGCAGATTCGGTGAGTGTCTTGTCGTTTGGGTAGCGCCCTACAGCCTCTTCTATCCATAGGTTCGCTATATCGGTCTGTTCGTTGTCGACCAGCAGATCTATGATGTCGGCATAAGTTTCGGCTTTATAGTTCTCCTCCTCAAGGAGTGTTCTCAGTAAAGCTTCGGCCTGGCCATATTGCTGGGAGGCTAACATTAGTTCAGAACGTAAGAACAACACCTCACGGTCGCCTTGGTCGCCTATGCTATCAAGGATGTAGCGTGCCTCAGTGGGATGCCCGTTGATAAGGCGTGCACGTGCCTTAAAGATAAGTGCATCTAGATTGTCAGGATGCAAGCGTAAAGCATAGTCTAGTGCTGCTTCAGCCAACTCCGATTCTCCTTGCATGGCATAATATTCGGCAATATCGGTTAGCTCAGTAGCTTCAAAGTAGAAGGAACGTTCACCGTTTATCATCTCCTCGTATCGTGCCAGTAGGCTGCGAAACTCGGGTTTGTCGAAATATTGTGCGAAGTTGTCTTTCATATAATAATGTGTTTATATCTGTACCACCTTGTTATGAGTGGTAACAAATATAAACACATGTTTGTTTAATTTTTTTTATTTGTTCATCTTGCTCCAGGTATCCTTGAGCGATACGGTGCGGTTGAATATGAGGTGGTCAGCGGTAGACTCCTTATCCACATTAAAGTATCCGATGCGGCGGAACTGCAGGTAGTCGAGAGGCTTGGCG
>JAFOYZ010000260.1 GCA_017424485.1 Bacteroidaceae bacterium
AAGTGCATACAGAGGGCGTAGCTCCACGTATACATCCTTGTGCTGAATCTCTCCGCGATGGTTTGAGGAGAATTCATGCTCATACACCGATTCGGGATTGTCAGCCTTCTCCTTCTTTTTGTAGTTATTGAGGTTTTGCACCTCCTTCATGCGCTTCATCTTTTCCAACAGTTCCTCTGAAGGCTCATCATCACCATCGACGTTCAGTGTCATAGCCTGCATATTGAGGTTCATCACAGCCATCTCATCAGCAAATGCTAACTTATCGTTCCCCATATTACGATGGAGCTTGGCACGCATGGTGTAGAGATCTATAAAGTTTGGAAACTCCTCAATAAGCTTCGTGAGGTCATCTATCGCACCTTGCCAATCGCCTGTCTGCACAGAAAGCATAGCACGCGCATAGCGAGCACGTATATGATCGGGGACACATTCGAGCACAAAGCTATAGTCCTCGATAGCACGGTTGTAGTCGCCCACCTTCTCGCGTAGCAAACCACGGTTCATACGCGCCAGAGCATTATCAGGGTCGAGCTGCACAGCCATATCAAGGTCATCCATAGCCCCTCTAAGGTTGCCAAGTTCCTCGCGAGCAATAGAACGATTGATGTAATGCCCACACATCGGGAACAGATGGATAGCTTGCGTGAGGTCGTTCTCCACCTCCTCGAACTTATTCAGTCCGATATTGATGATTGATCTATCCATGTAGGCTGCATGGTCATACTTATCAATCATGAGTATCGTATCAAGAGCCGCAATAGCACCCAGCGTATCACCTCTCTCCTTTAGGAGGCTGGAACGCAAATGAAGAGCTATTGTATTGTTGGGAGCCTTGGCACGCATAGTATCAATGGCAGCCATCGCCCCATCAAAATCATTCATGTGATAGTGAAATATCGCATAGTTACGCCACATACCAGGATTGTCAGGAAGCATCTTCAACAGCACCTTATAGCCATCAATGGCTTCACCGTACCGCTTGAGTTTCGCTAGAGCCAAACTGCGATTCTCATAACTATAAGGAATGAAAGGATTCAGTTCGATAGCTGTAGCTGCATCCTTCTCGGCACCCATATAGTCGCCCAAGTGGTACTTTGCCTCCGAACGAAAAGAATAAGCTTCGGCCAGATAAGGCTTGGCATTGATGGCTTGATTGAAGTACTTGATGGCCAATACATAATCATTATAGTACATCGCATTTACACCGACTCGCATCATGTAGTCGGTATTCACCTGTGCTCTTGCATACAGTGCAAAACAGAGCAACAGAGGGAGGAGCAATATGCGTATGTTCCTTGACATCTACTTCTTCGCCACCTTCACCTTGTAGTCGCAACGCACCTTGCCTGACAGGAGGGCATTGAACTTGCCCTTGTTCATCTGACGGCGCAGGGGTGATATGCGGTCGGTGAAGACCTTACCTTCGAGGTGGTCAAACTCATGCTGTACCACGCGGGCCAGGAATCCTTCGACCCACTCATCGTGCTCTACGAAGTCTTCGTCGACATACTGTATGCGCACCTTCTCGGCACGGGGTACCTTCTCGTGTATGCCGGGCAGACTGAGACATCCCTCATCCATCAAGAGGGTCTCGCCATCCTCTTCTACGATGTATCCGTTGATGAAGGCACGCTTGAAGTCGGCATACTCGGGGTAATCTTCGGCCAGGGGTCTGAGGTCGATGATCACTACACGTATGGGCAAGCCAATCTGCGGTGCGGCCAGGCCCACGCCATCGGCACGCTCGTTGGTCTCATACATGTTCTGTATCAGCTCTTTCAGTTCAGGATATTCGGGTGTGATATCCTCTGCTTCTTTTCTGAGTACGGGTTGTCCGTAAGTATAAATCGGTAGTATCATTTTGAGTTTATGAGTTTAGAGTTTAGTGTGTAGTGTGTAGAGTATGCACCTTCGGTGCCGGTTAAAAGCTGCTTCGCAGCGGTTAATCGCAATCGGAGATTGCTGGTTAAAGAAGCTGCGCTTCGGTTAAAGTGCTCCGCACGGTTAATCGCTCCTTCGTCGCGGGTTTTCGTTGACTTTGGCCCCTGCGGGCTAATTGTCACTTGTTAATTTTCAATTTTCAATTTGCTCATCGTTCCTCGTTCATCGTTCCACGTTCCACGTTCCTCGTTCCACGTTAATCGTTTAGGGTGTAGAGTGTAGTGTTAATTTTTAATTTTCAATTTTTAATTTTCAATTTGCTCACCGTTCACCGCATCCTCCTGCTATCCATATAGCTTTGCAGTATGATGGTAGCGCTGATCTCGTCCACCAGTTCTTTGCGCTGGCGGTCCTTCTTCTTCAGTCCGCCATCAATCATCGCCCTGTGTGCCAGCACTGAGGTGAAGCGTTCGTCAACATACTCCACGGGTATCTGTGGCAACACCTTGCGCAAGCGGTTGACGAAGGGTGTTATGCGTGCCATATTCTCTGACGGCTGCCCCGACATCTGTTTGGGCATGCCCACCACGATACGCTCTACGGGTTCGCGCTTCACATAGTCGGTGATAAAGTCCATCAGCGTATGTGTAGGCACGGTAGTGAGTCCGTTGGCGATAATCTGCAGCACATCGGTCACAGCCAGTCCGGTACGTTTCTGTCCGTAGTCAATAGCAAGTATTCGTCCCATAATGCGTACAAAGATACAGCAATAATAGCTAAAAAAGGCGAAAAAGGTCTTAAAAAAAGCTAGAATCCATTCTAAAATAAAGGGCGACCGTGTAGGGCCACCCTTTATATCTTGGTCGGAACCAGGATTACTTGTTCAAGAGGATCCAAGAGCCCTGGAAGTCAGTGCGTGCAGGATACTTCACCTTGAATGCCTCGCGAGCCTTGGCAGCCTCGGCCTTGGTGTCGTATGAGCCGATGATCACGCGGAACATGTTCTTCTGCACATTCTTCACGATACCAGCCTGGTAACCTTCGGCGATGAGGTAGTCCTTCAATCCCTGTGCATTGGCCTGGAGGCTGAAGCTACCGCACACTACGCTATAGGGCTTCAGTGCACCGGTAACAGACACTGCCGACACCTGCTCCTGACGCACGGGAGTAGAGTCATAGTTGTCAGCCTTTACGGGAGTGGTAGCTACCGGAGTCACCTGCATGGGTGCATTTACCTGTACTTGAGCACTTTCTTGTGCCTTAGCCTTCTCATAAGCCTGCTTATAGGCACTCTCCTTTGACTTACATGAAGCCATCACGAGCAATACGCTCAACAATCCAAATAATACGCTCTTCTTCATTTTGTATTTTGTTATTGGTTGAAATATTCTTGTTTAAGGTGCAAAGGTAGTGAAAGATAACAACATTTACAAGAAATATGCCGTGTTTTCACCATTCCGAGGGTACATATCTCACACAAACACCTCGAGCAGCTTCGCCTGTCCTTTGGGGAAGATGGTCACCGCATCGGTGGCAGCCGGCACCAGCACCGTCTCACACGAGCATATATCTACCGTCCTTCCGTCCGAGGCTACCAGCGTGGCCGCTCCCTCTACACACATATAGATGACGAAGGAGTCCAGCTCTGAGTAGTCACACTCCATAGGCTCGGTGAGGGTGTAGAGCGATGTGGTGAAGCAATCGCTATCGACCAGCGCCACCGGCTCGTTGAGGCGGCGTGCATAGCGTGTCTTATACTCCTTCCTTACCCTGTAGTCAATGGCATCCTTGGCCAGCTCGGTATGCAGTTCGCGGGTGTTGCCCTCCTTGTCACGACGGTCATAGTCATATATGCGGTAGGTGATGTCGCTGGCCTCCTGTATCTCGGCTATCATGCAGCCCGCGCCTATGCTGTGTACCCTGCCTGCGGGCAAGAAGAACACGTCGCCCGCGCTCACCTTCTCATAGTGCAGCACATCCTCGATAGTGCCCTGAGCCACCCGGTGCGCATAGTCGTCCTTGGTCATCCTCTGCGACAAACCCGAGCACAGCCGCGCTCCCTGAGCCGCATCTACCACATACCACATCTCGGTCTTACCGCGTGTGCCGTGGCGCTGTATGGCCAGCGCATCATCGGGGTGCACCTGCACCGACAGGTCTTGGTGGGCATCGATAAACTTGACCAGCAGCGGAAACTCCGTGCCAAACCGCCTATAGTTCTCCTTACCCACCAGGCGGTCGCGGTGGCGCTCTATCAGTTCCACTAGCGTAGTGTCCTTCTCAGGGCCATCGGCAACTACCGACACACACCCCGGCATGCCCGACACCTCCCAGCTCTCGCCCACATGCTCCATGTCGGTCACCAGCTGCTTGGCATGGGCAATACGGCTACCGCCCCAGAGCACCTGCTTCAATATTGGCTGAAACTTATACATCGAAAAAAATCTCCTATTAAAATGCTATCCTAAAAAAACTTATGCAAAGGTAACAACAATCTTCACGAAAAAGAAACATTTACATCATATAATTGTCATAAAAAATATTTACCTTTGTCAAAAATGTAACATTCCTAACAGCCGATCTTATGAGCGAACACACATACACCCCCGAAGACATACAGCAAGAGCTCAACTATCTGCAGCTACTCTCACGCAGTTTCCGCAACGCTGCCGAGGCCAGCACCGAGATCATCAACCTCGAGGCCATCCTGGGTCTGCCCAAGAGCACCGAGCACTTCCTGGCCGATATCCACGGCGAGCACGAAGCCTTCCAGCATGTGCTCAAGAATGCGTCGGGCGACATCAAGCGCAAGGTGCGCGAGGTGCTGAGCGACGAGCTCACCGACAAGGAGATACGCACCCTCTGCACCCTCATCTACTACCCCGTAGAGAAGCTACAGCTCATCAAGGCCGAGATGGCGGGGCACGACATGCACGACTGGTATGCCCTCACCCTGCGCCGCCTCATCTCGGTGTGTCAGAACATCTCATCCAAGTATACCCGCTCCAAGGTGCGCAAGGAGCTGCCCAAGGAGTTCTCCTACATCATCCAGGAGCTGCTCCACGAGTCCACCGGCATGACCAACAAGAACCGCTACGTCAAGGGCATCATCGAGGCCATCATCAACACCGGCCAGGCCGACCACTTCATCGCCGCCATCTGCCAGCTCATACAGCGCCTGGCGGTAGACCGCCTGCATATCGTGGGCGACCTCTTCGACCGTGGCACCGGCTCACACCTCGTGATGGACGCCCTGTGCCAGTACCAGAACTTCGACGTGCAGTTTGGCAACCACGACGTGCTGTGGATAGGTGCCGCCGCGGGCAACCGTGCCTGCATGGCCAACGTGCTGCGCCTCTGCATGCGCTACGGCAACCTCTCGGTGCTCGAAGACGGCTACGGCATCAACCTCCTGCACCTGGCCATCTTTGCCATGGAGATCTATAAAGACGACCCCTGCGAGGAGTTTGGCCCCAAGCTCGAAGACAACGTCACCTGCAGCGACAAGACCCGCCGCCTCATAGCCCAGATGCACAAGGCCGTGAGCGTGCTGCAGTTCAAGCTCGAGGCCGAGATCATACGCCGCCACCCCGAGTACGAAATGGACGACCGCCTGCTGCTCCACAAGGTAGACTACGACAAGGGCATCTGCACCATCGGCGGCAAGCGCTACTCCATGCGCGAGTGCTACTTCCCCACCATCGACCCCGCCGACCCCTACCGCCTCAGCGTCGAGGAGAGCGAGGTCATAGAGCGCCTGGCCCACTCCTTCACCACCAGCGAGAAGCTGCAGCGCCACATCCGCTGCCTGCTCGACAAAGGCAGCATGTACCTCGTATACAACGGCAACCTGCTCTTCCACGCCTCCGTACCCATGAATGCCGACGGCACCCTCAAGGAGGTATACCTCTACGACGGCCACTACAAGGGCCGCGCCCTGCTCGACAAGGTAGACACCCTCATCCGCGCCGCCCACTCGGCCGATGCCGATGAGCAGCTCCACCACTTTGCCGTCGACTACCTATGGTATCTATGGTGCGGCAAAGACGCCCCCACCTTCGACAAAGACCGCATGGCCACCTTCGAGCGCTACTTCCTCAAAGACAAGGCCGTGATGAAAGAGACCAAAGGCCACTACTACACCCTGCGCAACGACGATGCCACCGTAGACCTCCTGCTCAGCGAGTTTGGCGTCGAGGGAGCCCACCGCCACATCATCAACGGACACATCCCCGTGAAGACCCTCAAGGGCGAGAACCCCATGAAGGCCGGCGGCCGCCTCATCGTCATCGACGGCGGCTTCTCCAAGCCCTACCAGTCTACCACCGGCATTGCCGGCTACACCCTCGTGTACCACTCGCGCGGCATGTCGCTCGTCGAGCACCAGCCCTTCACCTCCACCGAAGAGGCCATCCGTGGCGGACACGACATCAAGAGCACACGCCACCTGGTAGAGAAGCTCACCGAGCGCATCCATGTGAGCGACACCGACAAGGGGCGCGACATACGCCGCCGCATCGAGTCGCTGCGCAAGCTCCTCTATGCCTACCGCCAAGGCATCATCCGGGAGATGGTGAGATGAGTTGCGAGTTTTTTAAGTTGAGAGTTAATGGTGAGAGGAACGAATATATAAAGTTTTAACTTTTAATTCTCAATTTTCAAACTGAGCCTATAGAAACAGCCTACGCCAAACAAGCTAATAAATCTCTGTTTGTTAGCGCAATTACGCTTTCTAAAGAAAATGTTGCGCTTTTGTTGCGCCCTTTCCTTGCTACAAGAAAGTTTATATATACCTTTGTGGCTGGATAATACTGTTGGCAGATAATTGTCATGCATATCTTGAACGTTTAGCACAAATCGTATTAAAAGAACTTCACATAGTATGAGAGTAAAGTATATATCCGAACGGGGGGTAGCAATACCCGAGAAGTTGCTGCAGTACTCGATTGAGACCTGGACGTTGACACCGAATAACGAATATGTTGTGTTTGCTCTATGTACAATGTGTGGCGAGCCATGGTATCTCTTGTGTGATGACTATTACCGGGCCGACAGCATCGACTCATTCCCCCGCTACTATCCAGCTATGCTGTTTGATGTCGTTGATGCTACCCACTCCAAGTATTGGGTGGAATATCAGAGGATAGATGAATATGTAGATACCAAGCCAGAGGTTACCAATTATTCTTTCCCTGAATTCGCTCAAGATCCTTATTTCTATGGTGAACTATTAGAGGCATGCGATGAGAATTATTCTAAAGTTTTCAATCGCTACAAACTGCTGATGGAGACGGAGGCATGGAATGGCTATCCTACGGCAACGCTTGGACAGAAGTTGAAGATAGCGACATTACCCGATGAGGAATTGCACGAGATACACACTCACTGCACGGCCAATCGCGAAGAGGTGGAGGCCTCGTCACGTTGTGCATGCTTTTATTGCCAGAAGGTTTTTCGCGCGACAGAGGTGAAGAATTATATAGTAGAGCCTTCCATAGATTATAGGGAAACAGCGCTCTGCCCACGTTGTGGCGCTGATACCATACTGGGAGATGCTGCGGGAATACCTTTCTATAAAGAATTGATAAAGAAACTGCATCGACATTATTTTGAATAGGACATTTATAACGATTAAATAATGAGAACACGACCATCTACACTACTGATATTAGCCTGCACCCTACTACTATGCAGCTGCAAGAGTCTGGATAGAACGGTAGAAATATCGCTCACTGAGAACTATTATACCGGTAGCTTCGTGCGCCCCACCACACCGGACAAGGTGAGGGTGTATGTGGCCAATGAACCATTACCTTTAACGACGGAGGTGATAGGCAGGTTCTCGGCTACTGACCCCGAGGCACGGCGCAATGCCTCGCTCGATGTGCTGCTCGACACGGTGAAGAAGGAGGCGAGCCGCTTCGGTGCTAACGGACTATTCCTTACCGACCATTACAAGCCCCATTGGTTGGGCAGTCCCCAGCATGTGGTGTATGGATATATTTTGCTGCAGCCCGATACCATACTGAAACCCGGCAGGGAGCATACGCTGAACACCGCAATAAGGGAGTATCGGGAGCAGGAGGAGGCCAAGATGCAGGCCGAGCAGGAGGAGATGAGGAGGTTATTCCCACCGCACAGATTTAGCCTCAATGCAGGATATTCTTATGTGGTTTATCCTACAGATGCTATTGTCAATGATATAGAGCGTGGCCTTGTCTCTGGATTAGGCTTTCAAGCGAGTTATTCGTACAAGTATGTTGGGGTCCTTTATAGTGGTCGATTCGCCAAACGCAACGCGTCTCTCTATGAGTTGCCATCCAATGGTACTTCCTATCGTACAGCCTCGGCCAGCCATAGCGTCATCCCCATTTTAACTGCCAGCGGTTATCACAAGAAGAATAAAAAGATTTATACACATTATGCTATGGGTATGGGTTATCAGTGGGAGAATATTTATCTTCGGGCAGCAACTGCTGAAAGTAGCCAATGCAAACTCTCGAGCAGGCGTAGTGTAATATATATGGCTATGGAATATGAATATCGCATACAACAGCATTGGGGTGTAGCAGCCCGTGGTTGTGTTCTATGGTGGGGTGCAACAAGAAGAGATGGTGAGATTGACCGAAGCACCAATAAGTCGGGCGAATATGGTATTTCTTTAGGCATCAACTATTATTTATAAGAATAAAAAAACTAACGACTATGAAACGCACAATTCTTTTCCTCTTCTGCCTGATGGGCATGACATTTGCCTTCGCACAGAGCAACTTGCAGGACGTAGTTTACATGAAGAATGGAGAAATCATCCGTGGCGAGATCATTGAGATGGTACCGGGCGAGTTTATCAAAATCTCCCTCGACAATGGTTGTGTTTTCATACGTGACTTTGACGATATAGAAAGATTTGCCATAGAACAACCAATCAGAACGGTCTCAGACCCACACTATGACAAGAAGTCACCTTGGTTGTCAGGTGTGTTGTCCTACTTTGTCCCAGGATTAGGCCAATTCTATAATGGAGAAAACCGCAAAGGATGGATAGATTTAGGAGTCCAGGCGGTAGGATGGGCTGCGGCTATAGGAGGATTTGGTTTATCCGAAGGCTACCTCCCTAATGACTTCACTCGTGTTGAAGGTGGTTTCTATAGTCCTGATAGAGAGATGTATATTACAGGTGGAGAGTTCTATCATCATTCGGAATTCTTACGAACCACAGGTTATGTGTTGTTTGCTGTAGGTGCTGTCGCCATCTACGCCAATGCCATCCACTCCATCGTTGATGCCGTGAAGTCCTCGAAGCGCATCAATGCCGAAAATGCCTTTGTGATGTACCAAATAAACGACCGTTGCGCTTTTGGCATGCAGCCCTCGATAGCATACGAGCGCCCGCAATACCTGCAGGGCAGCAAGCCCGAGCTCTCGGCCGGAATGAACTTCAAGCTGACATTCTGATACGCACTACAGCGAACGACTAACGTTGAACGATGAACGAACAGCCGTCGCAGATTGCGTGCATGAAACGTTGACGGTACATGCATGTATCAAATCTCGTTCATGCATGTAAAGGATTTGTAGCGTGCATATATATATAGGATTTTTCATTTACCCCTTGGCAGAAATGCACGTTGAAAGTCAAAAGATATAAGTTAAAATCAGACAATCAAACAATTATACTCATCTAAGTGTACAATAATCCATATCCATACTCCCTTGGCAACCCCCTGGCATATGAATTATTATTTGAAAATCAAAAATTGAAAGTTATAGGGCAGATGATTTCTCATGCCAAGGGGCAACGGGTGGGGTTGCATCAGCGACACATAATGAATATCAACGATTTAACAATTATTTCACCATGCCATTGCCAAGGGGTAACTGCAAATCATTATACAGAGAATTTGCTGTACCTGCAAGCAGAATTGAGTGCACCTGTGAGCCAAAACAGGTGCACCTGTGGTAACCATCGGGTGTACCTACGAAAAAGAAGTAAAAAATCAGTAGAGTGAATGGAAAGATTCACTCTACTGATTATCTGTAAACAGTATACTGATTTCTTGAAAAGGGTATACTGTTTCTTTAGTCCCCACCCTATTAGTCGGCCGAGGTAGCCAGGGGCGAAGCCTGTGTGTAGGTGTATGTTTGAAGGCTTTATATTGTTATATTCAAAACACCTATCTTTTGCTTTAAGTCTTTCTTCTATTAATTCTTTATCATAATTAGCATCATATATTTCTCCTGCTAGCATTTTATCTTTTTCTCTCATTTTTTCTCCAATCTCAACAATAACTTATTATCCTGTGTTTAGATTATATCACAAAGGGCAGATAAATTTCAACTAAATTACCTACCATACTTATTGTAATTTGTTATTTACTTAATACTTTCTTACTCCAACTTCTCTTATTACACTCTGGACATTTTAAAAATCTTGTTGTTCCCATATGCATTGCCCATAAAGATATAACTTCTTTATATGTTGGTACAAATTTATGATGACAATTTTTACATTCATAATAACCTGCGTCTACCTCAAATTTTAATGCAATAAATCCTGCTATTACAAATATTATTGTTGACACACAAATTATTGTTCCAAGTAATATTCCTTCTTCTAATGTATTTATAGCTAAAAGTAAAATTCCTATATAAAATATAACACTTGTAATTAATATCGTCCACATAGATGT
>JAFOYZ010000261.1 GCA_017424485.1 Bacteroidaceae bacterium
GAGTCGTACCAGTACACCGAGGTGTCGTCGGTCAAGAGCGATGTGCCCAATGTCAACAATGCCCCGCTCACCCAGCCGCAACCTCAGGTCGATGAGCCCCTCATCACCCAGCCCGACGAGCCCACCGTAGATATGCCCACCGCCGAAGAGATAGAGGCGCAAAAGCGTGCCGAGGCCGAGCGCCAGGCCGCCGAGCGTGCTGCCCAGCAGATGGCCAGCGCCTTTGGCAAAGGTTTCGAGATGGGCAGCAAGGGCGAAGCCTCCGAGAAGGCCGACGAAGGTACCCAAGGCACCGAGACAGGTGTTGCCGCAGCCGAGAAGGCCGTGGGGGTCGATGTGCATACACCTCATGCAGACCTTGCTGGGCGTTCATATATTGGTGGGAATTTACCTACCCCGAGGACTACGGCGCAGGAAGAAGGGCGCATAGTGGTGAATATTGTCGTAAATCCAGCAGGTAAGGTCATTGGCACTAGTATTAATCTACATCGTTCAAATAATGCTTCTAACCTAGAGCTGTGTAGGGCTGCTGAGGAAGCTGCTAAGCGTACTCGTTTTAATAGTATTGATGGAGTTCGTGATGCTCATGGTACCATTACTTATTATTTCACGCTAAAATAGCGTACTCTAGTTAATCGTTCACTCGTTAATCATTCCTCCATATGAAGACAATGTACGTATTCTTTGCCGACGGCTTTGAAGAGATTGAGGCCTTGGCACCCATCGATGTGATGCGTCGTGCCGGTTTGCCCGTTACGACGGTGTCAGTGACCGATAGCCTCACCGTGACAGGCGCTCACGGCATCCCCGTGGTGGCCGACACCCTGTTTGCCCAGTGCGACTATGCCAATGCGGCATTGCTCTTCTTGCCAGGCGGACTACCCGGTGCTACCAATCTGCAGGCCCACACAGGCCTGTGCCAGCTGCTCACCGCCAAGGCATCGCAGCCCGATGTCATCATCTCGGCCATCTGTGCAGCTCCCCTCGTGCTTGGCGGTCTCGGCCTTCTCCAAGGCAAGCAGGCCACCTGCTACCCTGGCTTCGAAGACACCATGCAGGGTGCCCACTACACTGCTGCCAAGGTCACCGTCGATGGCCACATCTTCACCGCTTGCGGTCCCGGTGCCGCTTGGGAGCTTGGCTTCACCTTCGTAGAGCACTTCTGCGGTGCCGACAAGGCTGATGCTCTGCGCTCGGGAATGCAGTTTTGATTGACGATGGTTGATGGTTGATGGACGATTGACCCTCAACTCTCAACTCTCAACCCTCAACCCTCAACTCTTAACCCTCAACCCTCAACCATCAGTCCCATGAAAAGATACGCCATCATCGTAGCCGGAGGCAAGGGCCTGCGCATGGGCGGCGAGCTGCCCAAGCAGTTTATCCCCATTGAGGGACGTCCCGTGCTGATGCGCACGCTCGATGCCTTCCACGCCTGCGACGCATCCATACAGCTCATTCTCGTGCTCCCGCACGACCATCAGGCTTATTGGCATGAGCTCTGCGCCCAGTACCAGTTTGCTGTGCCCCACCGCATCGCCGATGGTGGTGCCACCCGCTTCCACTCCGTGCAGAGCGGCCTCTCCCTCGTCGATGCCCCCGAAGCCCTGGTAGCCGTACACGATGGCGTGCGCCCCTTCGTGAGTCCCGAGGTCATTCGCCGCTGCTATGCCGAGGCCGAGACCCACGGTGCCGTCGTGCCCGTCATCCCCGTGGTGGAGACGGTAAGGCAGGTAGTAAAAGAGGACAACACAGAAAGAGGAACCCGCCACTCTGAGGCAGTTGTCCATTGTCAATTGTCAATTGTCAATTCTAAAAGCGTCACCGTCGACCGCAACGCCTACCGCCTGGTACAAACCCCTCAAACCTTTCGCGCCACACTGCTACGCCGTGCCTACGAACTACCCTACTGCGATGCCTTTACCGACGACGCATCCGTAGTAGAGACCTTGGGGGAAACCATATTTTTGACCGAAGGCAATCGAGAAAACATCAAACTTACCACCCCCTACGACCTCATCGTAGCCCAAGCACTGGTTAATAATGGTTGGGGCACCAAAACTGCCGGTTAGTAAGCTGGAGGATAAAAAGCATCCTCCACATGTTCTACGACCATATTCCCCGGTTCTCCCGTGATGGCAATGACATCAAAACGCACGGGAAGATCTATACGATGGTAACGTATATACGCATTAGCAGCCTGCACCAAGTTACGAATCTTGCTATCGGTAACCGCATCTATGGCATCGCCATAACAATCATTCTTACGAGCCTTAACCTCGACAAATACCAATATACCATTCTTTTGAGCAATGATATCGACTTCTTTGTGTCCTAATCGCCAATTGCGTTCACGCAGAGTATATCCACGCGCCATGAGATAGGCCGCAGCCCGATCCTCACATATCTGTCCAAATTCGTTATGAAGAGCCATAATTAAACTGTTGATATCACGAAAGTACAAAACTTAGGCAAATTTTACAACAAAGTTCCAAAATTCTAATATAGATAATCATTCAAACTCATCTTTTCATC
>JAFOYZ010000262.1 GCA_017424485.1 Bacteroidaceae bacterium
CCATATGCGTAAACTAATCACATTAACATTGCTGGCCATAGCTACCTTGGCTACGGCGCAAGAGAAGAAGTTCGTCATCAGAGGCGAAATGAGTAGTCCTGTCCTATGCTACACAGATGATACGGTCAAGGAGGTACACCTCGACCATCTTGTCGATGGGCAGACCGTTGTTGTAGCCACTGCCCCCGTGGTAGATGGCAAGTTTGTCATCGAAGGCACAGCCCCAGCTTCTTTGGAGCTGTACAATATCACAGGTTTTGACAACGGCAGCATTCAGGTGTTCATCGAGGAAGGCGAGATTCAGGTGGGTCCCTTCGATGCCGCTTACCCTGTAGGCGCCAAGGTCGGTGGTACTCCCAGCAACGATATCTATCAGGCCTACCTCGACCTCAACACACAGTGCATCCAAGAGGCCAAGACACGTATGAAGGCAGCTCAGGCCAATATCCCCAGCACTATCAAGGGCGATCCTGTGGCCGAGATGGAGTATACCTCGCCCACCTTCTATGTCAACAACCTCCACTTCAAGGTAGCCTTCATGGACTTCATCTACCAGCACCTCCACTCGCCTGTGACGCTCTACATCATCAAGTTCTCCATGGTGCCTACCTTTACTACCGACGTGATACAGACCTTCCTCGATGCCGTCCCTCACGATCTGCACAAGCTGCCCATCTATAAGGAGCTGGTCAATGACGTGCGTGCTGCCAACCTCAAGGTGGGTGCTGAGGCTCCCGACCTTAGCGGACTCACCCCCGAAGGTGTCGAGCTCTCGCTCTCTGACTTCCGTGGCAAGTACGTCTTCATCGACTTCTGGGCCAGCTGGTGTGCTCCGTGTCGCCGCGAGATACCCTACTTGAAGGAGGCACTTGCCTACTCTGACAATAGCGACAGATTCGTCGTGCTCAGCTACTCTATCGATAGCAAGCGTCCCGATTGGGTCAACTGCATTGAGAAGAACCAACTCACGCATAAGAACTGGATACACATCTCTACCCTCAAGGGGTGGAACAGCGATGGCATCAAGCTCTTCAGTGTCAAGGGCGTACCCTTCACCGCCCTCATCGACCCCGACGGCAATGTCGTGGCATTCGGCCTCCGTGGCGAAGAGATGGTAAAGAAACTCAAGAGCATAGTGGATGGCAAGTAAGAACAGCATCTCTGACTCCCCCGAAGGGGGGATGACTCTGAGTACGAGGAGTAACAATAAGAACAAATAATACTATTCAATCAACAGCATTACTAATCCGCGATGCCTGCAAGCTCCCCCTCGGGGGAATTGAGGGAGCCGCTACAAACACACCGATATGAAATATCTCCTATCAGCAATCATAGCACTTGTCAGCAGCATGGCTATCAGTGCACAAGAGACCTGCATCATCAACGGCACCATTGCCCACAACGATGCCAAAGTCAAGAAAGTAAGCCTCACCTATACCGATGAGTTCGGGCAGTCCACCACGGTGGCCACCGCCAAGGTGAAGCGTGGGCGCTACACCTTCACCTATAGTTTGCCCGCCGATGCACCTGTGCTGCGCTACACCATCACCGGTATGGGCCACGGGCACGATATCGCCCTCTTTGTAGAGCCGGGCGAGGTAGTCGTGAGCACCCCTTCGGTCGCGCAGTCAGCTGCCAGCACCGTGAGCGGCACCCCTACCAACGATACCTATGCCGCCTATAAGGCTATCGCTGCAGATGCGCAGAGCGAGGCCGATCGTCAGGTAGCCCATCTGGCTTCCCTTCATGGCAGCGAGTGGCTCGCCAGCGATGCAGGCAAGCGTGAGGTGAAGCGCATCATGGCCCAGCAGAGCATCAAGCGCGAGGCCGAGTCGCTCCGCTTCCTTATCGACCACAACGCATCGCCCATGACCCCCTGGGTGATAGAGCATGTGCTGCTCTCCAAGCTCACAGCTGCCTATGCCGAGCAGATGACCAAGGCCGTAGCCACATCGCTGCATCAGCACCCCTACTACCTCTCGCTGCGCAGTGCCATGCTCGCCAGCACACTCAAGGTCGGTGGCGAGGCTCCTGATATCACTCTGCCTATGCTCAATGGCGATACCCGCCACCTGACCGACTTTAGAGGCAAGCATGTGCTCCTCCATTTCTGGACCGATGCCAATGAGTCTGCCGCGCTGATGGCCGAGCTCAAGAGCGTCTACCAGCTCATCCGCGAGCAACCCGATCAGTTTGTCATCCTCAGCCTCTCGCTCAGCACCGATGCCTCTGCATGGCGTGAGTCGGTTGCCAGCTTAGGACTCGACCTCGCGGGCTGGTTCCATGCATGCGATGGTGCAGGCATGCAGTCACCTGCTGCGCTCCGTTATGGTGTCGATACCACTCCCCGCATTGTCCTCATCGAGCCCGAAGGCCATGCCGCATCGCTTGATATGGAGACTGACGAGATCGTCATGCGTATAGAGCAGATACTCTCTGGCGACCTCTACTATCTAGACCAAAAAGAGTAGAGTCGCCATTGACTCTACTCCTTCTTGCCGCGCAGCGCGCATGTTTTCCGTTGCCCCCTACAGAGCCTTCAATGCCGCATCGTAGTTGGGCTCAGTGGTAATCTCGGGCACTACCTCCACGTGGCTCACCTTGCCATCGGGCGCTACCACTACGATGGCGCGTGCCAAGAGTCCTTCGAGCGGCCCGTCGGCCATCTGCACACCATAGTCAGTGCCGAAGGTGCTCGTCCTGCGATAGTCCGATACCGTCACCACATTCTCTATGCCCTCGGCCGCGCAGAATCGGCCCTGTGCAAAGGGCAAGTCGCGCGATATGCATAGCACCAGCGTGTCGGGTAGCGATGCAGCCATTTGGTTAAACTTTCTCACCGATGTAGCACATACCCCCGTGTCAATGCTGGGGAAGATGTTCATGATTACCCTTTTGCCCTTGCAGTCGTCCAGTGTCAGGCAGGTAAGGTCACTCTTTACCAATGCAAAGTCAGGTGCAGTGTCGCCCACGTTGAGCGAGCGTCCGTCCAGATGTACGGTATTGCCTTTGAATGTTGTTGTCATATCTTCGTCGTTTTTTGTGTTAAAACATTTTTTGCTTGTTCATTGTTTGATTCTCACGGTGCAAAGGTATAGGATATCTGCCGTCCGTACAAATAGTTCTGATGAATGAGCCTATTCGCCCCATCTATCATGCCATTCACAGGCGCGTGTCGTAGGAAAATTATCCCGTTTCGTTTGCTGAATACGAAATTATATTCTATTTTTGCACTCTAAGAAAAACCTATTACGTGAAGAAAGTTCTGACTCATACAGCGAAGGTTCTCCTGCCGCTGCTCATTGCGGGGGCACTGCTCTATTGGATGTACCGCGACTTCGACTTCTCTGAGGCCAAGCGCATCTTCCTGCACGAGATGAATATCTGGTGGCTGGTGGCCTCGCTCGTGCCCATCACGCTGAGCCATGTCATGCGCGGCTTGCGCTGGCTCATCACCCTGGAGCCGCTGGGCTACCGTCCCAAGACGGGCGACAGCATCGATGCCATCTTCATCGCCTATGCCTCTAACATAGTCATTCCCCGTGTGGGCGAGGTGTCGCGCTGCGCCGTGCTCAGCAAGTACGATGGCGTACCCTTCAGCAAGGCCCTGGGCACCCTGGTGGCCGAGCGCCTGGTCGATATGCTGCTCGTGCTCATCTTCGTGTGCGTCATGCTCCTGACGAAGTTCGACGTGTTCCTCTCGCTCTTTGCGCAGACGGGCACCACCGAGCTCTCCCTCTCGGCGCTGTTCGCATCGCCCAAGACCTATCTTATCATAGGTGCAGCTCTCGCGCTATGCGCCCTGCTGTGGTGGTGGCTTAGGCACACCGCCCTCTACGCCAAGCTCAAGGCTATGGTGCGCGGCTTTGTCGACGGACTGCTCTCCCTGCGCACCATGCGCCGCAAGGGCCTCTTCCTGCTCTACACCATAGGCATATGGGTAGGCTACTTCCTCGAGTTCTACCTCGCCTTCTACTGCTTCCCCTTCACGGCACAGCTCAGTGTGGTGCAGGCGCTGGTCATCTTTGCAGCCATCAGCCTGGCCATCATCATACCCACCCCCAACGGTGCGGGTCCGTGGCACTTCGTAGTCATCTCCATGATGACCCTCTACGGCGTGTCGCAGGCCGGAGCCTCCTCGTTTGCACTCATCGTGCACGCCTTCCAAACTCTTGGCGTCATGTGCCTCGGTGCCTACGGATGGGTAGCCCTGCAGGTGAGGAATAAGAAGAGGGTTGATGGTTGATGGTTGATGGATGATGGTTGAGATTTGGTAATAAAATGAAACGAGAATTCCGAGTACTCCGAGAAACCCGAGTACTCTGATATATAAAATTCAAAAAGAAAAAGAACTATGAGTACAATTGCAGAATTAGCTCCTCAGAGCGTGTGGAAACATTTTTATGCGTTGACACAAGTACCCCGTCCATCGGGCTATCTCGAACCCGTACAGCAGTTCCTGCTCGATTTCGGCAAGAAGATTGGTGTAGACACCTTCAAGGATGAGGCAGGCAACATCATCATGCGCAAGCCCGCCACACCGGGCCTCGAAGGCCGCCAGGGCATCGTGTTGCAGGCCCATATGGACATGGTGCCGCAGAAGACAGCCGAGAGCACACACGACTTTGAGAAAGACCCCATCGACTGCTATGTCGACGGCGACTGGGTGCGTACCCGTGGCACCACCCTCGGTGCCGACAATGGCCTTGGCGTAGCCGCCATCATGGCCATCATGGAAGACGACACTTTGGAGCACGGCCCCATCGAAGGCCTCATCACAGCCGATGAGGAAACCGGTATGTATGGCGCCTTCGGTCTCAAGCCCGGCACCGTACAGGGCAAGGTACTGCTCAACCTCGACTCCGAGGCCGAGGGCGAGCTCTACATCGGCTGCGCCGGTGGTATCGATGTCACCGCTACCCTGCAATATATGGAGATAGAGCCCGAAGAGGACTACAAGGCCGTTCGCGTCACCTTGAAAGGTCTGCGCGGTGGTCACTCCGGCCTCGAGATCTGCGAGGGCCGTGGCAATGCCAACAAGCTCATGGGCCGCTTCGTGCGCGAGGCCGTGCTCGAGTGCGATGCCCAGCTCGCCCAGTGGCGTGGCGGCAACATGCGCAATGCCATCCCCCGCGATGCCTTCGTGGTGCTCACCCTTCCCGAAGACGCTGTCGAGGACCTCAAGGACCTGGCAGCCCGCTGCGAAGCCCTCTTTGCCGAAGAGTTTGCCACCATTGAGAGCGGTATCACCCTCACCGTCGAGGAGGTAGAGCTCCCCGAGAGCGAGACCCCCGAGGAGATCCGTGACAACCTCATCGATGCCATCCTCGCCTGCCAGAACGGCGTCATGCGCTACATCCCCACCATCCCCGACACCGTGGAGACCTCGAGCAACCTCTCCATCATCGAGATAGGCGAGGGCAAGGCCCAGTTCAGCCTCCTCGTGCGCAGCTCATCAGAGAGCATGAAGATGTATCAGGCCATCTCGCTCGAGAGCTGCTTCTCTATGGCCGGTATGCGTGTCGAGTTCAGCGGCAGCTACAGCGGCTGGCAGCCCAATGTCAACTCCCGTGTGCTTGCTGCCATGAAGGAGACCTACAAGGAGCTCTTCGGTCGCGAGCCCGAGGTCAAGGTCATCCACGCCGGTCTCGAGTGCGGCATCATCGGAGCAGTCAACGAAGGCATGGACATGATCTCGTTCGGTCCCACGCTGATGTCGCCCCACTCACCCGACGAGCGCGTGCTCATCCCCACCGTGCAGAAGTTCTACGACCTCATCCGCTACGTCATCAAGAAGGGCGTGCAGTAATCACCCCCTCTAGGCTACATATACAGGCTGGCACCGCTTCGGCAGTGCCAGCCTTTTTTTTTGCGCTCCAGTACGCAAGTGGACAGGAGGATGCGTATAGTCATTTTTTTAAAATTGCGGAGCATTAGCGCTGCTTGCATGTCTTCGAAGAGCTGGGGCGGATATTGCAGGAGAAGTTATAATGCACATGATAAATTGCCTTTGGCCCTTGCGGGTGTGTCTCCCTATATTTGTTTTGCTCTCTTCACCATCCCATCCTGAAGGGTGATGGCCTCTTCTTCGATGAGGCGTTGCAGGAGGGGTTGTAGCTGGGTGGTGTCGATGGGGAGGGTGCGAAGCTCCTCTGCAGAGTGGGGAGCATCGTCGGAGAGCAGGGTGAGCACCATCTCGCGATAGGCGCGGTAGTGTAGCTCCGAGAAGGGGGTGTGGCGGTGGGCTCGGCAGTTGTCGCATACTTGGCAGAGGGGTGCGGTGTGCTCGCCGAAGTAGCGGAGCAGCATGCGGCTGCGGCATTGATTGTCAGACAGGGCGTACTCCTTCATGGCCTCGATGCGCTGGGCGTAGCTCTCCTTGCGCTCTTCGTAGATGGCAGGGGAGATGACGATACGGTGGGTATCGAGCCGCTTGCGGGTGAAGGTGACCGAGGGGCAGGTGCGGCGCGGTACGTAGTGTATGACACGGGCGCGGCCCAGTCCGAGCAGGGCTTCGTAGAGGGGCTCGAGGGGTATGCCGCTGATGTCGCTGATGAGTTTCTCGTCGATGAAGACGTAGTCGCTGAACACGCCGCTGTAGAGGCGCAGCAGGGTGCGGATGAGGGTGTCGGTGGTGTCGCTATCGTCGCGGCGGCGGTATAGCTCGTCGCGCTGGATGGTGAAGCGCAGGCGCGAGGTGTGCTCCTCCTCTTCCTGATAGTGGATGTAGCCGGCCACGGTAAGCAGGCGCAGGGCGCTCTCGGTCTGCACGAGGGGCAGGCGGTAGGCGCGGCAGAATTCGTTGAGGTCGAAGTCGTAGTGGCATCCCTCGCCATCGCCTACGGCCATCTGATAGTAGTAGCCGAGGCGCTCGTAGATGCCGCGGATGAACTCCTTGTCGGGGTAGTTGTCGCTCACGCGCCGCGAGAGCTTGCGCTTGTCGTCGGGGGTGTAGAGGAGCACGGCGTAGGCGGTGAGGTCGTCGCGCCCGGCGCGCCCTGCCTCCTGGTAGTAGGCTTCGGGCGAGTCGGGCATCTCGTAGTGGATGACCATACGCACGTCGGGCTTGTCGATACCCATGCCGAAGGCGTTGGTGGCCACCATGACGCGGGTGGCACCGGCGGTCCAGAGGCTCTGACGCTTGTCTTTGTCGCGGCTGTCGATGCCGGCGTGGTAGTAGGCGGCACTGATGCCGTGCTCGGTGAGCAGGTGGGCTATCTCGCGGGTCTTGTCGCGGTTGCGTACGTAGATGATGGCCGAGCCCTGTACGCTCTGGAGGATGTGGAGCATCTCGCCCTCTTTGTTCTCGGTGTGGCGCACGATGTAGTTGAGGTTCTTGCGCTCGAAGCTCATGCGGAACACGTTGTCCTGCCCGAACTGCAGGCGGTGCTGTATGTCCTTCACCACCTCGGGGGTGGCGGTGGCCGTGAGGGCTAGGATAGGGGTGCCGGGGAGCTGCTTGCGGATGTCGGCAATGGCAAGGTATGAGGGGCGGAAGTCGTAGCCCCACTGTGATATGCAGTGGCTCTCGTCGACGGTGATGAAGCTCACCTGCATACGGCGCAGCTTGGTGAGGAAGATGTCGGAGGTGAGGCGCTCGGGCGAGATGTAGAGAAACTTATATCCGCCGAGGATGCAGTTGTCTAGTGCCGCCACAATATTATCGCGACTCATGCCCGAGTAGATGGCTGTGGCCTTGATGCCGCGTTCGCGGAGCTTGGCTACCTGGTCTTTCATGAGGGCGATGAGCGGTGTGATGACGATGCAGGTGCCTGGCATGGCCAGCGCGGGTACCTGGAAGGTGATGCTCTTGCCGCCTCCGGTAGGCATGAGGCCGAGGGTATCGCGTCCGCTGCCTATGCTGCGGATGATGTCTTCCTGTATGCTACGAAAGGTGTCGTAGCCGAAGTACTTGCGAAGGACCTCTCTGTAGTGCATTGGGCTTTTATTCAGACAATGGCAACGGTCAATTCTTCGATCGGAAATTGGCCGTACGGGCTCTCAACTCTCTCGACCTTCAACTCTCAACCTTCAACCAACAACCCGTGGCTTGATGCTCTCAATCTGTAGCTGTATCTCGCCGCGCTTGTGGGAGTTCTCCTCTATGGTGTAGCAGATGTCGAAGGCTTGCTTGCTCTTGATGTAGCGTGCTTGGGCGCTTTGGCCGAAAGCTATACCATTCATGATGCGGCTTGAGCGGTTGTCGACCAACTCTAGCTTGATGTGCTCTTGATTGTGCCCTACTACCTTGCTGGTGCCGTAGTCATATACCTGCATGCTGCAGAATATGGGCTTGAGGTTGTCGGGGCCGAAGGGCTCGAAGCGCTTGAGGTCGTTGTAGAGTTTCATGTTGATGTCTTTGAACGCCAGCTCCTCGTCGATGTAGATGATGGCATCGGTCTGCGTGGGGCGGATGTTCTCTGACACGTACTCCTCGAAGCGGCGGGTAAACTCCTCGATGTTCTCGACCTTGAGCGAGAGACCGGCTGCGTAGGGGTGACCGCCGAAGTTGTCGAGCAGGTCGCGGCAACTCTCGATGGCCTTATAGACATCGAAATCGGCCACCGAACGGGCCGAGCCCGTAGCCATGTCGTTGGTCTTGGTGAGCACTACCGACGGGCGGTAGAAGAGCTCGGTGAGGCGCGAGGCCACGATGCCGATGACGCCGCGGTGCCAGTCTTCGTTGTAGAGCACGATGGAGCGCTTGTCGGCCAGTCCCTCCAGGTTGTCGACGATGCGGTTGGCCTCTTCGGTCATGCTCTTGTCGAGGTCCTTGCGGGCTTCGTTGTATTCGTTGATCTGATTGCTCAGCTCGAGTGCCTTGGCGTAGTCCTTCTCGGTGAGGAGGTCGACGGCTTCCTTACCAGTCTGTATGCGGCCCGAGGCATTGATGCGGGGGCCTATCTTGAAGATGATGTCGTTGATCTTGATCTCCTTATTACGTAATCCGCACACCTCGATGATGGCTTGCAGTCCCGTGCTGGGGTTGTGGTTGAGCTGGCGCAAGCCGTGGTAGGCAAGGATGCGGTTTTCGCCCATGATGGGTACGATGTCAGAGGCTATGCTCACGGCTACCAGGTCGAGGTAGGGGATGAGCTGGCTGAACTCGATGCCGTTGTCCTTGGCGAAGGCCTGCATGAGCTTGAATCCTACGCCGCAGCCTGAGAGGTGAGGGTAGGGGTAGTTTGACCCGATGAGCTTGGGGTTGAGGATGGCGACTGCCGGGGGCAATACATCGTCTTGCACGTGGTGATCGCATACGATGAAGTCGATACCCTGCTCCTTGGCGTAGGCTATCTCGCTGACGGCCTTCACGCCGCAGTCGAGCACGATAACCAATTTGACGCCTGTCTCCTTGGCATAGTCTACACCCTTGAATGATACTCCATAGCCGTCGTTGTAGCGGTTGGGGATGTAGTAGTCGATGTTGGTGGTAAACTGCTGCAGGAAGCGGTATACCAATGCGACAGCTGTGGTGCCGTCGACGTCGTAGTCTCCGTAGACGAGGATGCGCTCCTTGCGCCCCAACGCCTTGTTGATGCGCGCTACGGCTGCGTCCATGCCGTCCATGAGGAAGGGATCGTGCAGGTCGGTCAGGCTAGGGCGGAAGAACCGCTTGCTCTCCTCGGCCGTGGTGACTCCTCTATCGACGAGTAGCCTGCATATGACGGGGTTGATGCCTGTCTCCTTGGACAGGGCTTCAGCCCTCTGGGTCTCTTGCTCGGTTGGAGGTTGATAATTCCATTTGTAATTCATTATATGTTGTTTTTTTGTTGTCTTGTCTCGGTGTGCCAAATGGCACCGTTTCAATGCCTTACGGTATGTAAAGATACCTATTACGGCAATTTATCACGTAAAGGTACAAAAAAAGAACGAATACGTGCAGACTTTTCGTATAAAATATAAAGATATTTAACGGAAGGTGTTGACGGGTTGGGTGATATTTGGTATTTTTGCATCCGAAACCATAAAAAAAATCAATGCATATGAAAAGAATATTTTACGGAAATCTTCTCTTGCTCGCCGTTGCGTCTTGCTGCGAGCCCGCCAAGGTGGACTATGAGGCCGAGGCTTGGCGCCGTGCCGATAGCTTGGTGCAGCTGCTGACACTGGAGGAGAAGGCTCAGCTCACGATGGACTTCTCGAAGCCTGTAGAGCGATTGGGGATAAAGCAATACAACTGGTGGAACGAGGCACTGCATGGCGTAGCTCGTGCCGGACTGGCTACGGTATTTCCGCAGCCTATAGGCATGGCGGCTTCGTTTGATGACGATGCGCTGTATGATGTGTATACGGCCGTGTCTGATGAAGCACGTGCCAAGAATGCGCAGTTCGTAAAAGAGGGTACGCGCGAGCGCTATCAGGGACTCACCATGTGGACTCCCACGGTGAATATCTTCCGTGACCCGCGCTGGGGACGTGGCATAGAGACCTATGGCGAGGACCCCTACCTGACATCGCGCATGGGAGTGATGGTGGTGAAGGGACTGCAAGGACCTGCCGGACAGCCATACGACAAACTGCATGCCTGTGCCAAGCACTTTGCCGTGCACTCGGGACCGGAATGGAACAGACACTCGTTTGATGCCGAGAATATAGAGCCACGCGACTTGTGGGAGACCTACTTGCCTCCGTTCAAGGCACTTGTGCAGGAGGCCAACGTGGAGGAGGTGATGTGTGCGTATAACCGATTTGAGGGTCAGCCCTGCTGCGGTAGCGACAAGCTGCTGCTCGATATCCTGCGCGACGAGTGGGGATACGATGGTATCGTGGTGGCCGACTGTGGAGCCATATCGGACTTCTATCGCAGGAATGCGCACCAGACTCACCCGTCGGCGGTAGAGGCCTCGGCCGATGCGGTGGCTCATGGCACCGACCTCGACTGTGGCTCGTCGTACCGGGCTATCGTGAAGAGTGTAGAGCAGGGACTGCTCGATGAAGCTAAATTGGACGAAACCTTACGCCGACTGCTCAAGGCTCGCTTCCGCCTAGGTGAGATGGACGACCCCGCACAGGTGGAGTGGACCAAGATACCCTACTCGGTGGTGGCATCGGCCAAGCACGACAGCATAGCACTGGATATGGCACGCAAGTCGATGACTCTGCTGGTCAATAAAGATAACGCGCTGCCCCTGAAGCGGGGCGCACTCACCGTGGCGGTGATGGGACCCAATGCCAATGACTCGGTGATGCAGTGGGGCAACTACAATGGCACTCCGCTACGCACGACCACGCTGCTGGCTGGCGTGAGAGAGAAGCTCGGCGATGGCGACCATCTCATCTATGAGCAGGGATGCTCTCATGTAGAGCGCACCCTGGTGCGTAGCGTATTTGACCAGTGCGCCTCTGACGGCAAGCCCGGATTCACTGCACGTTATTGGGATAATACACGTCACGAGGGCAATCCCGTCAATACGGTGCAGGTGACATCGGCACCACAATATTGTACCGCCGGAGCTACCGTATTTGCTCCCGGTGTGCCATTGACCGACTTCTCGGCTACCTATGCCACAACCTTTGTGCCTCGTGAGGATGGCGAATATCACCTCGATGTATATGCCTACGGCACTGGACGTATCCGTATCAACGGCAAGGAGGTGAAGGGATACTATAATATGCATGGTGCCCATAAGCAGACTTATACGTTTGAGGCTACTCGTGGCCGACGCTACGATATAGAGATTGACTATGAGTTCTTACGTGCCGATGCGCTTCTCAGCTTCGATCTCGGCGTAAAGGAGGAGATGGATGTGGAGCGTAGTGTGGCGCGCGTCAAGGATGCCGATGTGGTCATCTTTGCTGGCGGACTCAGTCCCATGCTCGAGGGTGAGGAGATGGGTGTGCATCTGCCCGGATTCCGCGGTGGCGACCGCACGGAGATAGAGCTACCTGCTGTGCAGCGCGAACTTGTGGCTGCCTTGCACGAGGCGGGCAAGAAGGTAGTGTTTGTCAACTTCTCAGGATCTCCCGTAGCCTTGATACCTGAGGTGGAGCATAGTGTGGCGGTGCTGCAGGCCTGGTATCCTGGTCAGGCGGGTGGACGTGCCGCGGCTGATGTGCTCTTTGGTGACTACAACCCTGCAGGACGCTTGCCTGTGACATTCTATAGCAGCTTGGCACAGTTGCCCGACTTTGAAGACTACAACATGAAGGGGCGCACCTATAGATATATGACCGAGGCTCCGCTCTTCCCCTTCGGATACGGACTCAGCTATACTACCTTCGCTTATGGTGAAGCACGCATCTCGAAGAAGACCTTCTCGGAGGGTAAGAGGCTTACAGTAACCGTTCCTGTGACCAATACGGGAGCGATGGATGGCGATGAGGTGGTGCAGCTCTATATGCGCCGTGTAGATGATGCTGACGGACCCGTGAAGGCATTGCGTGCGTTCCGTCGCGTGCATGTGGCGGCTGGTGACACTGAGCAAGTGGCGCTTACGCTTACCGATCGTGAGATGGAGTGGTGGAACCCCGAGACCAATACACTGTGTATCTATCCTGGCGAGTATGAACTCTTTGTAGGAGCAAGCTCGCGCAACGAGGACCTGCAGAAGCTGACGCTGATGGTGAAGTGATTTTCTTGATATAATGATGCGCAGAGGACCAGCCGTGGCTGGTCCTCTGTCTTTTTCTCCTTTGTTATTCGTACCATTCCGTCAGCTGGGCTTTCGGGTAGTAGTGGTGCAGTATCTCTTCGTAGCTATACCCCTGAGCACCCATCACTGCCGCTCCTATCTGGCATAGTCCTACGCCATGTCCCCAGCCCGAACCATGCAACACATACAATAGGCCCTCCTCGTCCTTCTTCGCAGGAGAGGGTGTCTCGTTCATCGCGATACGGTTTGCAGTGGTCTCTGCAGCTTCCTCTCCTTGGGAGAGGGGTGAGGTGAGGGCTCTCTTCTCCACCTCGAAGGCGCTGCTGTAGAGGTGACTTTCAGAGAGTGTGCGCCGTATCTCGAGCTCTTTGCCGATGATGCGCGTAGCCTTGGTGCCCACAATCTGCAAGCGTATGATGCGACCTGAGGGACCGCGCTCTATGGGGATGAGGTCGACGATGTCGCCATAGTCGAATCCGCTGCGGCGGCGCACCAGTTCCGATAGCTCCTCCTGCGTGTACTCCACCGTCCAGCGGTAGAAGTCGGTAGACTGGTCATAATGGTTGAGCACTTCGGAGAGAACTTTCTCGTCATGAGTGTTGCAGAAGGGGTCGTCCACCACACTGAGATAGGGGTGGGGAGTGTCGTCCCAGCAGCTCTCATACAGTTCGCTCTTGCCTCCGCAGCACTTGCTGAAGCGGGCATCGCATACCTCGCCCTCGTAGCTGAGCACGATGCCGCGTGTGGCGCGTATGGCCTCAATCACCTGCGGTGTCATCTTGCGGCTCACTCCCTGATAGCGCTGGCAGTGGTCGTCGGCACACACGTCGAAGTGGGTGTGGGCTTCGCGGTCGTACCAACGGATGGCCTCCCCCCTGCCCCTCCCAAGGAGGGGTGACTCAGTCATCGCAGAGGTGATGCGATGGATTACATTTTCTATGTTGCCTATTACTTCTTCGTTGGTGAATCGTAGTATGGTATATCCTGCTTGGTTCAAAATACTATCGCGTAGGTGGTCGGCTTCTTTTTGCTTGGGATTGTTGTGGTATTCTCCATCAACTTCGATAATAAGGTTTAAGGGAAGGCAGATGAAGTCTACAATAAAATCTCCTACGATATGTTGTCTCCTGAATCTGTGTCCCATCTTATTCGCTCTCAGTATTTCCCATAGGCATCTTTCAGCTTCGGTAGGGTATCTCTTTTGCTCTAGAGCGTTTTCCTTTAATAGGGAATAGATATCGGGGTGGGCTGTTTTGTATTTTTCAATAGTTGGGATTACTTTGTTGTTGGTTCCTTCCGAGTCACCCCTCCTTGGGAGGGGCAGGGGGGAGGCCGTCTTTATTTGTGCCAGCAGCCAACTGCGTGAGATGATGGCGTGTGCCTTGAGCAGCTCTACCGATGAGGTGCCGCTCATCTCTGAGGCGATGACACTGGTAAGGTAGTCTTCTATGGCGATGCGGTTGATGGCATGCAGCTCGCCGTCTATGATGCGCAGGATGAGTGCGCCTTGGAAGGTCTGCGTCTCCTGTTGCTGCCAGTGAAACTCCTTGCCGATGGTGACGCCATGGAGGCTGAAGGTGGCCTCTCCAACCCCTCCCAGGGAGGAGC
>JAFOYZ010000263.1 GCA_017424485.1 Bacteroidaceae bacterium
GAAATTTATACTTAGGAATATGAGATATAGGGGGAATTTTCACTTTTTGGAGCGGTTCGATTTTTCGACGGCCTACCCAAAATACGAAACTTTTCACCATCTTGATCGCAAAAAAAGGAGCGGTTATTATGAAAATGAAGAAGTATGGGATCCTTTGCCTGATCGTGGCGCTGGTCACGGTGCTGGCCATTGCTGTACCCGTTCTGGCAACTGCCGGTGATGGTCGTATTCTGGATGAGCGAGTGTACCGATGCCAACTTCTTCCTCTTCGGAGCTACTGGCATGGTAGTGAGCATCGTAGTAGCCTGGCTGCTATCAATAAACTCATACTTTAAGAAAAACGAACAATAACCCCAAGAAAGAACCTAGAAAATCCTAGCCTCAATAATAAAAAAAAGCACTATGATTGACTTCAAACAACTAGCCCAACAATACAAGAGCGAACTACTTGATCGGGTAATGCCCTTCTGGATGGAAAAGAGTATAGACACTGAGTTTGGTGGCTACTTCACCTGCCTGGAGCGTGATGGTGAAGTGTTCGACACTGACAAGTTCATTTGGCTCCAAGGCCGCGAAGTATGGATGCTTGCCACCCTCTACAACAAGGTAGAGAAACGACAAGAGTGGCTCGACGCTGCCATCCAGGGAGCCGAGTTCCTCAAGCGCTACGGACACGACGGCAACCTCAATTGGTACTTCGCCCTCGACCGCGAAGGACACCCACTCGTAGAGCCCTACAACATCTTCTCCTACACCTTTGCCGTCATCGCCTTCGGCCAGCTCTCCATTGCCACAGGCAACGCTGAGTATGCCGAAATAGCCAAGAAGACCTTTGACATCGTGCTCTCCAAGGTAGACAATCCCAAGGGACGCTGGTCAAAGGCATCGCCCGGAGCACGCTCGCTCAAGAGTTTTGCCCTGCCCATGATCCTGTGCAATGTGGCACTCGAGATAGAACCACTCTTGGAAAAAGATTTCCTTGATCAAACCATCAGCACTTGCGTACACGAGGTGATGGATGTATTCTACCGTCCCGAGCTAGGCCTCATCGTAGAGCACCTGGGCACTGACAACGAGTTGGTAGACTGCATGGATGGCCGCCTGCTCAACCCCGGACATGCCATCGAAGCCATGTGGTTCATCATGGACCTCGGCAAGCGCCTTGGCGACCAATCACTGATCGAGAAAGCCGTAAAGATTGCTCTGGCCGAAGTCGAATATGGATGGGACAAGCAGTATGGAGGCATCTTCTACTTCATGGACCGCCTGGGCCGTCCGCTCCAGCAACTCGAGTGGGACCAAAAGCTATGGTGGGTACACATCGAGACCCTCATTACCATGATCAAGGGTTACGAACTCACGGGTAACACCGAGTGTCTGGCATGGTTTGAGCGCATACACGACTATGTATGGAGCCACTTCATGGACCCCGAACACCCAGAATGGTTTGGCTACCTCAACCGCCAAGGCGAGGTGCTGCTCACCCTCAAGGGTGGCAAGTGGAAAGGCTGTTTCCACGTGCCCCGCGGACTCATGCAAGTGTACCAATCGCTCGAGCGCATAGCCGCGAAAGATGAATGAACGGTGAACGGTTAACGAGAAGCGAGGAACGTTTAACGAGAAACGAGGAACGGAATATAAAAGCAATCTGCAAAACAAACGACTTTCCCGTTTTTCATCCAAGGTATCGGTATTTCATCACAATTAGCTGATAGCCAACACACAAATGACCGACACCCCATTGAATGGGGTGTCGGTCATTTAGCTACTTACACCATAAGCCATCGCGAAATAGCTACAAAAGCATTTTCAACCTTATTAACTGTCACCATCCGCCAACAGAGCACAAGGCACAGATATACAACTCGTTGATGGCAGACACTGCGTACTATAATCCACATCCGCCAATGTCTGCCACACAATGCCTTCCTGATGGGATTTCTGGAGGTGAGGTAAAAAGACTCCAAGAATTAGTGATTTAATATACTCGTTTTATAAGCCTCCAAGGGACAACGATAATGCTCTTTGGAGGCTTTCTTTCCGCCCAATCCCCAAGCCGAACTAAAAGAACGCAGCCACGGGCGATTAGGAATTTTCAAAAAGAAAGCGGAGAGTAGAGGACCGATAACAATCTGCCACGAGAGTGAAGAAGTCTATACTTCCGATTTCCGTACCGTGTAAGCAATCCACAGGATTTCCCTACCAATTTGCTACAAAAAAAATGTACGGAATGGTCAAGTGTTTCGGTGATTTCGGTCACTCAGACCGAGATTTATTGCACACTAATGCAAGTAGAGGCTCACAATCTTCGATAATTCAGTTTTTTTCAATAACTTTGTACCGATAATTGTTATCGATGAATAACATATACAATAAAGGGACCTAAACAAACAGAACAATACTATGTGGAAAAAATTTTGCGGCTGGCTGCTCAAACGCATGGGATGGACGGTAGACAATCCTAACATCGTACCCGAAGACAAGTGTATAATCCTTGGAGTACCTCATACCTCTGGATGGGATTTCGTTATCTCATACCTCTTTTACAAGTCGATTGGCGGCGATGCCAAGGTAATGATCAAGAAGGAATTCTTCTTTTGGCCCTTGGGCGGACTGCTACGTAAGCTAGGCGGACTGCCTGTAGACCGCAAGAATGCCGTATCGATGGTACTCAGCACCATACATCAGATGAAGGAGGCTAAAACATGCCACCTAGCCATAGCACCCGAAGGCACACGAAAGCCTATCAAGCGCTGGAAGACTGGATTCCATACGATTGCTCGCGAAGTAGGATGCTCTGTATATATGGGCTACTTTGACTGGGGCACCAAACATGTGGGATGGGGCAAGAAGGTAGAACTCACCGACGATGCACGTGCCGACATGAAACGCATACAGGAGATGTATGAGGAAATGCACCTCACAGGAAAACATAAGGAGATGTATATAACAAAATAACTTACCTAAACTATGATCCAACTCTACAAGCGCATGCAACGTATGCGAGAGAATTACGTTGACACGATTGCCAAACTGTACGAATACGCTACTACAGCATACGCAAAGAACCAATACACCCAATGGTACAACACCAAAGAGGGCGGATATACCTACCAATCATTCAAAGCAAAGGTAGATAGCCTCTCTAAAAAACTGACCCAATATGGCATTGGCGCTGGAGACAAGGTAGCCATCCTATCACAGAGCATGCCCAACTGGTCGGTGGCCTTCTATGCCACTGCCCCATTCGGACGCATCGCTATACCTATCCTCCCCGACAGCTCGGAGAATGAGGTGACCAACATCATCAACCACTCGGAGAGTAAGGTGATGTTCGTTTCACAAAAACTCGCAGGCAAGCTAAGCCAAGAGGTAAAGGATAGGATGACACTCATCTTTGACCTTGACACTTTCGAGATACTCAAGGCCGACGAAGAGAAATTTACCTGCGACGGACGTACTTCAAACCCCACGCCCGACGACATAGCTACTATCATATACACCTCAGGTACTACAGGAAGTGCCAAGGGGGTGGTGCTGAGCCATCGCAACCTGACATCAAATGTCATCACCTGTTACCACTCGTGCAAGCGCACCGAGAAGGACCGCTGGCTCTCTGTACTGCCTATGGCCCACACCTTGGAGATGACACTAGGCATGCTATACCCCATGTATTGTGGCGCTACCGTATACTACTTGCCCAAGCCTCCCGTGGCATCGCTCTTGCTCAAAGCGCTCAAGATAGTGAAGCCTACCACGATGCTCACCGTACCGATGATTATAGAGAAGGTATACAAGGGAAGTGTGCTACCCACCATTAAGAAGAGCCCTGCGCTCAGCTGGATGAACGAACATATGAACTGGCTGATGTGCAAGATTATCGGTATGAAACTAAAGAAGACCTTCGGCGGACACATGACATTCTATGGCATCGGCGGCGCCAAGCTCGACTCCGAAGTGGAGCGCTTCCTCCTCAAGGCAGGCTTCCCCTATGCCATAGGCTACGGCCTCACCGAGACCTCGCCCCTGCTGGGCTACTCGATGAACCGCTGGCGTGCAGTAGGCTCGTTCGGCTACCCCGTATACAACGTCAAGCTGAAGCTTCACAACGTAGACCCGCAGACCGGCGAAGGCGAAGTAGTAGCCAAGGGTCCCAACGTGATGCTCGGATATTATAAGGATCCCGTGCGCACGAAGAGCGTATTTACCGAAGACGGATGGTTCCGCACCAGCGACATCGCCGTACAGGACGAAAAGGGACGCTTCTACATCAAGGGCCGCAACAGCAACATGATACTCGGACCCTCGGGAGAGAACATCTACCCCGAAGAAATTGAGAACGTGATCAACAACGTGGAAGGCGTGAGCGAATCAATCGTCGTAGAGCGCAACGGTCGCCTCGTAGCTCTCGTGCAGCCCATGGAGAACTACATCGAGTGGGACAACGAGAACGTGGACAAGATATACGACTTCATCGAGTCATGGAAGGCCAAGTTGCTCGGCGACGTGAACAAGAGCGTCAACAAATCTTCGCAAGTAAGCTCTGTAGAGGTAATGAAAGAGCCCTTCGAGAAGACAGCCACACAGAAGATTCGCCGCTTCAAGTACAAGGATTCGGCGCCTACTGTGGAACAATACAGCAAAGACGAGAATAACAATGGAAAGAAGAATCAAAACCTATAGAAAGATTCATGAAAAACGGAGCTAAATAGTTCCGTTTTTCTTTTTTTATATTAAAATATTATCATAGATAAAAAACAATCACTAATTTTGAATCATTAAATATTTGTATGCCATATTAAGCCGTTCGCATAGCATGAAAAGAATTCTTACAGCACTAGCAACACTAATCATTCTGGCAGGCACTGTATACAGCCAGACTGTAGGACTCGTTCTGAGTGGAGGCGGCGCCAAAGGCATCACACACATTGGTATCATACAGGCACTCGAAGAGAATGGAATCCCCATTGACTATGTTTCTGGCACTTCGATAGGTGCTATCGTGGGCGGACTATATGCCATGGGGTATACTCCCAAGGAGATGCTCGACCTCATCGGGTCGAAAGAATTCCAGCAATGCTACTCTGGAGAGATTGATGAGGACAACTTGTACTACATCAAACAGAATGACCCGACGCCGGCATTGTATACAATCAAAGCTAATATTGACGACTCTACAACAGTAGTGCAAGCGCTTCCACTAAGCCTTATAGACCCCGTGCACATGAACATCAAGATACCCGAACTATGCATACAGGCAACAGCTGCATGTGGAGGGGATTTTGACAGATTGTTCGTACCCTTCAGATGCGTAGCTTCGGACGTATATAACAAAAGGGAGATTGTATTTTCACAGGGCGACCTGGGCGATGCCGTGCGTGCCTCGATGACATTCCCCCTCGTTTTTCGTCCCATCAAGATAGGCGAGGTGCTGGCATACGACGGAGGCATATACAACAACTTCCCTGCCAACGTGATGAAGGAAGACTTTAACCCCGACTATATCATTGGCAGTGTAGTATCATCAAACAATGAGCAGCCTGAGGCCGACGACATCGTGGCACAAGTAGAAAGTTTTATCATGCAAGCCAGCAACTATGAATTGCCTGACACGAACGGAATACTGATGAACTTCGACTTGCAGGGTGAGGTGGGACTACTCGATTTCGACAAAGCACAATATCTGTTTGACTTAGGATATGCTACCACACTGGAACTTATCGATTCTATCAAAAAGAAGGTACATAGAAATGTCCCTATTGACAATCTGAGCAAACGGAGGGAAGCGTACAAGGAGACCTTACCCAATGTAGTATTCAAGAACATCACCATCAAAGGTGTTAATGCAGCTCAACGCCGATTTGTCATCAATGAAATCCGCCCTGCCGGACACCGCTACACCCGCTTCAATGACTTCAAGAAAGCCTATTTCCGCTTAATGTCAGAGAACGCCATCAACGAGATACGCCCCTCGGCAACATACAACGCCAAAGACAAAACTTTTGACCTTGACCTCGACGTTTCAATGAAGGACAAGGTGGCTCTATCATTCGGAGGGGGGCTATCGACCAATAACATCAATCAGATATACTTCGGCGTCAACTACAATCATTTGCGACGGCACTCTACCGAATTGCAACTCGACGGCCAATTTGGCAGAATGTACAACAATGTACAGCTCATGGGACGATTCAACTTTGCGAGCGATATACCCATGTCGTTACGAGTGATTGGCTCACACTCAACCATCAACCACTTCAAACAAAGTTTCCTCTTTTCTGACAACTCTACACCTGCACTTAACAAACAGACTGAGACCTTCGGAAAAATCAAACTTGCACTCCCCTTCATGACACAACATAAAGCGGAGTTTGGTATAGGCGTAGGACAAATTGCTGATAAATATATGCAAAGCAGTACTATCGATCTTAGCAACATACACTACAGTAGCAACCATTACCTTCTATTGGGAGGATCTGTACTCTTCAAACGCAATTCACTCAACAGCATCCAATATGCAACAAAAGGGGTTTCCCAACAGATATTGGCACAGATATTTACCGGCAGCAATAAATACTTGCCATACGAGACAAACAATCAGAAATCTTCACTAGAGCAGATATCATGGATGCAACTACACTTTAAGGATCAGCGATACCTTCCATTAAGAGGAAAGTTCATATTGGGAACACATGTAGAGGGATATTACTCATCGCGTGACTTTGCTCAAAACTATACAGCCACGATGATGCAGGCAGGAACATTCACACCTACACCGAGCACTATATTCACCTACAACACGACTTTTCGTGCCAATCAATACTTAGCAGCTGGACTAAAGCCCATATATACATTCAACCCCTACCTGCAACTGCGTCTCGAAGCATATGCTTTCGTACCTATCCGCCCCATCTTACCCAACAGTGATGGTAAAGCTTACTATGGACGCCCTCTATCCACAATGGCACATCTTGAAGAATTGTCACTCGTAGGCCGCTTCTCCAGTTTTGTCATTAGCGCCTATCTACACAACAATAGTTCATCACCCCGCAACGTATCAGTGGGCATATCTATGGGATGGTATATGTTCAACAACCGCTTTATAGAGCAGTAAAAGCATATCACAACGACAAAAAAAGAGAAAATACACTTTTTTTTGTAAAAAAACAGCGAAACATTTTGCAGTTACAAAAAAACTCGCTACCTTTGCATCGCAATTGAGAAAAACAACGGCTCCATAGCTCAACTGAATAGAGCATTTGACTACGGATCAAAAGGTTATAGGTTTGAATCCTATTGGAGTCACTCAGAAGCGCGAGACGAACAACCTAGGTTGTTCGTCTTTTTTTATGCTAACAGTAGCAAACAATTGATGACATAGGTGTGTTGTATGGTCACAACGAACATATAATTATGATATTCAGAACCTATCAATTCACACACCTATGAACACTCAAGAGAACAACGAGCGCCAAACTCTCCGCGCCATCCGCTCTATCGCCAAAGTATATCACACCTCACCACAGTCAAAGCAGGTAGCCAGAGACATACGTCACGTCATCGCCGCATATGAACTGCACGACAAAGAGGCTGCACTAGCATGTAACCGATACATCATCACCAAATACCCTATCATATACAAAAAGGCAGCACACTATGGACTGCACCCAATGAGCGAAAAAGAAATCTTCGCACGCACCGAAAGCGAACTGCAGCATATGCTCTACAGCTTATGTATTTTTCTATATGACCAACTCAAGCGACAAAATATCAACATAAGAAAACGGGAAGATATACCGCAATGATACATCTTCCCGCATAACCTATTGGTGACAATCAGAATATAAATTATTCCGTCAACTTACGATAGCGGATACGCTTGGGTTCTTCGCGTCCGAGGCGCATCTGCTTATTGGCTTCATACTCACTATACGAACCCTCGAAGAAGAATACTTGGCTATCGCCTTCGAAGGCGAGGATGTGTGTACAGATACGGTCGAGGAACCAACGGTCGTGGCTGATAACCACAGCACATCCGGCAAAGTTCTCTAGACCCTCCTCAAGTGCACGCAAGGTGTTCACATCGATATCGTTGGTAGGCTCGTCGAGAAGCAACACGTTACCCTCTTGCTTCAGTGCAAGGGCTAGCTGCAAACGGTTACGCTCACCACCCGAGAGCATCGAACACATTTTCTCCTGATCGCTACCGGCAAAGTTGAATCGGCTGAGGTAGGCACGGGCATTCACATCGCGACCTCCCATACGGAAGAGTTCGTTGCCCTGGCTCACTACCTGATATACGGTCTTGTTGGGGTCAATATCTTGGTGTTGCTGATCTACATATGCAAGTTTAACGGTCTCTCCCACCTCAAAGGCACCCTTATCAGGAGTGTCGAGGCCCATAATAAGACGGAACAGCGTAGTCTTACCCGCACCATTGGGGCCAATAACACCTACGATGCCGTTGGGAGGAAGCATAAAGTTAAGGTTCTCATAGAGCAGCTTGTCGCCAAATGCCTTAGCTACGCCTTGTGCCTCGATAACCTTATTACCCAAGCGGGGACCATTAGGAATAAAGATTTCAAGTTTTTCTTCGCGCTCCTTCTGGTCTTCGTTCAAGAGTTTGTCGTATGAGTTCAAACGAGCCTTACCCTTGGCCTGACGAGCCTTCGGTGCCATACGCACCCACTCGAGCTCACGCTCCAGGGTTTTGCGACGCTTAGATGCTTGCTTCTCCTCCTGCTCGAGACGCTTTGACTTTTGATCGAGCCAGCTAGTATAGTTGCCCTTCCAGGGAATACCCTCGCCACGGTCGAGCTCAAGAATCCATCCAGCCACGTTGTCGAGGAAGTAACGGTCGTGAGTTACAGCAATTACGGTTCCCTCATACTGTTGCAAGTGCTGCTCCAACCAATCGATACTCTCTGCATCGAGATGGTTGGTGGGCTCATCAAGAAGCAAGATATCGGGCTTCTGCAACAACAGGCGGCAGAGAGCCACGCGACGGCGCTCACCACCCGACAGATGTGTTACGGGCTGGTCCTCGGGCGGACAACGCAGGGCATCCATCGCACGCTCCAACTTAGAATCAAGGTTCCATGCATCCGTAGCGTCGATAATATCCTGCAGCTCGGCCTGACGGCTAAAGAGCTTCTCCATCTTGTCGGGATCTTCGTAATACTCAGGCAAACCAAACTTATCATTGATGGCCTCATACTCAGCAAGAGCATCTACGATAGGCTGCACACCCTCCATTACTACCTCCTTCACCGTCTTTGAAGGATCAAGCTGAGGATCCTGAGGCAAATAGCCCACGCTGTATCCAGGTGAAAACACTACCTCACCTTGATAATCCTTCTCTAGTCCGGCGATAATCTTCATCAGGGTTGACTTACCCGAACCATTGAGACCGATAATACCAATTTTCGCTCCGTAGAAGAAAGAGAGATAGATGTCTTTAAGAATTTGTTTGTTTTGTTGGTAGGCTTTCGATACGCCTACCATAGAAAAAATAATTTTTTTATCGTCTACTGTTGCCATATATTGTTAATAAAAGAATCAATTATAATAAATGTTTAACCTTATCGAAGAGGCAAAGTAACCTTAGCCTTCTTTCCTGTAGCATCTGCCACATTGAGAACAACCTTACCAGATGTATGACCTGCGCGAAGGATTACAAGAGCCGAACCATTATAGAGTCTACGTGTATTACCTACATGCAATTCATCACTATATATATTACCATTGTCTACTGCCACAATTCGAGCATCGCCCTCTACAGAGAAGGTAAGAAGATCTTGTGCGCTCCATACACGACGTCCCTTTTGGTCAACAGCGTTAACGCGTACGTGCATCAAATCAGTGCCATCAGCTTGCCACTCAATGGAATCGGGGATGAGAGTCAGTTTTTTTGCAGCGCCTGTAGTTTCCACACGATGACGTGCTACGGCCTTGCCATTGCGATAAGCTACAGCCTCAAGATATCCTGGAGCATAAGCGATATTATCAAATCTGATCTTGTTACGCGAGCGAGGATTCAGTGTATTCTCTTTAGAAGCTACCACTCGACCATTGAGGACAAGATCCACACGGTCACAGTTGGTATACACATTCATTGACACTACAGAACCCTCTTCACGATTCCAGCTCTCACCTGTAACACCTGTACCTACTTGCACATCATTCCACATCACCTCCTTAGCAGCCTTATCAATAATCGCCATACGTACTACGGGCTCATCAACAAACATCGACTTAAGGAAGTAGGCCGTACCCTTAGGTTGCAAAGAGATATCAAACGAGCCATTCACCCAACCCTTAGCAGGCCAGCCATTTGACTCACCCAGATAGTCGATTTGTCCCCAATATGCCAGACCAAGCACACGATCTAAGTCCATCTCGAAGTAGTTGGGACCCATCATGCTAGTATTTGCTTCACTCTGATAGAACATCAGATTGGGGAAGCGACGGCTATCGCCAGGGAAGTACATGTAACGATAGTTATATGAAGCTATATCGGTCTCGTGAACTAATGGAGCAGGAAGCGAATCGGTATCAAGATGACGTCCGCGAGGATGCATAGCTACAGTTATAGGGCGTGTGTCATCATAGCGGAGAAGCACAGGTTTCATCATACGATAGGTGGTTACGCCCCAATCATTGAATGGAAGCGAGTTGTAGGTCTGAAGCTCATTACCGAGACTCCACATTACCACACTAGGATGGTTACGATCACGTTTTACCCATTCCGGAAGGTCACGGGGCCAAAGACTCATCCAATCAGCACGTCCTCCGCAGAATGAAGAAAGCCATTTGTCGTAAAGTTCATCAACCACAAGGAATCCATACTCATCGCACAGCTGCATGAATGATTTGCTGTAGGGATTATGCGAAGTGCGGATATGATTGAAGCCATATTCTTTAAGTAACTGAAGACGTTTCTCAATAGCACGTGGATAAGCAGCAGCTCCGAGCGCACCTAGAGTGTGATGATTTGCAATACCTTTAAGAATAACTTTCTCACCATTAAGTTTCATACCATATTCAGGAGAGAACTCGATAGTACGAATACCAAAGGTATGAGCTACACTATCCATCACTGCACCTTTGGCATCAAGGATGGCAATCGAAGCAGTATAAAGATGTGGTGATTCACAACTCCATAGTCGGGGATTCTCTACTACAAAGGAGTCGGTTTTGAGTTCCATTGTACGCCATTTACGATTGATTGGTATCTGCTTTGTGCTCTCATACACAACAGTACCATCGGCATCACGTACTATAGTACGCATAGGTACCTCATTAATGCGAGCACGAGTAGCAATCTCCGCTTGAATTTCTACAATCCGATTATCGGTAGTAGTAATATAGAGGGGATGACGTTCAAACCATGTGATAGGACTTGTAGCCACAAGCGTAACATCGCGGAAAAGTCCACCACCTGTATACCAGCGTGAGTTGAGCGGTTCGGCAGTATGAGCGCGTACAGCAATGATGTTAGGAGTATCAAAGCGCAACTTATTGGTGACATCAATTTCAAAACCCACATATCCATAATCCGTTCCGCCTATACGCTCACCATTAAGGTATACATCACCTACATACATGATCCCCTCAAAGTCGAGCAACAAACGCTGTCCCTTGAGTGAAGCGTCAGGTACGTAACTCTTAACATACCATCCTGCACCCATCTCCTTAAAAGCACGAGCTGATAGGCGACTTTTGAAATTAGCAGCCCCGTCACCATCATTAGGGCGTTCTTCAGGCGAAGGTTCCACCCAAGGCTGGGCTATCTGATAATCGTGAGGTACATCGACATTTTCCCAACCTTCGGCATCGGTTGCGGGTAACTCGGTAGGCACAGTATTAAGATCGCCCAAATGAAAACGCCAATCAAAGTTTAGATTTACCACTTCGCGTCCTTGTGCATAAAATACGAAAGGACACAAAAACACGAGCAATAAGGCTCGGCGAACATAACAATACACTTTTTCCATTGTAATCAATATCTATTAATGCCCAAAGATAAGAAATAAATATCAAAAAACATCAAAAAGAGTGACTTTTGTTGTCATTCACACCGACAACGAGAGAGTACTAAGGCATAGGATATGCATTGATTACTTCATCAAGGTATTTAACACGTCTTACAAGCCAGTCGTGCATGGCATATACATCATTCATGAAAGTCTTACCACGAAGAGGCCAACGGGTAAATTCGCGAGTAATCGTGCCTCGGTGCAATTCGTCGAGATAGAGTTCCACTTGCTCCCAATTACGTTCCACGATCTCATTTTTAATTGCATTCCACTCCTCCTTAAAGAGAGTGACAAAGCCATGATTGCCGAATAGACGGGTAAAGAAGGGAGAGATACCACCATCGTAACAGCCACGATGACGATAAGGGTCGGTACCCAACACGAGTTCCCTATGATTAGAGAAGTAATTGTGGCCAGTTGTCATCGTCGCCCAGTCAAAGTCATAGCCTGCATCGAAATCCCACAGAGGCCCCATCGTCCACTTACCATCAACATCTTTATGGATAAAGACGCTGCGTGGTGCCACCAATTCGACGTTAAGCACCAACTCCTGTAGGATGAGGTAGCGCACAAAGGTACGGAGATCCATCAGCTTATTGGCCTGCGAGAAACTCTTGTTGTTGATGGCCGCCTCCAACTCAGCAAATACTTGTTTGATAGAGTCTTTCAAAGCCTCGGTGAGGTCATCCTCATCGGGATGTTTGATACAGATGGGCAAATTGAACACCTCAGAGTAAAAATTGTCGGTCGCCTTGGGTGAGAGTCCAGGACCATCGTCAAGGTCAAGCGCAAGGAGTATACCATGCTGCTCATCTATAGCAACACGTCCCTTGCCCTGCTCCACTTGCTCGGTAAGTTGATAAAGCCCAATATACTCACCATTGAGAAACACCTCAGTGTAGCGTGTATGATTGGTGCAAGGCATATTGAGCCAATGTCCGGCTTCGAAGACAAAGGTGTTCATCAAATCGGTTACGTCGCGATAGTTGGCCAATAATACCCAATCTTTATTAGCTTCTAACCCAAGGATAGGAGCTTTCTTGTCGAGTTTGATACGATAAGGTTTCTTATCGTACCATTCCCATGTGCTATTGCCACGACCACGAATCTTTGCCTTGCCCGAATAGTGAGGATAGCTGCCGCGTCCATTGACCGAGACATAACAGCTCACATACTCTTCCTTGGAGGTCACCGCCTCGCCACTATTGATAGTGATGTACATCTGAAACACTTTATAGCGATTCTCCGTGAATGAGGTGGGTGCGCCCTGAAACGTAATCGTGTCGACCTCACTGCTTCGGAAGGGTACTACTACCCCACCCTGCACATTAGCATGAAGACGGCTTTGGTCATCATTGAAGTCAAAGTAGTTGACATGGTCCATCGCCAACGGAAACTCCCAATAAGAGCCGTATGAATGCGTACGGATATGGATATTGTCTTGAGCCACAGCTAAAGATGCATGAAGCATCAGCAGAAAAAGTAAACGAAACACCTTGCGACTCATAGCTACTTCTTATAAATAGTGAAAGACTGCTCGGCACACTGCACCACATAAGTGCCAGTTGGAAGCTGTGTAAGATTTACATGCTGAGCTTCATCGGAAGCTGTGACTGTTACCTGACAAGGAACACCTGCCAGATTGAATACACGAATAGGTTCGAGCGAAGTGATCGTAAATTGGTACCCATCGGCCGAAAATTGCGGAGCGGCCTCTACAGCCTCAATGCCTGAAGGGTCATCAATAACTGCAAATTGTACTATACGGCCAAATTCAATCTTGCGGGTTGAAACACGCATCACTCCATTATCGAAACGTATCAATGGAACGTACTTCTCGAATGAGTAATAAATCTTAGAGCCTCCCGAAAGTTCTATCATCAGACACTTGGCCGGGAAAGCCGAGGCACAGATGAGGAGAAGGAGCGCAAGACACAAAGAACGACGCATAGGCAAGATGTTAATTCATAATTCATAATTCATAATTCAGAATTCAACTCCGTTCCCTTGAACTTGACTTCGTAGGGATATTGGCGATTGGGTTCACGATTGCGCCAAGTAAGCATCTTATGTTCGTGTGGAGCACCCATTACAACTAGATAGAGATGTTCAACTTCTTGTCCACGAGGCATTTTCATCTCAGCCTTGTCTGCGCTCACAGGAGTACC
>JAFOYZ010000040.1 GCA_017424485.1 Bacteroidaceae bacterium
ATGTAGTGATTTGAATAGCATGCGGCAAAGATAGTGCAAGCCGAGCGAAAAAGCAAGCGTGCTTGCATTTTTCCGAGGCGCCGCCTATCTTCTTCTTTTCAAACAAAAGATACAGATAGTGCAAGCCGAGCGAAAAAGCAAGCGTGCTTGCATTTTTTCCGAGGCGCCGCCTGTCTTCTTCTTTTCAAACAAAAGATACAGATAGTGCAAGCCGAGCGAAAAGCCCAATTTCAATGGCCTAATGTAGAGACAATGTTCGCTTTTTTCTTTGCTAAGCAGGGTTGAAATTCAATATTGAATTTATTTGCAATTCTCCGCGGCTTGCACTACCTTTGTCACCAAATAAGATAAAAGTTAATGAGCGAACAGGAAAAGATGGTGCTGCGTGCCGAGCACTTGGTGAAGAAGTATGGCAAGCGTACGGTGGTCAATGATGTGACGTTCGATGTGAAGCAGGGCGAGATTGTGGGTCTGCTGGGCCCGAACGGAGCAGGCAAGACAACCTCATTCTATATGACTACCGGACTGGTGGTGCCCAATGGAGGACGTATCTTTATAGATGATAAGGAGATTACTTCCGACCCCGTATACAAGCGTGCTCGCGTAGGCATCGGCTACTTGGCGCAAGAGGCTAGCGTATTTCGTAAGATGAGTGTAGAAGACAATATAGCCTCGGTACTCGAGATGACGGGCAAGCCCAAGGAGTACCAAAAAGAGAAACTCGAGAGTCTAATTGCCGAGTTTCGCCTACAGAAGGTGCGCAAGAATCTGGGCGACCAACTCTCGGGTGGTGAGCGCCGTCGCACCGAGATAGCCCGCTGCCTGGCCATTGACCCTAAGTTTATCATGCTCGACGAACCTTTTGCTGGTGTCGACCCCATTGCCGTGGAAGACATCCAACAGATAGTGTGGAAACTGAAGGATAAGAATATCGGTATCCTCATCACTGACCATAACGTGCAGGAGACACTCTCTATTACCGATCGTGCCTATCTGCTTTTCGAGGGGCGCATCCTCTTTGAAGGAAGGCCCGAGGAACTGGCGGCGAATGACGTTGTGCGTGCCAAGTATTTAAGTAATAGCTTTGTATTGCGTAAGAAAGAGTTTCAGCTATGAAGATCAGATTGTTACTCGTGATGTTGTGCATGGCGTTGGGTCTTCCTGTTCATAGTCAGGAGCATTACGCTACGCCGCGCAGAGAGATACGTCACAAGATAAAGCAGTTGCCAGTGAGCAGCGAACAACCGGAGGATAATGGTCAATGGGCAATGGCCAATCCCTCATATCCTGCCCGCATCTCGGGTGAATATGTCATGAGCAACTTCCCTACGATAGGTGAAGCCAAGGGAGTAGTCATTTTGGCAGCTTTTGCCGATGTACCCTTCTCTATTAGCGGCGACAGCATTCATCGACTCCTTAGCCAACGCTACAATGCCGACGGATACACCGAGGAGATTGAGTTTAAGGAATATAGCGTAGTGTATGGTCGCGAGTTGCCTCTGCAGGCATCCATTCCCGGTAGTGCACGAGACTACTTTCGCACTCAGTCGATGGGGGCGTTTGTACCCTCGTTCGATGTTGTCGGACCTGTCACGCTTGACAACCCTCGAGCCTATTATGGAGCTAATAAGGATGGCAACGACGCGAATACTGGGGCTATGATACGTGAAGCCTGCCAGAAGGCATACCTGCAGGGATTGACGACCTTTACCGATTATGACAACGATGCTGATGGTGTTGTAGACTTCGTATATGTGGTGTATGCCGGTAGCGATGAGGCGCAAACAGGTATTGAGGAGTGCGTATGGGCCAAGTCTTCCACTGTGTCGCTCACTTTGGGTGATATGCGCATACGGCGTTATGCTTGCTCTAGTGAACTTGTCATCGATCTTCCCGTGGTGGCAGGTATCGGTACCTTTGTGCACGAGTTTGGTCATATACTTGGTTTGCCCGATTTCTACAATACCCGTGCTGAGGATTTTACCATGGATATGTGGAGCGTAATGGATTATGGTATGTACAATGCCGAAGGATTCGTTCCCTGCGCCTACACTGCCTTTGAGCGCTACTCGCTCGGGTGGCTTCCCATGCATACGCTCGACGCCCCGACTACCATAAGTCTCGGTACCACTGAGGAAGAGGGCAGGGGATATCGTATCTTTACCTCCCAACCTGACTCGGCTTCGCTCATCACCGGAGCCGATACAGCTTCGTACTATCTCGTCGAAACCATTCGTCAGGAGGGGTGGAACCGCTATGCTCCAGCTGAGGGACTGCTCATCTCCGAGGTTACCTATCTGAAGTCGGCATGGCAAAACAATACGGTGAATGTCGATGCCTGTCATCGCCATTGTATCGTGCCTGCCAACAATAGCTACAGCTACAAAACGGCCAACAAACACCTCTTTGGCACCGCCAACCATGAGTTTAGCCTGACATCCGTGCCCGCCTCAATCACACAGTTTGGTGCGGCTATGGACAAACCCCTAACCGATATCCGCTACGATGCTGCTACGGGTAAGACCACCTTGCACTTCCGCGGCGGCACAGGCGTTGATGACTTGATAATCAGAAATCAAGAGACGGGGCCCGTTTACGATCTTCAAGGTCGTAAGGTGGACAGTACTACACGCGGAATCTATATCCAAGAGGGAAAGAAATGTTTGATGCGATTTTGATAGGGTATCTTTCGGGAACATTCAAATAAATTTGATATTTCGCTCGATTTGCACTAATTTTAACTAGCTCTTGCTAGTTGAAGATAGGCTTCGGCTCGGAAATATTCAAATAAATTTGATATTTCGCTCGCCTTGCACTATCTTTGCAGGCTGAAACAAAATGATTATAATTATATAAGTATAAGATAATGGAAATTACATTGCAGAACGTGAGCGAAGTGAAAGGTATGCTCACTGTGAAGTTGGCTAAGGCCGACTATGAACCTAAAGTAGAGAAAGCACTGAAGACCTTCCGCCAGAAGGCTAACATGCCTGGTTTCCGCCCCGGCATGGTGCCCATGGGTCTCATCAAGAAGCAATATGGTTCAGCTATTAAGGCTGAGGAAATCAACAAGATGTTGCAAGAGGCTGTATATGGCTACCTCAAAGAAAACAAGGTGGACATGCTCGGCGAGCCCTTGCCCAACGAGGATCAGCAGAAGCAACTCGACTTCGACACCATGGAAGAGCTCGAGTTCCTCTACGATATCGCACTTGCTCCCCAGTTTGACGCTACACTCACAGCTGACGATACTCTCCCCTACTATACCATCCAGATCTCTGACGAGATGGTTGATGGTCAGGTAAATATGTATACTCAGCGCAACGGCCGCTACGAGAAGGTAGAGGAGTATGCTGACAACGACATGGTTAAGGGCCTGATGTGTCAGCTCGACGAGAATGGTAATACCGTAGAGGGTGGCATCCAGGCTGAGGACGCTGTAGTACTTCCCAAGTATATGAAGAATGCTGCTCAGGCTGCTCTTTTCGTGGGCACCAAGGTGGGCGACGTGATTACCATCAACCCCCGCGAGGCTTACGACGGCAACGAGGCTGAACTTGCTTCACTGCTCAAGATCAGCAAGGAAGAGACTGCAAATGTAAACGGAAACTTTAGCTACCAGATCAGCGAGATCACTCGCTACGTGCCCGGTGACCTCAACCAGGAGATTTTCGACCAGGTATATGGCGAGGGTGCTGTAAATTCTGAAGAGGAGTTCCGTGCTCGTGTGAAGGAGGACCTCACTCGTCAGTTTGTGCCTGAGAGCGACTATAAGTTCCTCATCGACGTTCGTGAGTATGTTATGAATCGCATTGGCGAACTCAAGTTTGCTGACGACGTGCTCAAGCGTATCATGCACATCAACAACCCCGACAAGGGCGACGACTATGTGAATGAGCACTACGCTAACACCATCAAGGAACTCTCATGGCACCTCGTGAAGGAGCAGCTTGTAGAGAAGGCTGGCATCAAGATTGAGGAGAAAGATCTCGTGGAGCAGGCTAAGGAGAGCGTACGCGCACAGTTTGCTCAGTATGGTATGACCAATGTGCCCGACGATGTACTCGCTAATTATGCTGCCGAGACATTGAAGAAGAAGGAGAACATGGAGAACCTCGTAAACCGCGCTATCGAAGTGCGCCTCGCTGCTGCGTTGAAGGCTGTAGTGAAGCTCGATGAGAAGAGCGTAAGCCTCGAGGAGTTCAACAAGATGTTTGAATAATCCAAGCCTATCGAACGTTTCGCCTACGAAACTTGTTAGATAAAGAGTAAGAGACGGTTTGGCGTAGGCCAAGCCGTCTCTTTTTATTGATATTTGACAATTAACTTCGTTGAAGTTGCGTGCAACTTTGACAATTAGGCATAGTTTTTTGGTTTGGCACGAATTTTGATAATTCAGAATTGAGAACTAATAATTCAGGATTTACCGATATGAACGATTTTAAGAAATACGCTACCAAGCACCTCGGCATGAGCAGTATGGTGCTCGACGATGTGATGAAGGCTCAGAGCCAGTATCTTAACCCCTATATCCTCGAGGAGCGTCAGCTCAATGTGACCCAGATGGATGTGTTCTCGCGCTTGATGATGGACCGCATCATCTTCCTCGGCACACAGATTGACGACTACACTGCCAACACCTTGCAGGCCCAGCTCCTCTACCTTGACTCGGTAGACAATGGCAAGGATATCTCCATCTACATCAATTCGCCCGGTGGCTCGGTATATGCAGGTCTAGGTATTTATGACACCATGCAGTTTATCAGTAGCGATGTAGCTACCATCTGCACCGGTATGGCTGCCAGCATGGCTGCTGTGCTCCTTGTGTCAGGAGCCGAGGGCAAACGTTCTGCGCTCCCTCACAGCCGTGTGATGATACACCAACCCCTTGGCGGCGTGCAGGGTCAGGCCAGTGACATCGAGATTACTGCTCGCGAAATTCAGAAACTCAAGAATGAACTCTACACTATCATCGCCGACCACTCACACACACCCTTCGACAAGGTGTGGGCCGATAGCGACCGCGACTATTGGATGACAGCCCAAGAGGCCAAGGAGTATGGTATGATTGATCAAGTATTGATGAGAAAATAATGGCAAAACAACAACGACAATACTGCAGTTTCTGTGGACGCCCCGACACCGAGGTGGGCATGCTCATCGCTGGCATGAGCGGCTACATCTGTAACGAGTGTGCAGAGCAGGCTCATGAGATTGCCCGCGAGACGATGCAGAAGGGAAAGAAGGGCGGCAAGGCTGGCGACTTCGACCTGAAGGATCTGCCCAAACCACAAGAGATTAAGGCTTTTTTGGATCAGTATGTAATCGGTCAGGACGATGCCAAGCGATATCTCTCTGTATCAGTGTACAATCATTACAAGCGCCTCATG
>JAFOYZ010000041.1 GCA_017424485.1 Bacteroidaceae bacterium
CCAGTCGCCCACGGCTACGCGGTGCTGGAAGATCACGGGCTGGTTCACATAGATGGGGGTACCATACTTCTGTGTGCCATCCTTCTGTATACCGGCGATGTTCCATGATGAGGGCACGGCGAGGTCGTCCCAAGCAGAGGCATCATAGCCGGGGGTGAAGAAGTCGGCAGGACGCTCGTCGGGGTTCGGAGCCCAGTGGAACTTCCATGTGCCGTTCAGTGACTGCCAGTACTGGCTGTTCTCGGGGAGGAACTTGCGGGCGCTCTCTACGTTCTCGAATGAGAAGAAATAGGCGTGCGGCTGCTCCTTGTTGAGCGACAGCTCCTCTACTGACTCCCACTCCTTGCCGGTGGGTGCGGCTACGTTACCATAAAGGAAACCTTCGAGGGCGGGCGACTGTGCCGCCAGGTGCATGCAGGCTGCTCCTGCTGCGATCAGGGAAAAGAATCTTTTCATGATATAGTTATAATTGTTTGTATTTGTCGTGTCATAATAATATTAATCTTCGACAAAGATACGCCAAAGTGAGCGAAATTCAAAGTTTTACGTATTTATTTGTCTGCAACATTAAACGGTATGGGTTGAGCGCTTCACTTTTTGCACGAAGTTCTTTCCCTTACATAACAAAAGGGGCATGTGCCCCTTTTGATGTTATTGTCCTGTCGTAAGATTGTAGAAGTGATGTACAGGTCCGTGCCCTTGGCCTATTACATGATTGGTTCCATGAACGATGGCTTGGTTGATATAATGCTTGGCGGCACGGGTTGCTTCGGTGAGTGGAAGTCCCTTGGCCAGTTGGGCAGCCAAGGCACTTGATAGGGTACATCCTGTACCGTGGGTGTTGCGCGTGTCTACACGGCGGGCGCTGAGCTCTACCGTTTCGCCCGTCTCGCGATTGTAGAAGATATCGATAAGTGTATCGTCTACCAGGTGCCCAGCCTTGAGCAATACTGATACGCCATACATCTCGGATAGGCGGCGGGCAGCATCGGGTAGGTCTCCCTGCTTTTCGATAGGTTCGCCAAGGAGGATCTCCGCCTCGGGGATATTGGGAGTAATGACACGTGCCAACGGCATTAGGTCGTTTTTCAATACGGTGATAGCACTGTCTTCAATGAGTTTATGTCCCGAGGTGGATACCATGACAGGGTCGAGTACGATATTTCTTATATCATACTTACGTAGCATGCGGGCAACACTGCGCACCACTTCGGCAGAGTGCAGCATGCCTATCTTGATGCTGTCGGCACCGATGTCACTGAGTACGGCATCAATCTGTCCTTCGATGATATCAATAGACAATCCCTCGACGGCATTGACGCCTAGCGTGTTTTGTGCGGTGATGGCAGTGATGACCGATGCTGCAAAGCAACCATTGGCAGAGATGCTCTTTATATCAGCTTGAATGCCAGCACCACCACCCGAATCGCTACCGGCGATGGTGAGGACTCTTTTTAATTGACAATTGACAGTTGACAATTGACAATTATTCTCGATTCTTTCTGGGCATTCTGATACCTCTGAATTCTCAAGATGGTTGTTTCTGATAATGTCTGCTAGCTCTGCAGATGCTTCACGAGGAGACTCTGCTGCTACGATGGCCGAAACCACGGCTACGCCCTCTACGCCTCGGGCAATGATGTCGCCAATGGTATTCTGATTCATGCCGCCGATGGCAACGCACCGGTGGCGCGAGATGCGCATCACCTCGTCAACACCTTCGAGGCCAAAGGGGGTGAGTGTATTGGTCTTAGTGGGTGTAGCGTATACGGGCGAGATACCTATATAATCTACGTCGAGAGCATTGGCGGCAACAACCTCATCCATTGTCTCTACGGAGAGCCCGATGATTTTGTCTTTACCCAATAGAGCGCGGGCTATCTCGTAAGGCATATCGCTCTGCCCGATGTGCACGCCATCGGCATCTACGGCGAGGGCAACGTCTACACGGTCGTTGATGATGAGAGGGATACCGAGTGGAGTCAGTGTGGCTTTTAACTCACGGGCTAGTGCTACGAACTCAGCGGTGGAACATTCCTTTTCGCGGAGTTGTACCATGGTGACACCACCTGCGGCGGCTTCACGTACGATCCATGCCATGTCGCGACCACCCGAGAGAGGGCGGTCGGTGACAAGGTAGAGGGAAAGGTCAAAGGGAATTTTCATTTTGGGTTATATGTTTTTTTGAGTTTTTACGACTCTTGAAGTCCTATCATGAAAAACTCTAGTTCTAAGGCACAACCTTCAACAAAAACACGGCGCATAAGTGCTTGCTTCTCGGGGGTGCAACCCTTGGCCATACGGTCGATGAGGCTTACCACGTAGCGGGTAGCTTCGTCCATCTCAGGTGAGCCGTAGGTCTGTATCCACTCACGATAGGGGTTATGGGGACTGATGTGTTGTGACACGAGGAACTTGCCTACTTCATTGTATACCCAGTAACAGGGTAGTACGGCTGCAAGCACTACGGGTATATCTAACGTGTCGGTATAGTGGCGTAGGAAACGGGTATAACGTAGTGTAGTGGCTACTGGCAGGGGTTCTCCACTGATGCCAAAGCGCTCGCTCAACATGGCTTGCATGGCATTCTCGCTCTCCATGCCTTCCTTAGCAGTAGCACGGAAGAAGTCGCCCTCAGCCTTGTCAGTCATCATGTCGGCCACGGCGTAGAGGTCGCGTGAGTACTCCTTTAGGTATATCTTGTCTTGTTGTAGGTAGCGCACAAACTGTTCTTGGGGTAACGTGCCGTCCAACATCTTTTGTATGAACTCATACTGCTCGATGCTATGCATGATGTCGGCTACGGCCTCAAAGGCCGATTCGCTCCATAGAGGAAGTTCTTCGTGTGTACTGTTGACACGCGAAGCCAACTCTTCGGGAGTGATTGTATACAATGCGTCGACGAAGTTTGTCAGCAATGAGCCTGGGGTAGCCTTTTTTTCTACTGCTTGCTCGCCACATATGCCCATTACCGCCATACCATGGAGTGCGGCCTCGAAAGCATCGGGGTTGATACCTGCGAAGGCACCTACCATGGATGATGCGGTGCATCCCATAGCGGTGACGCGTGTCATTAAGGGCGAACCATTGGAGATGGTTTCGGTACGTGTTCCGTCGGTGATATAGTCGGTGGCGCCACTGATGACCACTACTGCCCCCGTAGTCTTGGCCAGTTGCTTGGCCGACTCTACAGCATCGTCAGAACTTTGGCTGCTATCTACCCCCTTGCTAGTGATGTCGGCATTTACAAGTGCCATAATCTCCGAAGCATTACCACGAATGATGGTGGGGTGGCACTCACGGATAATCTCCCATGCTGTCTCGGTGCGGTAGGGAGTGGCACCTGCACCTACGGGGTCGAGTACGATAGGTTTGCTCATGCGGTGTGCCGCACGGCCTGCAGCCATCATTCCACGTACCCACTCAGCATCTAGCGTGCCTATATTGATTACTAGGGCCGAAGCAATAGCTACCATATCGTCCATCTCCTCTACGGCGTGAGCCATCACTGGCGATGCGCCAATAGCAAGCAAGGCATTGGCCGAAAAATTCATGGCAACATAGTTGGTGATGTTGTGTACTAATGGACTCTTTTCGCGCACCAGCGCGAGGTCTCTCTTCAGGTTCTCTTTGTTCATTTTTCTCCTTTTTTAGGTTTGACATTTAGTTTCGTAAATGCCGGTTCCTTGCTTGCGGAGCCGTGTATGGCGTTGGCGAAAAAGAAAGAAGACCTCATCCTTGTGGGGAATACGGCCTTCTCTAGTCATATATCAGCATCGCGTGTGCCTACACACCAAGTTCCGTTTTCCTCTCTGCAATTACGCCAGCAGGTTCAAAGGGTATAATCTCAGCCTGCCCTTGGGCAAGCACCCCTAACATTGGGTTCACCTTACACAACGCGGCGCGCTACGCGCTTGTTTAGTGATTCCACGACAAAATTAGTGCAAGCCGAACGAAAAAGCAAGTAAAACTTGATTTTTCTGAGGCGCCGCCTAATTTCTGTACTTGCAAAGCAAGGACTAAAGTATGTGCAAGCCGAACGAAAAAGCAAGTAAAACTTGATTTTTCTGAGGCGCCGCCTAATTTCTGTACTTGCAAAAAATATGATATACTATCAAAATGTATGTAGAAAGATTAATCTTGTAATAAAAATGTCGCAATAACAGGAAGAAAGCTGTATATTTGTCAACTCAAACATTATTGTAGCTTTGAATATGTCAACGAAATCAGCATATAGGCGTATTGCAGTGAAGATAGGGAGCAACGTACTGACTCGTACAGATGGCACACTGGATGTCACCCGTATGTCATCACTAGTCGATCAAATAGCTTTGTTATATCGCCAAGGAATAGAGATTATACTGATTTCCTCAGGAGCAGTAGCATCGGGGCGCAGTGAACTGCAACTTTCCGACAAGTTGGATAGTGTGGAGAGCCGTCAACTATTCTCTGCCGTAGGGCAAGCCAAACTAATCAATCGGTATTATGAACTCTTCCGGGATCATGGCATCGCTGTAGGGCAGGTGCTTACTACGAAAGAGAGCCTTGCTACCCGTCGCAGTTATCTCAATCAAAGAGGATGTATGCGGGTTATGCTTAATCATGGTGTGGTTCCCATTGTCAACGAAAACGATACCATATCGGTGACCGAGCTGATGTTTACCGACAATGATGAGTTGAGCGGCCTTGTGGCGACTATGATGGATGTGGATGTACTTATCATATTAAGCAATGTAGATGGCATATACGATGGCCCTCCTACCAATGCAGGGAGTAGGGTGATACGTCGGGTACAGCCGACTACAGCGTTGGAGGAATTTATTCAGATAGAGCGCTCAGGGTTTGGCCGTGGTGGTATGCAGACCAAGTCAAGAATAGCCCGTAAAGTGGCCGATGAGGGTATCACGGTCATCATTGCCAATGGACGCAAGGAGGATATATTGCTTCATGTTGTCAACGAACCGGAGGCGACGTTATGTACCCTCTTTGTGGCATCGGAGGCGAATGCATCGAGTGTCAAGAAGTGGATTGCTCATAGTGATGGTTTTGCTAAAGGTGTCATACGCCTCAATGATAAAGCTGTAGAGGTGGTGTTAGGAGAGAAGGCCGCGAGTATACTTCCCATAGGAGTATGTGCCATTGACGGTGATTTTGAAAAAGATGATATCGTACATGTTGCTGATGTTCAAGGAAACATCATCGGTGTGGGACGTACTGCTTATGACAGCATGGAGGCACGGCAGGCTATAGGGCAACATGATCGTAGACCTATAGTGCATTACGACTACTTGTGTATAGTATAAAGGATTATTGAACAAACGAATATGAGAAAGTCCCGTATCGCCGCCCGTAGTGCGGCACAGTTGGGTGATGAGAGAATAAATAGTGTATTGTGTGCTGTAGCCGATGAGGCCGAAGCACGTATCTCCTATATCTTGGAGGCCAATCAGTGCGATCTCGCACGGATGAATCCTGATGATCCCAAATATGATCGCCTGATGCTGACAGCAGAACGTATTCGTTCCATAGCGGCCGATATACGTGCTGTAGCAACATTGCCTTCGCCTCTCAATAGGGTGTTGCATGATACCGTTCGCCCCAATGGTATGCACTTGCAGCGTATATCAGTACCATTTGGTGTAGTAGGTATTATCTATGAAGCAAGACCCAATGTGAGTTTTGATGTGTTCTCCTTATGCTTCAAGGCAGGCAATGCATGTGTGCTCAAGGGAGGAAGCGATGCGGAGAAGAGCAATGCCGCTATCGTGGCCCTTATACGTGAGGTCTTGGAACGCGAGGGATTGGATCCGAACATCGTGACTTTGCTTCCTGCAACGCGTGAGGCAGCCGACAAACTACTCCATGCGGTAGATGACATTGATGTGCTGATACCTCGCGGTAGCGCAGGCCTTATCCGCTATGTGCGACAACACGCTACAGTACCTGTCATAGAGACGGGAGCAGGTGTGTGCCATACCTATTTCGACAAGTATGGCGATACGGCCAAGGGCGCCGCTATTGTGCTCAATGCCAAGACCCGTCGTGTGAGTGTATGCAATGCATTGGATTGCTTGTTGATACATGCCGACCGCTTGGGCGACTTGTCTTTATTGTGCGAGGCACTCAGTAAGCATAGTGTGCGTATATTTGCCGATGAGCCTGCATTTGAGGCTTTGCGCGGGCATTATCCTGCTGACCTCCTCTTGGAGGCTACCGATGAGAGCTACGGCACTGAGTTCCTATCCTATACGATGTCGATACGTACGGTGACGTGTGCCGATGAGGCTCTGGAGCATATATGCCGCTACAGTTCAAAGCACAGTGAGTGTATCGTGACCGAAGATGCTGATGTTGCCGAATGTTTTCTCAGAGAGGTTGATGCGGCTTGCGTTTATCACAACGTGAGCACCGCCTTTACAGACGGTGCTCAGTTTGGACTTGGTGCCGAAATAGGTATCAGTACTCAGAAGTTACATGCCCGTGGCCCGATGGGGCTGGAAGAGCTCACCACCTATAAGTGGCTTGTGCGAGGCGACGGGCAGGTTCGTTAGGGTTTATGGTTGAGGGTTTATGGTTTATGGAAGTCCATCATCTATCATCCATCAAACCCTACTTATCAAAGTCCGAATGCCTCTTTCACCTTGTCTACATAGTCGAGTTTCTCCCATGTGAAGAGCTCTACAGTGACGTTCTTGTCACCCTCGTAGCGTGAGCGGAAGCTCTTGGTCACCACCTCGGGCTTGCGACCCATGTGTCCGTAGGCTGCTGTCTCGGCATAGATGGGGTTGCGTAGTTTGAGTCGCTCCTCGATGGCTTTGGGACGAAGGTCAAAGAGTTCGTCAATCTTTTTGGCTATTTCTCCGTCGGTCATATTCACACGGCTACGTCCGTAGGTGTCTACATAAATGTTGATGGGCTTGGCTACGCCGATGGCATAAGAAACCTGTACCAGCATCTCGTCGGCTACACCGGCAGCCACAAGGTTCTTGGCGATATGGCGTGCCGCGTATGCTGCACTTCGGTCTACCTTAGAGGGGTCTTTACCACTGAAAGCGCCACCACCATGGGCACCCTTACCGCCATAGGTGTCTACGATAATCTTACGGCCAGTGAGACCTGTGTCACCATGAGGGCCACCGATTACGAACTTACCTGTGGGGTTTACATGGTAAGTGATATTGTCATTGAAAAGTGCCAATACCTCTTCGTTGTGTATGCCGGCAATGACGCGAGGCATCAGTATCTCGATCACGTCCTGACGTATCTGTGCCAGCATCTCCTCGTCGGCCTTGAGTTGTGCCTCCTTAGTGTCATCAGCAGGAGCTACAAACTCATCGTGCTGGGTCGATACTACGATGGTGTCGATACGTACGGGCTTGCCGTTGTCATCATACTCGATGGTCACTTGGCTCTTGGCATCGGGACGAAGGTATGTCATCTCCTTGCCCTCGCGGCGGATATCGGCAAGTACCTTGAGGATGTTGTGAGCGAGGTCAAGTGAGAGGGGCATATAATCTTCAGTCTCGTTGGTAGCGTAACCGAACATCATGCCCTGGTCGCCAGCACCCTGGTTCATGGGGTCTTCGCGCTCTACGCCGCGGTTGATGTCGGCGCTCTGCTCATGAATGGCCGAGAATACGCCACATGAGTTGCCCTCAAACATATATTCGCTCTTCGTATAACCAATCTTATTGATTACTTCGCGTGC
>JAFOYZ010000042.1 GCA_017424485.1 Bacteroidaceae bacterium
AGAGTCGGGCCAGCTCGTCGGCCATGTGGTCGCGGTAGAGCGGGCCTACGCTGTTGTCGACGAGGTCACCGGCAATGACGATGACATCGGGATGTTGTGCATTGATAAGGTCTACGTAGCGTGCTAGCGCCTTGCGTCCCGTGCCTTCACCAAGGTGCACATCACTCACAGCCACGATAGTGAGAGGCTTGTCAAGGGTACATTCCTTATCAAACGACAGGGGCACCACATTGACCTTCGGGTGCTTGTAGCGATAATGGCCTACGACAAGCACTGCAAGGCAAAGCGCAAGAGACACCCAAAAGCGATAGGGAATCTTCAGACCAACCCATGCAACCACATCGGCCACGAGCAAGATAAGCACCATGTACAATAGGAATACCAGCCATACGGAGCCTACTTGGAATAGTCCGCGCGAGAGCACTGCAGGCAGTCCGCTACTGCGCAAGGCAATGGAGAGAAACACGCCACACGTGGCAATGGCCATACACACGCCTATCAGGACCTTCGCTGCCATAGGCAATGCAGGCAAAGCCTGCACCATACGTGCAAAGATGTAGGTATTGGCTCCGAAGAGCACACCTAGGAAAAGTAGGATAAATAGGTATATCATCATAATCAGTCACGATACTCGAGTATGTCGCCCGGCTGGCAGTCGAGCGCCTTGCAGATGGCGTCGAGCGTGGAGAAGCGGATGGCACGGGCCTTGCCCGTCTTCAGTATGGAGAGGTTGGCTGCGGTGATGCCCACCTTCTCGGCCAGTTCGCCCGAGGTCATCTTGCGCTTGGCCAACATTACGTCTACGTTTACTATGATTGACATTGTATGCTTATTTATAAGGTTCTACATAGTGGGTTAACGAATCACACGGTCAAGCGGTTCTCTTCGCTCAGGCGAACACCTGCTGAATAGATTATGGCGATACCGATGAGGAGGAGAGGAGTAAAGAACGTGCCGGGGTAGATCATAAAGTATGAGACTCCATAGATTATGGCGAAATTATTAGCACATAAACTTGAGAGGAAATAGATGGGTGCTGACCACCATATGATATTAGCATTACATTTAGAGAAAAACTCACCGCATTTGATAGACTTGATGGAGTTGACCATAAACACCATAGTAAGTATATTTGCTATAAGGCCAAAGATAACGTACCCGATGAGAACGACTACCTTCCAGGCATACCACTCTTCATCCCATTTGCCTAAAGGATTACTCCAGATACCCACTGCGTTCTCTGCTTTTACCAATAATAGCAGTATGTTCAACACTCCGAAAAAGATTACAAAACCGGTAATTACCGACATTCGCTTTGAAAGATTTGTTTTCATAATACAATAAGTTTTTATCGTTTAACGATGCAAAAGTAATACAAATTTATCGATAAACAATAATCCCATTAAGAAAAACGATAACATTAAAACTATTTAACAAAGCAAGGCATAACATCAACGCTAGCGACAACTACTGCCACCATGCTTTGCCAAATCACTATTTTTGTCTACTTTTGTAGTGAACAAGCATAGCATCGTATGACAGACAAGATGGAATCGTTCTTCGAAGCGCAACTGCGCGAATGGACTACCGCACGCGACAATCACGAGGCGCTGACCCAAGTGTGGAGCCGTGAGCTGACCTCAACCAAACTGCCTACAGCACTGCGTGTGCAGTGCAACCCCGCACGTATAGTCTCTACAGGAGCAAGCATTGACAAAGCGAGCATCGCCGCACGTCCCTGCTTCTTATGTGCCGCCAACCGCCCCAAAGAGCAACATAGCATAGCGCTCAACGGAGCGTTTGAGTGGCTGGTGAACCCGTTTCCCATACTGAGAAACCACTACACGATAGCCTCCACCACACACCGCAAGCAAAGCATCGCAGAGGGGTACGACGCGCTCATACAGGCCACAAAGGCCTTACCCGAGGAGTATATCGTATTCTACAACGGACCCAAGTGCGGTGCATCGGCTCCCGACCACCTGCACCTACAGGCAGGCATAGGTGACGACATCCCATTGGTAAAATATGCCAAGAGTGTGCCCGACGAAGAGCTATGCCAAGCGATAGCGCCATTCGGCTACATGGTATATCTGATACACGATGCCGAGGATAGCAGCGCTTTCGACAGATTGTATGCCATGCTGCCCCTGCCCGAAGGGGAATATGAGCCGCGTATGAACGTGGTGGCCTACCGCAAAGGAGAGCAGGTGAACCTCATCGTCATCCCACGCCACGCACACCGCCCCCACTGCTACGCAGCTGAGGGTGATGACCGATACCTTATCAGCCCTGGCGCATTGGACATGTGCGGACTCATCGTGACTCCCCGCTCCGAGGATTATGAGCGCCTCACCGCCGCTAAGGCTATGGAGATACTCTGTGAGGTGGGTATACGCACCGAGCCTACCATCGATGTGGGCATCATGCAGGGAGAGGAAATCACATTTGAGGCACCGTCAACTCACCCCAAGGGGAAGCTTGTAGAGCCCACAAACCCTACGAAGCAGACTTATACCGCTTCAATAAGAAAGGATGCTGAGACGGGCAACGCCTACATAGTGATAAGCGACGGGAAAGAGGAACATGTCTATGGAGATTCCGTAGTGTTTGATAGCCCCTCCCTGGGAGGGGTTGGAGAGGCCACCTTCAGCCTCCATGGCGTCACCATCGGCAAGGAGTTTCACTGGCAGCAACAGGAGACGCAGACCTTCCAAGGCGCACTCATCCTGCGCATC
>JAFOYZ010000003.1 GCA_017424485.1 Bacteroidaceae bacterium
GGCCAGCTACAGCTGACCGCATTAACTCAAAGATAATCAACAAGGTATAACACCTCAGGTCAACTGGTCAGCTGATTTCGGAAGACTTGTTTTTAAGGGATTATTGAGCCTGCGGAAAAAAACGGGCATACCGATGATAAAAATCGGATATACCCACGAGCGAAAATGGGTGAACCCACGAAGAAAATTGGGAGTACTCAATATGAAAATTGGACAAAGAGATTAGAAAAATTCTCTTTGTCCAATTTATTTTTTCTCTTTGTCTGATTTTTCTGTCAGACAGCTCTAATTTTTGAAACCAATAAAAAAGGTGCCCCGAATGGAGCACCTTTTTTATTTCGCAATAACGTAATGTTAATCCTGCTTGGTGATAACTCGTTTCTCTTTGATACGAGCCTTCTTACCGGTAAGAGCGCGGAGGTAGTACAACTTAGCGCGACGAACCTTACCAACCTTGTTCACTACGATGCTGTCGATAGCGGGTGAGTTGATGGGGAAGATACGCTCAACACCTACAGTACCAGACATCTTACGTACAGTAAAACGCTTGTTGTAGCCGTGACCAGAGATCTTGATTACTACACCGCGGTAGAGCTGGATACGCTCCTTGTTACCCTCGACAATACGATACGCTACGGTTACAGTGTCACCAGCCTTGAATGCGGGTACCTGACCCTCTTTACCAGTAGCAAATGCTTCTTCAGCAATTTTAATTAAATCCATTTCTTTTAAATAATTAAATTGTTATATCGTCCCTACGCAACATATCAAGTTACTCTTCCTATGACAGCGATTGCGCGAAAGCGGGTGCAAAATTAGTGCAAATCGAACGAAAATGCAAATTTATTTGTAATTTTCTGAGATGCAGCCTAATTAAAGACTGCAAAGCAGGCTAAAGATAGTGCAAACCGAGTGAAAAACCAAATCTCAACGAGTGAAAACAGAGAAATGCTTGTATTTTCTTTGTTGAGCGAGGCAGAGATTCAACAAAGTTAACTTTATTTGAGTTTTTCCGAGGTGCAGCCTATCTTCAAACTGCGAAGCAGATTAAAATTAGTGCAAATCGAACGAAAATGCAAATTTATTTGTAATTTTCTGAGATGCAGCCTAATTAAAGACTGCAAAGCAGGCTAAAGATAGTGCAAACCGAGCTAAAATAGCGATATTGTTGCACACTTTCTTCTTTTTGTTGTATTTTTGCAGTCCGAATAGCAACACTATGGCAACATGACAACATCTCACACGCTCCAGACACTCACAGAGGAAAGCATAGACCTGCTTGACAGACTCATAGCAACTCCTTCGACCTCGCGCGATGAAGCCGCTACGGCAGATATCATCGAGGAGTTTCTGCGCAGTCGTGTCAAGGGAAACGTACAGCGCATATATAATAATGTATACGTACGCACTCCGATGTGGGACGATAGCCGCCCTACCCTGCTGATGAACTCACATCACGACACCGTACGTCCATCTGCATCGTACACTCGTGATCCCTATGAAGCCACCCACGAGGAGGGACGTATCTATGGCCTCGGCAGCAACGATGCTGGTGCCTCGGCAGTGAGCCTCATCGCCGCCTACCGCTATATGGAGATGCAAGAGCTTCCCTACAACATGCTCCTTGCCATCAGTGCCGAAGAGGAGGTGATGGGCGAACATGGCATGCGTGCTCTACTACCTGAACTGGGGCACATCGATATGGCACTCGTAGGCGAACCCACGGGGATGAATGCGGCTGTAGGCGAGCGCGGACTTGTGGTGATGGACTGTACCGCACATGGCGTACGTGGCCATGCAGCACGCAATGAAGGGATAAATGCCATCGACAAGGCGATAGCTGACATTGAGCGCATACGCAACTTCCGTTTTGAGCGCTGTTCAGAGCTGTTGGGCGATATCAAGATGACCGTCACACAAATCAGTGCCGGGACACAGCACAATGTGATCCCAGACGAATGTAAGTTTGTCATCGACATACGCACCACCGATGCTTACACTAATGAAGAAACGGTAAAGATAGTGCAGCAGCTGCTCGAGGCCGATGCCAAAGAGCGCAGCACACGGGTGCATGCCTCAGCGATTTACCCCGAGCATCCTTTGGTAAAGGCAGCAAGTGCAATAGGCCGCACCACCTTCGTGTCGCCCACCACATCAGACATGGCACTCATGCATGGCATACCATCACTCAAGATGGGCGTAGGAGAGTCATGCCGTTCGCACGGAGCCGATGAGTATGTGCTGGAAAGTGAAATCGTGGAGGGCATCAAGGTGTATATCGACTTTCTGAGCGCTCTTCGAGAACTCTGAGCACTCCGAGAAAAAGACATTAATCAATAAAAACTAACACAATATGAAACTTTGGGACAAGGGCTTCGAGCCCGACAAGATGATAGAAAACTTCACCGTAGGCCAAGACCGCGAGCTTGACCTACGCCTGGCACGCTATGACGTAGAGGGTTCGATGGCACACATCCGCATGCTTGAGAGTATCGGCCTCATCGAAAAGGATGAGCTCCCCGTGTTGCTCGCTGCTTTGGAGCAGATTCGTACCGAGATACTTGACGGCAAGTTTGTCATCGAAGAGGGTATTGAAGATGTACACTCACAAGTCGAATTGTTACTGACTCAGCGCCTTGGCGATATGGGCAAGAAGATACATTCGGGACGCTCACGCAACGATCAGGTGCTCGTAGACCTCAAGCTCTATTTCCGCGATGAGATACGCATGATTGCCGACGAGGTGGTACACCTCTTCGACCGCCTGCAGGCCCTGAGCGAAGAATACAAAGAGGTACTCATGCCTGGATATACCCACCTGCAGATTGCCATGCCCTCATCATTTGGCTTGTGGTTTGGAGCCTATGCCGAGACCCTTGTCGATGACCTACGCCTCGTAGCAGCCGCCTACAAGATTGCCAACCAGAATCCTTTGGGCTCAGCTGCTGGATACGGCTCATCGTTCCCCCTGAACCGAACAATGACCACCGAGCTGCTCCACTTCGCGACTATGCACTACAACGTAGTGGCTGCACAGATGAGCCGCGGAAAGACCGAGCGCGCTACAGCCTATGCCATTGGCGCCGTAGCCTCTACCCTCGGGCGCTTTGCCATGGACGTATGTCTCTTCATCAACC